>DATINY010000299.1:0-3811 GCA_035473755.1 Streptosporangiaceae bacterium
GGCCTGGCGAGCGTGCTCTTCCTGGCGGATGCGGCGGCCGCGGCCGTCCTGGCCGTGGCCGGCGCGATCCTCGGGCTGTATCTGTCCGCCCGCCGGCGCCGGTACGAGTACGCCGCGCTGGTCGCCTCCGGCGTGGCCCACAGGACGCTGCGCCGCGCGCTGCTGGCCGAGCAGCTGGCGGTACTCGGTTTCGGCGCCATCGTCGGCACCGCGGCCGGGCTCGCCGCCGCCGCCGTCGTACTGCCGAACGTTCCCGAGTTCATCGGGCCGGTGGTGGCGCCGCTGTCCTACTCCCCGCCGGCCGGCCAGCGTGCTGCTCGGCGTGGCCGCCGCGCTGATGCTCGCCGCGGCCGTCGCGGCGAGCGTGGCACTGGTCCACGGGATCCGGCTCAGCCAGCTGCGGGAGGCGCCGGCATGACATCCAGCGCGGTCCGCTGCGACAACCTGGTCCACGTCTACGGCACCCCCGGCCAGGAGATCACCGCGCTGCGCGGCGTTGACCTGGCGATCGCCAGCGGGGAGACGGTGGCGCTGCTCGGGCCGAGCGGCGCCGGCAAGTCCACCCTGCTGTGGCTGCTGGCGGGCCTGCTGCGCCCCACCGCCGGAACCGTCGAGGTGCACGGGCGCAGGCCGGGCGCGCTGTCCGCGCAGGCCGGCGCCGACCTGCGGCTGCATGAGATCGGAGTGGTGCTGCAGACCCCCGCGCGCAACCTGCTCCCGTACGAGACCGCCGTGGGCAACATCATGTTCGCGCAGCGGCCCGCCCGCAGTCGCCTGGCGGCCCGGCGCAGGCGGGCGGCCGGCCTGCTGGACGCGGTCGGCCTCGGCCCGGTCGCGCACCGGCCCGCCGGGAAGCTGTCGGGCGGGGAGCAGCAACGGCTCGCGGTCGCGGTCGCGGTGGCCAACGAGCCGCGGCTGCTGCTCGCCGACGAGCCCACCAGCCAGCTCGACCAGGAGTCGGCAACGGCTGTCATCGGGCTGATCCAGGCGGCCAACCGCGATTCCGGCATAACGGCGCTCGTGGTGACCCACGACCCGGCGGTGGGGGCGGCGTTCGGGCGGACCGTGACCATCCGCGACGGCCGGGTGGGCGCGGAAGGCCGGGCCGGGGAGGAGTTCGTGGTTGTCGGCCGGGACGGCACCGTCCAGCTGCCGCCGGACACTCTGGACGTGCTGCCGCCCGGATCCCTGGCCCGCGCCAGGCGCACCGCGCACGGGGTCGAACTGCGCCCGATCAGCCCGGAGCAGGAATGACCGCCCTGGAGGCCAGGGCGGGAATGGCCACCCTGGAGGCACGCGGCCTGGTGTACATGCGCGACGGCCAGCAGATCCTCTCCCGGGTCAGCGTGTCGGTGCACCCGGGTGAGCGCCTCGCGGTCACCGGCCCGTCCGGCTCCGGCAAGACCAGCCTGCTGACGCTGCTCGCGGGCCTGGACACCCCCAGTTCCGGTGAGGTCTACATCGACGGCATCCGGCTCACCGGCGTCGCCGGGCCGGGCCAGGGCGTCGCCCTGGTGCTCCAGGGTTACGGCCTCGTCAGCCTGCTCACTGCGGCCGAGAACATCGAGGTTGCGCTGCGCGCCGCGGGCCGGGCCCCGTCCGAGGCGGCCGCCGCCGCGCGGGAGGCCCTCGGCCAGGTTGGTCTCGGTGCGCACGCGGATCATCTGGTCGAGGAACTCTCCGGCGGGCAGCAGCAGCGCACCGCGGTCGCACGCGCGCTCGCGCTCAGGCCCAGACTGCTGATCGCCGACGAGCCCACCGCCGAGCTCGACCCCGCCTCACGGGCCATCACCTTGACCCGGCTCTTCGAGGTGGCCACCGGCGGCGGGGCCCTGGTCCTGGCCACCCACGACCCCGAGGTTGCCGCCCGCTGCGACCGGATCCTCGACCTGCGGCCGGCCGACGGCCCTTGAGCAGGCGGGGCGGCGCACCTTCTGCGGCCGGCATGAGCCATCCCCGGATGTCTCACCGGCCCCGCGAAGGCCGGAGCCCTGGGACGGGGAGCGCCGGGACCCGGCGCCGCTCAGCGGCGCCGGGCCGTTCCGGGTTCCACCAGCAACCTCGGCGGCATCGCCGCTGGTGGCTAGCCACCGCACGGGCCCGGCCTGCTCACCTCTTGTCCATGTTGGTGACTTTGTAGACTTGACCCTGCTGGTCATAGGTGATCCATTCACCAACCTGCTCGCCGTTTCTGAAGTGCCCAGACCGCATTTTAGTGCCGTTCTTCCTGAACCACTCCCAATAACCGTCCATGCCGCCGTCAGCTATATGGCCTTTACTCTTAATGCCGCCGTCTTTGTAATATTCAATATGTTCATGCGCCATGATTAAGCCTTGACCGGGCGGTACGGATTTACGGCTGCTGCTGCCAGTGCCGCCACTGGGCATACGGATCGTAGCGCCCCCGATGCACGGCAACCTTGGAGAAGCGGGCCTCGCCGACGAGGCGGATTACCGGACCGTCGGCGTCGCCGGGATCCTGGCGGCCGTAGACGGCCCGCTTAGCGAACAGCGCGCCGCCCTCGTCGATCACATGAGCCCCGGCCGGGACGGTCAAGATCAGCTTGCCGCAGAAGGCGTCTATCTGCAGCGTGATCTCGCGGCCCGGCAGGACGGCGTCGGCCAGGTTGACGACCAGCGCGCCGAAATGTGCGGTCAGCCGGGTGTGCCGCCCGGCCACCCAGCGCCCGGAGCGGATCACCTTGCTGAAGCGGGCGGCGACCTCGGCCCGGTCCACGGCCGCCACGCCGGCGGCCGTAGCGTCGTCGGCAGGCAGGTCGCGGGTGAGCGGGGCGAGCTCACCGAGGGTTGTCGCGGTGTAGGCGGCGTCGAGCCGCTCCGCATGCTCGGTACTGGTCAGCCGGCCGGTGGCCAGGGCGTTGCCGAGCACGGCGGCCGTACGGTCCCGATCGGCGTCCGAGGCGCGCAACTCGAGCCGCGCCACGTCCTGGGCTGGCTGGATGTCGGGCGAGAGCGAACCGTTATAGCGGGCATCGGCCATGGCGCCATCGTAGCGGCCAACGAGGCTAAACGCGATATGTCGCGTAAAGCTCTAGATGGCCACCCCGGCGGGCGCGGTTCAGGGCGGCCCGAACAGCGCGATCATTCGGTGACGAACCAGCGGTCAGCCAGCGCGTCGGGAGTGGGCTGTGCCGGTCCGGGCAGTCGCTGCATCCACCATCTGAGGTTGCTGTACCGGTGCAAGATGCCCAGGCCAGCAGCCGCCGCAAGTCCGGGCCGAGCTCCCGCACCCGCCGGCCAGTTGACGCAACCGCGTGGTTGCCATATTATCGCAACTAATCAGTTGCTACGAAGGAGGCGGTCATGGCGGCTGTCGCATATGTAATCTCGGCCGTAGGGCCGCGTGCTGATGTTTGTGGAGGGCGTTAAGGAGAAAAGAGCCTAGTGGGATTCGAGCTTTTAACAGATAAGCCGCAAACAGTAACACCATCAGCACCGGCGGAAAGAGAGGGGCTGGCCTTGTCCGGCAACATCGAGATCATCACGCGCTTCGAGCACGCGTTTCGCGCGGCCGACCAGGCGACAATCGACGAGCTCTGCGACCCGGGCGTGGCCGACCACAATCCAGCGCCCGGCCATGAGCCGACGCTGGCCGGCTTCAAGCAGAAGGTCGCGGGCTTCAAGGCGGTCTTCCCCGGCATAGAGGAGGACCTGCAGGACATCATCGCCAGCGGCGACACCGTCGCCACCCGCTGGGTCGTGACCGGTTCTCTGCAGCAGGAGTTCATGGGGATCCCCGCCTCCGGCCAGACGATCAGGGTCGAGGGCATGAACTTCTACCGCCTCAAGG
>DATINY010000300.1:0-3553 GCA_035473755.1 Streptosporangiaceae bacterium
CTTCCAGGGCGGAGCGGGGATTGCCGCGCGAGCTTCCTCGATAGCACTGAGCATCTGCAGCTACCAGGTGTTAGCGGCCACGCTGTTTGCACACGTGTCGGCAGCGTTTGATGTGGACATTCCGGCAGGTCTTGGCGGTGACCTTCTGCTGTGGCGGCGGTCAGGCTGGGTGGTTGCCGGGGTGGTCCGGCCCGCTGAACAGGCCGGCGAGCGCCGCGATGGCCTCGAGCAGCAGCGCGTCGAGTCTGGCCTGCTGGTCGGCGGCACGCTGGGCGTGGAAGCTGGTGACGAGCCGATCCCGGTGGGCCTGGGCCTGCTGCTCGTGCTCGGCGGCCTGCCGGCCGGCTTGGTAGCCTGCCCGCCACCAGCGCAGCGCCTCGGCCCGGGTCATGGCGGTGGCTGCGACGGTCCCGTGCCCGGGCGGCGGGGGCGGGGTTCGTGAGGGCCGGGCACCGCCCGGCCCGGGACCGCGGGCGCCCGGGCCGGCGGGGTGGTGCGGCTAGTCGCGGGTGAGCTCGGCGACGGCTTTCTTGGCGCAGGCATCGTCGACGAGGTCCTTGCCGGCCGCGGCGGCGGCGATGAGCGCCGCGGTGGCGGCGTTGTTGAGAGCCCTGGGCAGCCCGTTGGCGACGCGGTGCAGCCGGGCGATGGCGTCATCGGCGAGCAGTGGCTCGTCACGGCCGGCCAGCTTGAGGTGATGCCGCAGGTAGGCGG
Source organism: Streptosporangiaceae bacterium (assembly GCA_035473755.1). Lineage (GTDB taxonomy): Bacteria > Actinomycetota > Actinomycetes > Streptosporangiales > Streptosporangiaceae > UBA9676. The sequence goes on from DATINY010000300.1 coordinate 715, forward strand.
CGGACTCGGCGAGGTCCATCGGCTTGATGGTGAACCGGGTGGCGATCCGCTGGTCGAGCGCGGCGAACATGCCCATGCGCAGCTGCCGGTTCAGGGTGGGCTGCCCGGCCAGGATCGCGGCGAACGGGGACGCCGAGTCCATCTCGGAGTTCGTCAACAGCCGCAGCTCCTCCAGCTGATCCGGCTGGAGGAGATGGGATTCGTCGCAGATCACTACGACCCGGCGGTGTCTTTCCGCGGTCTCGGCGGCCAGCAGGTCCGATGCCTGGCCCATCAGCTCGGCTTTGAGGTAGCGTGGCTGGGCGCCCAGCGCCCGGACGATCGTGACATACAGGCCCCTGGTCCCGAACGCCGGGTTGGCGATGTAAATCACCTGGTGCCGGGTCGGGTCCAGGCCGGCGACGGCGGCGCGCAGCGCCACCGTCTTGCCCGCCCCGACGTCCCCCGTGACGACTCCCAGCGCGCATTCCACCACGCAGAAGCTGATCCGGGCGATCGCCTCGGCGTGGGCCTGGCGGGGGAACAGGTCCCGGGCCGCGATGGACTTGCCGAACGGGGTGCGGGCCAGCCCGAAATGCGCGGCCCACGGCGCCGCGCTCACCGCTCTTCCTCCTGCTCTTGCTGCTGGTTGCGGTCGCTGCCGGGGAGCTTGCCGAGCCGGGTGAAGTCGATCTTCGCGCCGGTGCCGGCCTCCTCCTCGTGTGCGGCGGCGACCAGGCCGAGGTAGTCGATCCCGGTCGGCGCCGCTTCGGGGCGGGCGGCCTGGGGCACCGCCCGGTGGACGTGCCGGCGGGTGATGAACGGGGTCGCGGCCCCGGCGGGCTTGCCGTCCAGGAACACCTCGATCCGGGACAGGTCTTCGGGGTCGTACCGCAGTTCGACCCGCCTGCCGGTCAGCGCCGGGTCCACGGCGTAGGCGTTTCCCTCCAGCGGGACGGTGGCGGTGCGGGTGACCCGGCGGGTGACCGACCAGCGGAACGCCTCGCGCAGCCGGTCCGGGCTGGCCTGCCGCGGCGGCCCGGCGGCCTCGAACCGGCTGATCGGGGTCTGGCCGGTCTCGGCGTGCACCCGCCGGTTGGCGACCTGCTCGGCCCATGCGGCGAACAGGTCGTTGAGCGCATCCAGCGACTCGATGCCGTGGTGGACGGCTTCGGCCAGGAACGCCTCCCGGATATAGCGGTTCAGCCTTTCCTGCTTCCCCCGCCCTTCCGGCGAGTAGGGTTTCGAATGCACCAGCCGGATACCCAGCACAGCGCAGGTACGGGCCAGCCACGCGTTCGAAAAAGGCGCTCCGTTATCAGCATAGAACACGTCGGGCAGGCCGCGGCAGGTGATCGCCCGGCGCAGCAGGTCCTGGCAGGCGCGGGCATTCTCATGCGCGAAGAACCGGCCGTCCACCAGCAGCCTGGAGTGATCGTCGACGATCAGGAACAGCCGGGCCCGCGCCGACCCCTCCCGCCTCGGGTACGGCACCCACGGGCCGACGAGCACGTCGGTAATCCACCGCTCGTTCGGCCGGGCCGCCTCGTACCGGCCGTAGGCCTTCGGCTCGGCGGCCAGCGCCTCGCGGTGCAGCCCGGCCCGGCGCAGCTGGCCGCGCACGGTCCGCTCCGAGACGGCCACCCCGTGCCGGTGGTACAAGATCGAGGCGATCTGCGCCGCGGACCGGCCGGGCAGCTCCAGCCGCAGCGCGGCCGCCTCGGCGAACAGCTCCGGGCGGGCGCGCACCACGCCGGCATCCGCCCGCGGCGACGGCCTGAGCGCCTCCAGCCCGCCCTTGCGCCAGGCCCGCAGCCAGCGGTCGACCGTCCCCCGCGAGTAACGGCGGGCCGACCCGTCCGGATGGGTGTGGGCGCGGGCGGCTATCTGGCGCACCAGCGCCCCCCGCTCCCGCAGGGTCAGCCGGTCGCCGGCCGCCTCGGCGATCACCGCCCAGCGGTGCAGCGCGATCTCTTCCTGCCTCTTGTGGTCCATGCGGTCCTCCTCATGCCGGTAATGGCGGGATAGGAGGCATGAAACGCCGGCTGCCGACGATCAGCCAGGGCGAGGTTGTGTTGGCGGCGATCAGCCTCCCGCCGCTCACCGCCGACGCGAACCGCCACAGGCCCACCGCCAGCCAGCCCGGCAAACTGGCGGCCGCGCCGAACGCAGCGCCGATCGCGGTCAGCGCAAAGCGGCCCGCCTCAGCGGGCGGGCAGATCGCCTCGCCGCCCAGATCGACGGCCAGCGCCGCAAACGCGACCCCGAGCTCCCCGGCACGTGCCCCGAACCGGCGCACCCAGCCCCGCGCCGTAGTATGCGGCACGCCGACCCGGGCGGCCGCCGGCCGGACCCCGCACCCGACCCCGGCCACCTGGCCGATCACCGCGCCGACCGCCTCGGCAAGGTCCAGCCGCCACACCAGGACGAACGCGGGCAGCAGGGCATGGCTCACCCGGCACGGGCCGCAGCGCACCCTGGGCACGAAGATCTTCGGGCAGCGGCCCGCCGCCCGGACATGCCGCCAGTAACCAGACCAGAACACCAGCGGCCCGGCGCACGACGGGCAGACCGGGCGCGGGACCTCCACCTTCCGGCCAGCCGCCACATAAGCATCGACCGGCAGCGGACACGGCCATACGATGGCCACGGGCGACTCACCGCCTCGGATCCCTCCCCGCGATCGGCGCAAAACGAGGCGAGGAGGGATCCCTCACGTTCACCAAAGACAGCAAAATCCTGGCCCGCTCAACGGCGGCCAGGAGGCGACATCGTCAAAGAGCATGGCCAGACACGCGGCCGAGATGCTCAGGAAATCAAGCCGTCAACATACGCGGTAACGGAGACGCTCTCGGGATAC
>DATINY010000301.1:0-11435 GCA_035473755.1 Streptosporangiaceae bacterium
CCCCGGTGTCCACGGCACACTCGGGCGCAGCCACGTTGGTGGCCCCCGGCCGCAGCCGGGCGTTCCTGGCCCCGTTCCTGGTCAGCGTGCTGGACGGCCCCGGCGCCGCGGATCTGGCGGCCCTTCTCCCCCGGCTGGGCATCGGGACGCTGGGAGAGTTCGCCTCGCTGTCGGCCGCCGATGTGGTCAACCGGTTCGGGGTGCCGGGAGTCATCGCCCACCGGCTGGCGCGCGGCCTGGACCCCCGGCCGCTGGCGCCCCGCCCGCCACCGGCCGACCTTTCGGTTTCGGCCGAATTCGACCCGCCCGCCCGCCAGGCCGAGCCCGTGGTGTTCGCCGCCAAGGCGCTGGCCGAGCGGATGCATGACGGCCTTGCCGCCGGTGGGCTGGCCTGCGTGCGGGTTCAGGTGCAGGCGGTCTGGGAGGACGGCCGGCAGCTCACCCGGCTGTGGCGCCACGATGGGCTGCTTTCCGCGCTGGCGGTGGCCGAGCGCGTCCGCTGGCAGCTCGCCGCCTGGCAGCCCGGCCAGCCCCATCCCTCCCCCGTGCCTTCTCCCCTTGTCGTCGGCGAACCGTCAGCGGCTCAGATTCCGGCCCCCATGGGGGCGGCGGAACGAACCACCGAGGGTTACCCGGGCGGGATCGCGCTGCTGCGGCTGACCCCCGATCAGCTGGTCCGCGACCACGGCCGGCAGCTCGGACTGTGGGGCGATGCGATGGTCACCGACCGGGTGGCCCGGGCCGCGGTCCGCGTGCAGGCCATGCTCGGCCATGACGCGGTGATGCGCCCGGTGCCGGCAGGTGGCCGCAGCCCGGACGAGCAGGTGACGCTGGTGCCGTACGGCGATGGCGACCGGATGCTGCCGGCGGGCGGTCCGGGCCGGGCTGGTGATCCGGGCGGGCCTGACGGCCCGGACCGGGCGGCCAGGCCCTGGCCGGGGCGGATCCCCCCGCCGTCGCCGGCCACGGTCTACCCGTCCCCGCTGCCCGCCAGGGTTGCCGACGGCTCCGGCGCCGCGGTGGCCGTCAGCGGGCGGGGCCTGGTCTCCGCGCCGCCCGCCCGGATGTCGGCCGACGGCGCCCCGTGGCTGGCGGTCACCGCCTGGGCCGGGCCGTGGCCGGTTACCGAGCGGTGGTGGTATCCGGGCGCCGCGCGCAGGCGGGCCAGATTCCAGCTGGTCACCGAGGACGGGACGGCCTGGCTGGCGGCCGTGCAGGAGGGCAGCTGGCTGATCGAGGCCAGATATGACTGACGGCGCCGGCTCCGTGGGACGGGGGTAGCCGGTCATGGGCTGGGACAACCCGCCCGTGCCGTGGCGGGAACTCGAGCGCCGCCTGTCCGGGGGGACTCCCGCCCGCCGGGCCGCGGACGGGGACCGGGCGGCGGAGCCACGGCCGGTAACCCGCCTGCCCGCCGCCGGCCGCGCCAGCCCGGCCGGCGAGGGCCCGGCCGGCCCGGCCTGGGCCGAGCTGCACTGCCATTCGTCGTACAGCTTCCTCGACGGGGCTTCCGCTCCCGCCGAACTGGTCGCCGAGGCAGTGCGCCTCGGCCTGGCCGCGCTGGCCATCACCGATCATGACGGCATGTACGGCGTGCCGCAGTTCGCGCAGGCGGCCGCCCGGCTCAGGGAGCAGGCCGGCCCCGGGATCGGCACGATCTTCGGTGCCGAGCTCAGCCTGGGCCTACCCCCCCGCTGCGGTGGCGCCGCCCGGCCCCGGCCTCGCGGGGGCGTCGCGGCCAGCCCGGCGGCACGGCCCCCCACCAGATCGGCGGAACAACCCCCCACCAGGTCGGTGGCGCGGCCCCTCGCCACCGACGCGGCCGACCGCGCGGCACGGCCTCCCTCCGCCCCGGCGGCCGATCCGGAGGGCTGGCCCTCCGCCACGCCCCGGACCGGGGTGCCCGACCCCGGGGGCCGGCACCTGCTGGTGCTGGCCCGGGACCCGGAGGGCTACCGGCGGCTGTGCCAGGTGATCAGCGCGGCGCAGCTCGCCGGGGGTGAGAAGGGCCGCCCCGTCTACGACCTGGAGTCCCTGGCGCAGGCGCACGGCGGGCACTGGGTGATCCTCACCGGCTGCCGCAAGGGTGCCGTCCCCGCGGCGCTCGCCTCGGCCGGCCCGGAGGCGGCCGAGGCGGAACTGGCGGCGCTGGCCGGCATGTTCGGCCGGCAGAACGTCATGGTCGAGCTGACCAGCCACGACCAGCCGGCCGACGATGAGCGCAATGACGCCCTGTATGAGCTGGCCACCAGCACCGGGATGGCGGTGATCGCCACCGGCAACGTGCACTACGCCACCCCGCGTGATGCCCGGCTGGCCCAGGCGCTGGCCGCGGTCAGGGCCCGCCGCAGCCTGGATGAGATGGACGGCTGGCTGGCTGCCTCCGGCGCCGCGTACCTCCGGTCGGGCGCGGAGATGGCCGGCCGGCTCCGCAGCTATCCGGGCGTGGCCGAGCGCACCATGCAGCTGGCCCGCGACTGCACGTTCGACTTCCAGGTGATCGCGCCCAGGCTGCCGGTCTTCCCCGTCCCGGGCAAGCACACCGAGGCGACCTGGCTGCGCGCGCTGGTCGCCGGGAAGGCGCCGCAGCGATACGGCCCGCCGGGCGCCGAACGCATCAGGGGGGCCTACGCGCAGATCGCCCGCGAGCTCGACGTCATCGAGGCGCTCGGGTTCCCCGGCTACTTCCTGATCGTCCACGACATCGTCAGGTTCTGCGAGCAGGCCGGCATCTTGTGCCAGGGCCGGGGCAGCGCCGCGAACTCGGCCGTCTGCTACGCGCTGGGGATCACCGGCGTGGATCCCGTCCGGCACGACCTGCTTTTCGAGCGGTTCCTGTCGGCGGGTAGGGACGGCCCGCCCGACATCGACCTGGACATCGAGCACCGGCGCCGGGAGGAGGTGATCCAGTACGTCTACGGCAAGTACGGCCGGGACAAGGCCGCCCAGGTCGCCAACGTGATCACCTACCGGCCCCGGATGGCGCTGCGCGACGCGGGCCGGGCGCTGGGGTACACCCCGCAGCAGCAGGACGGCTGGGCGAAACAGGTGGGGCCCAGGCACTACGGCGCGGGCCAGCCGGTCCCGGCCGATGCGGGCGTCCCGGAGCCGGTCACCGAGCTCGCCGCCCGGATGCAGCGGCTGCCCCGTCATCTCGGCATCCATTCCGGCGGGATGGTGATCTGCGACCGGCCGGTCGGGGAGGTGTGCCCGGTGGAGTGGGCGCGGATGCCGGGCCGCTCGGTGCTGCAGTGGGACAAGGAGGACTGCGCCTATGCCGGGCTGGTCAAGTTCGACCTGCTCGGCCTGGACATGCTGACGGCGCTGCGGGACTGTTTCGAGCTGGTGGCGGCCCATCACGGCGCGAGCTGGAGCCTGCACACGATTCCGCAGGAGGACCCCGCCGTCTACGACATGCTGTGCGAGGCGGACACCGTCGGGGTGTTCCAGGTCGAGTCCCGGGCCCAGATGGCGACCCTGCCCCGGCTGCGGCCCCGGAAGTTCTACGACCTGGTGGTCGAGGTCGCACTGATCAGGCCGGGCCCGATCCAGGGCGGCTCGGTGCACCCGTACATGCGCCGGCGCCGCGGCGACGAGCCGCCGTACCTGCCGCACGAGTCCATGCACCGGGCCCTGGGCAAGACCTTCGGGGTCCCGCTGTTCCAGGAGCAGATGATGCAGCTCGCGGTGGACTGCGCCGGGTTCAGCCCGGCCGAGGCGGACCGGCTGCGGCAGGCAATGAGCTCCAAACGGGGCCCCGAGCGGATCGAGGAGCTGCGCGGGCGGCTGCTGGCCGGGATGGCGGCCCGGGGGATACCGGACGAGGTGGGGGAAGACGTCTACGCCAAGATCCTCGCCTTCTCCAGTTACGGCTTCCCCGAGTCACACGCGATCAGCTTCGCCTACCTGGTCTACGCCAGCGCCTGGCTGAAGCGCTATTACCCGGCCGCGTTCACCGCCGCCCTGCTGCGCGCCCAGCCGATGGGCTTTTACTCGCCGGCCAGCCTGATCGGTGACGCCCGCAGGCACGGCGTGCACGTACGCGGGGTGGACGTCAACACCAGCGCCGCGGTGGCCACCCTGGAGGAACCGGGAAGCCCCGGGACCGCCCTCCCCGACGCAGCCGTCCCGCCCGGGCCGCCCGCAGGGGACAGGCCAGTGCCGGGCCGGCCCGCGATCAGGCTCGGCCTCACCGCGGTCAGGAACCTCGGCTCCGGTCCCGCCGCCGTCATCGCGGCCGGCCAGCCGTACCGCGATCTGGAGGACTTCGCCCGCCGCACCGCCCTGCCGGCCCCGGCCCTGGAGGGACTGGCCATGGCGGGCGCGTTCGGCTGCTTCGCAATGAGCCGGCGGGAGGCGCTGTGGGCGGCCGGGGCGGCGGCCACCATCCGGGCCGGCCAGCTGCCCGGCACCACGGTTGGCCTGGCCGCGCCGCCGCTGACGGCCATGACGGCCGCCGAGGAGACCTTCGCCGACCTGTGGGCGACCGGGACCTTCGGCACCCACCCGCTGGCGCACATCAGGGGGCGGCTCGCCGGGCGGGGGCGTGATCGGGGCGGCGGAGCTGAAGACGGCGCGGCCGGGCGCCACGGTGGTGGTGGCCGGGCTGGTCACCCACCGGCAGCAGCCGGGGACGGCGCGCGGGGTGGTGTTCCTGAGCCTGGAAGACGAGACCGGGATGGCGAACGTGATCTGCCTGCCAGCGGTATGGGAACGCCACCGCCGGCTCGCGATCGATGCCAGCGCCCTGCTCGTCCAGGGCCGGGTGGAACGCATGGAGGAGTCGGTCAGCCTGCTCGCCACCCGGCTGCGGCGGCTGCCGGTGGTGGCCGCCAGCGGCAGCCGCGACTTCCGCTGAGCAGGCTCAGCCGGCCACCGGCCACGGCCCGGTTGACCGCCGGCGCGGGCCGGCTCAGGCCTCCGGCTTGCCGCCCTGCCGCGTGTCCAGCTCCGCCCACACGGCCTTGCCGATCGTGGACTCGCGGACCCCCCACTTGTCGGCCAGGGCCTCGAGGAGCACGAACCCGAAGCCCGAGCCGTCGAGCATGTCCGGCGTGCGCGGCTGCGGCATGCGCGGGTCGGCGTCGTGGACCTCGATCCGCAGCCAGCCTCCCGCGGCCTCGAGCCGCAGGACCAGCGCGGACCCGCCCGTACTGGCGTGCCGTACCGCGTTGGTCACCAGCTCGGAGACGAGCAGCACCGCCGTCTCCTCCAGGTGGGCCACCCGCCACGCGGCCAGTGCCTCGTGGGTGGCCTGCCGCGCCAGCCCGGGCGCCTGCGCGGTCGCGGCCAGCGTCAGCTGCTGCCGGACCCGGGACGATTTGCCCGCCCAGGGCCATGTGTGAGGACCAGTGGAATCGTCCACGCAAGTTGCCAGCACCTGACTGCCCCAATCTCGCTATCCGCCGGCCTGCCCGGCACTGCCCCACGGCGGATACGTTTGCGGCGCTCCGGCTCCGGCCGCACATGATGACAGCGGCCCTGACTGCGTCCTGGACGTGGCTCCCCGTGCTGTACAGATATCGAGGATAAAAATGAATCTGAGGAAAAACTGAAGGAAAACTGACGGTGCGCTGACATCTCACTGACCACCGCCGCCGAAGGGCTGCCCTGGCCCGGTCCCGGCGATGGCATGATGCGAATGGCGGGCCGCCGGCCGTCCCGGCGCCGCCCGTCACCGGAGCCCGGCAGGGAAATGCCGGCGGGAAGGCGGGAGCGTGACGGCGGTGATGGCCGGATGACCACAGCCCGCCTTCCGGCGGCGGTCCTGGCCCGGGCCGGGCTTCCCGCGGGCGAGGTGGCGGACTGGTCGGCATCGGCACCGGGCCCGCAGGACTCCTTCCCGGCCGCGGCCGGGGCGGTCAGCGTCTTCCTCGGCCGCGGCCAGGCCCTCACCCGGCGCCTGCCCGCACCGGCCGCCTGCACCGCCGACGAGCGGGCCGCGCGGGAGGCGATCGGCGGGATCATGAACGGTGCCCGCGAGCATTTCCTGCGCTCGCACACGGCAGCTCTCTACGACGCGCTCACCGCGGGCCGCACCAGGCCACTCAGGCTCGGCGAGCTCGTCGCCCAGGCCGCCGCGCTGGTCCCTGGCCTGGTGCCCTCCCCCGCTGAGATGGACGCCGAGCGCGGGCGGGCGCTACCGGACAAGGAGGGCATCGAGTTTGCCCACGGCCTGCTGATCTCGCACGTCCTCGCGCTGCCGGGGCCCGGCCGGCACCTGATCGGCGCGATGCTCCAGCCCACCGCCGCGGCGTTCGAGCACCTCGGGGAACTGCGGGACCGCGGCACAGCCGACCTCGGGCCCGTCCGCGTGACGCGCCGGGGACGGGCGGGCGTCCTGGAGCTGAGCAACCCGCGGCATCTCAACGCCGAAGACGAGACGACGCTCGCCGCGACCGAGTGCGGCATTGACCTGATCCTGCTCGACCCGGCCATCGAGGTCGGGGTGTTCCGCGGCGGCGTGACGCAGCACCCGCGCTACCGCGACATGCGGGTCTTCGGGGCCGGCATCAACCTCACCCACCTCTACCACGGGCGCATCGACTTCCTCTTCTACCTGCTGCGGGACCTCGGCTACGTCAACAAGATCTACCGCGGCCTCGCTCCCGCCCCGCCGGACCTGGGCGCCTGGGCGGACGGCGCCGCACCGGCCGGCGGGACCGAGAAGCTGTGGGTGGCGGCGGTGGAATGCTTCGCGATCGGCGGGGCCTGCCAGCTCCTGCACGTCGTCGACCACGTGATCGCCACCCGCGGATCGCGCCTGTTCCTGCCCGCCCGCAAGGAAGGGATCATCCCGGGTGCGTCCAACCTGCGCCTGCCCCGGTTCGTCGGGGACCGGGCCGCCCGTCAGGCGATCCTGTCGGGCCGGGAATGGACCGCCGGTGACCCGGATGCGGCGCTCCTGTGTGACGAGGTGGTGGAATCCGGGGAGATGGACCGGGCGATCGAGGCGCGGGTCGCGGCCCTGACCGACTCCGGGCTCGCCAACGCGACCGCCAACCGGCGCGCCCTGCGGGCCGGCCAGGAGCCGCTTGACCTTTTCCGCGAGTACATGGCGACGTACGCTCTTGATCAGGCGAGCTGCCATCTGAGCCCGGCGCTGGTCCACAACCTGGAGGTGCACTGGCACGCTCGCGCACGCAGCATGTGAGGAACAAGGGGGGAACCATGACCGACACGCCATTCGCATGGGACGGTCTCGCACAGTACAAGGCCGAAGGCCGCTTCCTGGACGGCTATCCCGACGACGAAAGAACGTTCTTCGCTCCCCGGGACAACGTCCACGGCCTGCTGGTGGCGGTGCTGGGCAGCGCACAGCACTCCATCGTGGTCAACATGTTCGGCTACGACGACGACGAGCTCAACAAGATCATCCAGGGCAAGCTCGCCGACGAGAAGGTCTACGTGCAGATGAGCCTGGACCGCAGCCAAGCCAGCGGCGCGCACGAGAAGCAGATCCTGGCTAGCTGGGGCAACGACGCCTTCGGCAACAGCATCGCCATCGGCACCAGCTCGGTGCACAACGCCATCTCGCACCTGAAAATCGTGATCATCGACGGCGTGTACACCGTGAAGGGCTCCACTAACTGGTCCCTGTCGGGTGAGCAACAGCAGGACAACGAGCTCAGCCTCAGCCGGAACGCGGTGATCGCCGCCGAAACCCGCGCTATTCTCGACCTCAATCACGACTTCATGCTGAAGCAGATGGTCGGCACCAAGCTTGATGTGACGAAGCTCCTGGCCCCCAAGACCCCGGCCGCGATGCCCCCGCTGCCGCCCGCCCCGGCGAACTGAGGCAGCCAGAGGTCATCTGACAAGGCGGGGGTTCCCTCGCCGGGGACTCGTTTCGGGCGTTGACTCGCATCCGCTGGAGCGAGAGGCTTAAAGGCGGCCTGAGCAGGCCGCCGGAAGTTACGCTGGTGCGGGCGGGAGCGCGGTAAGCGCTGTGTGCCCGCGCCCGTGTTTCAGGTGGGGAGAGATTGTGTCCACGCAGCGCCTGACCAGGCGTGTGCCGCTGAGCTGGCGGGCGGCACCCGTTGCCCGCTCCGCCATCGCCCCCTCCCCCGGGGCCGGTCCCGCTAACGGCGATCCCCCGGCCGGCCGCACCGGCGCCGTCCCCGCATCCGCCGGCCCTGGGACCGCCGATCCCGGATCCGGGGGTGCCCAGCCCGGCGGCCCGCGGCCCGGTGATGCCGCCCCGGCATCCCGCCGGATCCTGCAGTGGCCCCACCTGTCCTGGGTGGACATCGCCTGGGTCGGGTTCGTCGGGCTCAACCTGGCCGCCATGCGGCTGCTCCCCACCTGGCAGACCGTCCCGTTCCTGGCCATCTGGGTGAGCCTGACCGTGATCTACGGCTTCCGGCTGTGGCGGCTCCAGCCCACGATCCTGACCCTGGCCGCCGTGACCCTGGCGACCGGCGGCATCATCGCCGTGCAGGTCCTCAAGGGCAAGCAGGACGCCGACTACCTCGCCGAAGTCCCGCTGATCGCGCTGATGTTCCTGGTCATGGTCTGGCATGGCCGCCGGCGGCTGGCGGCGACCGACGAACGGCTGGCGGCCATGGAGGAGGTGCAGCGGGTCTCACAGGAGAACCTGCGGCTGCTCAAGCAGCAGCGGCGGTTCCTGCAGGACGCCTCCCACGAGCTTGGCACGCCGATCACGGTGGCGCTGGGGCACGCGGAGCTGATCGAGCGCGCGGTCACCAGCAGCGAGGTCGCCGAGGACGCCCATGTGGTCACCGACGAGCTGATGCGGCTGCGGCGGCTGGCCACCCGGATGCTGCTGCTGGCCTCGGCGGGCAGCCCGGACTTCCTCCACCTTGAGCCGGTCGCGCTGGAGTCGGTGGCGGTCGACGCGCTCGACCGGTGGGGCCACGCCCCCCGCCGGTGGCGGCTGACCGCCACGGCGGACGCGGCCGGCCTGGTGGACCGCGACCGGCTGGGGATCGCGCTTGACGCACTGCTCGAGAACGCCATCGCGCACACCGCCGCCGACGACCTCATCGAGCTCGGCGCGCGCCGAGAGAACGGGCATGTGATCTTGTCGGTCGCGGACTCGGGCAGCGGCATCCCGGCGGCGGACCTGGAGCGGATCTTCCACCGGTTCGCCCGGGCCGACCCGCGGCGGACCCGCGAGGCCGGTGGGTTCGGGCTCGGCCTGGCCGTCGTCCAGGCGATCGCGGAGGCCCACCACGGCTCGGCCCGCGCCAGCAGCACACTCGGCCAGGGCTCGGTGTTCGAGGTGCTGCTGCCGGCCGTATCGGCGCCGGTGGAGACGCCCGCAGCGCCCGAGCCGGTAACGGCCCAGACGTCCCGGCCGGACGCGGATCCCGCCACCTGATCCGGCACGGCGGGACCCGTCGGCTCTGGAGCTTAGAGCACGCACGTACGCAGCGCTCGGCCTGCTGGCCGGCATCTGTACCGGGGCCGCGCCGCGGTGGAATCGCGTGGTACCGGGGAATCATTCCGGCCGGCGTCTGACCGGACGCCGCCTGGCGTGATTTATAGCTTGCTCCTTCCCATCGTGGGTCTCTACGATCGGCCTAGTGAGGTGGGTTCCGCTATGCGGCCCGCTGATCACAAGGGGGCATGACGGTGGCCAAGATCTGGATCTGGGCGGCCCTGGCCCTGACGCTGGCGGCCGGGACGGCTGCGTGCAGCGCCAGCGGGGGAAACCCGGCCATCCCCGCCCATTCTCACAGCTCAGCCAGGCCATCGGCGGCGGTAAGCACCGCAGCGGCCCTCGCGGCCACGCCGGGCGACAAGGCAGTGGACGCGCTGCCCCACTACCAGCCGTCGATGGTCGTCAGCGAAGCCGCTGGACACTTCCAGCTGACCACGATCGCCTCGATGAGCAAGGTGGCCAGCTTTTACAAAACTGCGCTCAAGGGCAGGGGCTGGCGCATTCTCTACGCTGGTAAGAACGCTGGGAGCACTGACATAGTTGCCATGCTCGGAACCACTGGTGTAGGCATCTCGATCAGTCATGCCGATCCGGCCGGCACAGCGATCGTGGTTCTCGCATGCGACTGTTAACGACCGGCCTGACATTTGCGTGAACCGCCACCGCCACGGGACGTCCGCACAGCCCATGGCTAAAGCATGAGGATGAGCATGTAGCCCATGGTGATGCTCATCGCGAGCTTGCCGCACGTGGCGAGCGCGGGAGCGAGCACTGCCCCGCCAGCCTGGCTCCCGTGCTGGGTCCCGCCGCCGGCTGGCGTGCTGGCGGCGCCATTGGCGTCGCGGGGAGGCACCCCCGTCCGGGCCAGCGCCGGGGTGGTCCTGGCCCGCGCCAGGGCTGCCAGCCGGTCGGTGGTCCACACGATGTAGCCGAGCATGAACAAGGCCAGGACAACCGCGAGTGCCGGGAAACTACCCGCGGGGGGCGCCGATGCGGCCATGCCGGCCATCGCCATCCCCGCCCCCCCGTACCCGGGGCGCGAGCCATGCAACGGCAGGAGCATGTAGAGCATCGCGACGCATTCGATCAGATGCGGCACGGGGAAGCGGCCCAGCGAACCGCCGGAGGTGCGGGCGCCCCGGGCGCGCACGGCGTGCCACCCAAACCATGCCGCCCCGATGGCGAAAACGGCCATCCACGCGCTGCCCGGCAGCACGTTCAGGCGCGGCACGAGCATTCCTGCCATCGCGGCACCCATGACGGCGTGCAATGCGTCGGCATCGAACTCGGTTGCCCGTCCCCGCAGCCGGGAAAAGGCCAGCCGGCCCGCTGAATAGGCCGCGGTCAGGATCATGACGGCCGCGAAAGCCCCCGCCAGCCAGGACGGCCCGCTCATGTTGGTATCCACCGTGAGGCCGGGGCTCCATCGCAGCGCATGACGGTCACGAGGCTAATAGGCCGACCGCAGCTCACGCAAGCGTCAAAAGGCATTCCAGCAACCTTGGTATGGTATTCGGGAACCCTGTCTGGGTATTGCTCAAACCCCCCGGTGGTATGACTTAAACCCGGGCGGGGTATTGGCGAGGGATAACCGTGTCCTATTTTTGATCCTTCTGTGTTGCAAGGGCTTTCTGTGATGGATAGATTTCCGGTGCGGCGGCACCGGCCGGTGCTTCGCTAATGCCAGCAGCTGGACCCGCCAGCCCCGCCTCGTGTGGTGGGGTCAGCGGCGCCCTGCGGGGACCGCTGGCCGGTCTGAGCTGGAGGACGGGCGTCAGGTGTCATCGGCGGCGGTCACGGGTCAGGCGTCATCCACGCCCCAGGAGGTCGACCTCTCGGTCCAGGGGATGACCTGCGCGGCATGCGCGGCCCGGGTCGAGAAGACCCTCAACGCGATTGACGGCGTCCACGCGACAGTGAATTTCGCGACCGAGCGGGCCACGGTCACCGCGCCCGCGTCGATTCCGGTGGAACTGCTGATCGAGGCGGTTGAACAGGCGGGATATGACGCTGAACCGCTCACCCGCGG
>DATINY010000302.1:0-1897 GCA_035473755.1 Streptosporangiaceae bacterium
CGGCGCGGGCGCGCTGGCCGCCTTCGGCACCCCGGACCAGCAGCGCCGGTGGGCGGCGCCCGCCGGGCGCGGCGAGCTCATCCTGACCGCCGCCCTGCCCGAGGAGGACGGCGACGACCCGCGGGTGCCGTCGGCCGGCGCCGAACGAGTGAGGGGGGATGGGGAAGCGGGTGGGGGCTGGCTGCTGTCCGGCGTGAAGACCGCCGTGTTCGCCGCCCCGCTGGCCGCCCTGCTGCTGGTGCCGGCCGCGACGGCCGACGGGGCCGTCGTATTCCTCGTCGCCCCGGGCGATGCGGGCGTCACCATGGAGCGGCAGCAGATCACCGGCGGCGGCAGCGCGGGGCGGGTCACGCTGCGCGGCGCCCGGCTGGGCGACGACCGGGTGCTCGGCGACCCCGCGGCGGGCCTGGGCATCACCGAATGGCTGGTCGCGCACGGCACCGTCGCGCTGTGCGCGCTGCAGCTGGGGGTGGTGGAGCGCGCGCTGGAGCTGACGTCGGCGTACGCGCGGGACCGGGTGCAGTTCGGCCGTCCGATCGGCAGCTTCCAGGCCGTCACCCAGCGGCTGGCCGACGCCTACATCGATGTGGAAGCGGTCCGGCTCACGATGTGGCAGGCGGCCTGGCGGCTGGCGGCCGGCCTGCCCTGCGCCACCGAGGTCGCCACGGCCAAGTTCTGGGCCGCCGACGCGGGCCACCGCGTCGCTCATACCGCGGTGCACGTGCATGGCGGCGTGGGCATCGACATGGACTACCCGCTGCACCGCTACTTCACCGCCGCCAAGCGGGCCGAGTTCGCGCTCGGCGGGGCCACCAGCCAGCTCCGGCGCATCGGCGCGGCGCTGGCCAGGGACCCGGCCTAGGACACGCCCTAGTCGCCGCCGCGGTCGCCGTGCCGCAGCTCACGCAGATGCCGGGAGACAAACTCCTGGTCCAGGACCTGGCCGGTCTCGGGCGCCTTGCGCAGCTGTCGTCGCTCCCACCGCCGCCGGCGGGTCAGGCCGACCGCGAGCAGCGCCACGCCGGCGGCCACCGGCACGGCCACGAGCGTGCCCTCGATCACCCGGGGGAACGTGTTGTCGATGACGGCGTTGGAGGGGTCGGCGGGGTCGAGGACGACGCCTATGGCCTTCTGGGACCCATATCCCTGCGCGCTGAGCGAGTAGGTCTGGCCGTCCCACCGGTAGCTGACGATCCCGCCGATCTCGGTCCCGGTCACGCGCTGGCCCGTCCAGCGCACGGAATCGGTCGACTGAAGCTCCAGCAGCACGGCGAGCAGGGCGAACACGAACAGCGCCGCCGCTAGGCCGGGGAACCAGCCGGCGCCGTCGAACCAGCCTCTTATCCGGGCAAGCATGAGACCAGTGTCGGCCATGCGCCACCGTCCGGCCAAGGCGATTACGCCGGCCATCGACAAACTACATTCGTCATATGGACGGCCCGCCCGCCCGGGATCGGCTCGCCGTCTGGACCTATGTCCAGCACGGCGAGGAGATCCCCTGCGGCGATCCGTCCGTCACCGACGCCGAGCGGGCCGCGGCCGGCCGGGAAACACTCGCGGAACGCTGGCGGGCGGTGCTGCCCGGCAGCCGGAGCCGCGCCGCCGCCCAGTACTCCGCCGGCCTGCCCGGCGGCGAGGACATGGTGCGCGTGTGGCGGCAACGCGATCCCGCCGCGCTGCGCGCCCGGCTCGGTGAGACGCCGCTGGTGGCCTGGGCCGAGGATGACATCCTGCACGTGCTGTGGCAGGGCACCGCCGACGAGGTCACGCTGGCCGCCGGTGTGCAGCCGCGGCTGTGGCCGGTCGAGGGGGCCGGTGGCCTGTGGGAGGCGTCGCTGCGCATACGCCGCCTGGACGAGGCGGTGATCTCGATCGTCGCCCTGCCCCGGCGGGCGGG
>DATINY010000303.1:0-18873 GCA_035473755.1 Streptosporangiaceae bacterium
ACCTGTTCTCCGCCATGCGGGCCACACTGAGCGCGGACCGGGTCCGCGAGCACCTGGAGGCCCACGGCCGGGACGAGACCGTGACCCACCACTTCCTGCGCGCCGAGCAGGTGGTCGACTGGGCCACCCGGGGCGGGGCGAAGGCCCTGGGCATGGACTCGCTGACCGGGAGCCTGGAGCCGGGCAAGAAGGCGGACGTCGTGCTGATCAAGAACGACGCCTCGCCTGTGATGTTCCCGCTGCTCCACCCATACGGCCACGTCGTCTTCCAGGCGGGGCGGGGCGACGTGCATACGGTGGTCGTGAACGGCCGGGTGGTCAAGCACGACCACCGCCTGGTGGACACCGACCTCGGCCAGGCACGGCAGGTGATCGAGCAGACGGTCGACTACCTCCAGGGCGAGCTGGGCCCCGACGCCTGGAACGAGGGCATGCACCCGGAGATCCCGGAGGCCAGGGTCCTGGAGAACCCCTACACCTACACCTACACCGAGGACCAGGACCCAGTCTCATGAGGATCGGTGCCGCGAAGACGGCGTCATGATGCCGGCGATGGCCAGCCCCGGAGCAGCACCAAGCGGTGAGGGTGGCGCCCGCACCATGCGCGCAGCAGTCCTCCAGCGCCACGGTGAGCCGCCGCGGCCCGGCCCGCATCCCGTGCCGGGGCGCGGGCCGGGCCAGGCGCTGATCCGGGTCTCCGCGGCCCCGGTCAACCCGCTCGACCTGCTCTGTGCCTCCGGGACCTCGTATTTTGGCGCGCCCTCGCTGCCGTACGTGCCCGGGACGCAGGGGGTCGGCACCGTCGCCGAAGCCGACGGCGTCCCGGCCGGCCAGCGCGTCTGGTTCAGCTGCAGCGCGGGCATGGCGCCGGGCGACGGCTCGCTGGCCGAGTTCTGCGTGGTGCCCGAGACGGCCCTGCTGGCGCTGCCGGACGGCGTCAGCGACGATCTCGCCGCGGCCCTGGGGCTATCTGCGGTCGCCGCCTGGATGGCTCTGTCCTGGCGCGGGCAGCTGCAGCCGGGCGAGCACGTGCTCGTCCTGGGCGCCAGCGGCAACGTCGGCCAGGTGGCCGTGCAGGCGGCCCGCCTGCTCGGGGCCGGCCGGGTGGTGGCCGCGTGCCGCGACCCGCACGGCCGGGCCCGGGCCGGCGAACTCGGCGCGGACGCGGTCGCCGACCTGTCCGGCGAGGACGTCGACGCGGTCGCCGAGCAGCTGGCGCGGGCCGTCGGCGACCGGGTTGACCTGGTGCTCGACCCGGTCTGGGGAGTGCCTGCCGAGGCCGCCCTGCGGGTGCTGTCGCCGAACGGGCGGCTGGTCAACCTCGGTTCCTCCGCGGGTGCCATGGCCGGTTTCAGCTCAGCCATCCTGCGGAGCCGGGTGCTTTCCGTGCTCGGCTACACCAATAACGCGCTCACCGATGAGCAGAAGACCGCCGCCCTGGCCGAGATCCTGGCGCACGCGGCGGACGGCCGGATCACCGCCGACCGGGAAACCCTGCCCCTGGACCGCGCCGCGGAGGGCTGGTCCCGCTGCGGCCAGGCCCCCCACCGCCGTGCCGTCTTGACCCCCTGAGGGAGGACAGACCAGAAACAGAACCGGTGAGCCGGGCGGCCACCCGACTCACCGGCACAACACCCACCCACCATCCAGTGAGTAAGCACAAAGGAGTCTAGCTGTGCGTCCCATCCCATCCAGGTCGCGGAGCTTGCTCCGCAGCATCGCCCTGGCGGCAACGGCCGCCGCGGCCCTCGCGCTAGACGCCTGCAGCTCCAGCGGCACGGCCCCGACCTCGACCTCGACCTCGTCCAAGCCCCTGAGCATCGCGTATCTCTCCTTCGCCGTGGAGAACAGCTACGACGCCCCGATGCTCGCCGCCGCGCAGGCGGTGGCCGCTGACAACCACGCGACGCTGAAGGTGTTCGACGCGAACAACAACCCTCAGACCCAGTACTCGCAGCTGCAGGACGCGATCAACTCCGGTCAGTACCAGGGCATCATCGTCCAGCCGATCTTCGGTACCGGCCTGACAGGCCTGGTCAAGCAGGCCATCGGCAAGGGGATCAAGGTCGTCAACATGGACCAGATCCTCGGCCCCAACCTGTCCACCGACAAGCCGCAGGTCGCCGGGCTGTCGGCGAACGTGACGTTCGTGCCGACCGAGATCGGCACCAAGCTCGGCAACCTCGTGGTCCAGGCCTGCAAGGCCAGCAACCTGAACCCATGCAAGGTGGGCTACCTGTACGACATCAAGGCGTCCGCGCTGGACGTTGCGATCCATGGCGCGTTCGCCAAGGCGATCGCCGCCGACCCATCCGTCACCGTCGCCGCCCAGGGCCAGAGCTTCTTCAGCCCGACCGTCGGGCTGACGGCCGTGCAGAACATGCTGCAGGCCAACCCCAGCCTGAACCTGATAGTGGGCTCTGACCAGGGCATCGAGGGCGGCGCCCAGGCTCTCGCCGCCGCGCACAAGACCGGCAAGGTCATCCTCGTCGGCTATGGCGCGAGCGCCGCCGCGCTGCAAGGCGTCGCGTCCGGTGCCTGGTACGGAGATGTCGCCCAGGCACCGGCGAGCGAGGGCCGGCTGGCCGTGGTCGCAATGATCAAGGCCCTGCGGAACGGTAAGAGCAGCGGCGGCATCGACCCGGTCGCTGGCCTGCCGGGTGGCGGTGTGGTCACGAAGGCGAACGCGAGCCAGTTCACCGCCGAGTGGCCCGGCTGAGGTGCCTGACCATCCAGACCTCCAGGGTGCGCACGTCGAGCTGAGGGACGTCAGCAAGTCGTTCGGCGCGGCGCGCGCCCTGGAGGCGGTCAGCCTCCAGATCGCCCGGGGGTCGATCCACGCCCTCGTCGGGGAGAACGGCGCGGGCAAGTCCACCCTAGGGAAGATCGTTTCCGGGGTCATGCCTCCCGATCACGGGGAGATGCTGCTCGGCGGCGAGCCGGTGCGCTTCCACTCCCCCCGGGAGGCGATCGCGCGCGGGATCGTGCTCATCGCCCAGGAACTGTCGCTCGTGCCCGCGCTGTCGGTCGCGGAGAACGTGTTCCTCGGCACCGAGCCGCGCCGGGCCGGCTTCGTGCGCCGGGCCGCGCTGCGGCGCCGCTACGCCGAACTCGCCGGCTCAGTGGGCTTCGAGCTCGACGGTGACACTCCCGCCGGCCGGCTGCGGACCGCCGACCAGCAGAAGGTCGAGATCCTGCGGGCACTGTCGCGCGATGCCGGGATGATCGTCATGGACGAGCCCACGGCCGCCTTGTCCCGTCCGGACGCGGTCAGGCTGCACGAGATCATCCGCCGGCTCGCGGGGTCGGGTACGACGATCGTCCTGGTCTCGCATTTCCTGCGGGAGGTACTTGACCTCGCGCGGGAGGTGACCATTCTTCGCGACGGCCGCGTTGTCCGCACGGGCCACGCGGCCGGCGAGACCGAACAATCCTTGCTGAGCGCCATGCTCGGCCGGTCGCTGGGCGCCGCATTCCCGGCCAAGCGACCGGCCGGGGGCGAAGCACCGGTGGTGCTCTCCGTCGCCGGCCTGTCCGCGGCCGGGGTGAACAACGTCTCGCTGGAGGTGCGGGCAGGCGAGATCGTCGGGCTGGCCGGCCTGGTCGGCGCGGGCCGCACCGAACTCGCCCGCGCGGTGCAGGGGGCCAGCCCGATCGCGGCGGGAACCGTCAGCGTCGCCGGTGGGCGCGAGCTCGCCAGCGGTCCAGCGGGCGCGCCCGGCCGCCTGCGACGGCAGGGATCCATCCGGGGTGCCCTGGCCGCCGGGCTCGCGATGATCCCGGAGTCTCGCCAGGAGCAGGGCCTCTTCCCCGGGCGCTCGGTGACGGAAAACGTCAGCCTGGCCAGCCTGGGGCAGTTCAGCCGTCTCGGGTTCGTGCGTGGCCGGGACGAGCGCGGTGCCGTGGGGCGGATGCTGGGGAAGGTCGATGTGCGCGCCCCGAGCCAGGCCGCGCCGGTCAGCACGCTGTCCGGGGGCAACCAGCAGAAGGTGCTCTTCGCCCGGATGTTGCTGTGCGCTCCCCGCGTGCTCGTCGCGGACGAGCCGACGCGGGGCGTGGACGTAGGCGCCAAGCGCGCCATTTATGACCTGCTGACCTCGCTGGCCGCCGACGGCCTTGGCGTGCTGCTGATCTCTTCTGACATGGAAGAGATCCTCGGCCTGGCGCATCGCGTGCTGGTGATGCGCCGGGGCAAGATCACCGCCGAGCTCAGCGGCGGCGACCTGACCGAGGCGGCCATTCTCGGGGCGGCCTTCGACACCGCCGAAAGAGGGGCATCATGAGCCAGCCAGACGTCACGGGCGCGGGCGGCCCGGCTGAGCCGCTGTCCCCCCCGGCCGGCGACGCCGACGGTGCCCCGGGGCGGCCTCCCGGGGCCGATGCCCCGGAGGGGACCCGGAGGCCGGCCGGCGCCGGTCGCATCCGGCCGCCTGCTGACCTGCCCGCGCGGCTGCGCCGGGCCGCCATCGTCTTCCCGTTCCTGATCCTGTTCGTGGTGCTGTCGGTGGCCAGCGGGCCGTTCTTCACCAAGGTCAACCTGCTCGACATCCTGGACCAGCAGGCCTCCACGCTGATCATCGCCGCGGCGGGCACCCTTGTCCTGGTGACGGGTGGGATCGACCTTTCGGTGGGCGCGATCTACGCGCTCGCCGGCGTCACCGCCGCCCACCTCGCGCTGTCGGCCCCGCCGGCGGTGGCGATCCTGGCCGGGCTGGCCGTCGGGCTCGTCGTCGGGCTCGTGAACGGCGTGGTCACCACGTTCTTCCGGATCAACTCGCTGATCGCCACGCTCGCGATGTCGTTCGTGGTGGCCGGCCTGGCCAGCCTGGTCACCGGCGGCAATCTGATCATCCTGTACAGCCATCCGTCCTTCGGCGACCTGGCGCGCACCTCCTTCCTGTCGGTGAACACCTCCACCTGGATCATGGTGATAGCCGTCGTCCTGCTCACCATCGTGCTGGCCCGGACGACGGCCGGCCGGTACATGTATGCGGCAGGCGGCAACGCCGAGGCAGCCAGGCTGGCCGGGGTCCGCGTTCAGCTCATCAAGGTCGTCACCTTCATCCTCAGCGGCGGCGCGGCCGCGCTCGGCGGGCTGATCGACACCTCACGGGTGCTGAGCGCGCAGGCCTCCAACGGCGAGACGGCCCTCACCTTCACGGTGCTGGCGGGCATCGTGGTCGGCGGGACGAGCATCCTCGGCGGGGAGGGTGGCATCTGGCGCACGGTCGTTGGCGTGCTGTTCATCGCCCTGATTGGCAACGGTTTCGACCTGCTGGGCCTGAACCCGCTCTACGAGCAGATCACCCTCGGCACGATCCTGCTGATCGCCGTCGGCATCGACGCCTGGTCACGCCTGCGGACCGCCTAGGGCATGCCTTAGGCCTCCGGGAGGTCGCTGCGCAGCAGCGAGTACATGAGCATGTCCTTGCGCTCCCCGCCGACCTCCTGCCAGCTGCGCAACAGGCCCTCCGGCCGGAACCCGGCTTGCTCGGCGACCCGGATCGACGCCTCGTTCCACGACTCCACATACAGCTCCAGGCGCGGGATGCCGAGGACGCCCAGCGCCCAGAAGGTGAGCGTCCTGAGCGCGTGCCTGGAGGCACCGCGTCCGCGGGCCGGCCCGGCGACCCAGTAACCGACGGAGGCACGCCCGGCGCCGATGTCGTGCAGCCAGAGCCCGATACTGCCGACCGCGCGCCCGGTGGCGGCGTCCGCGATCGCGAACGAGTAGCCCGACCCGCGCCGGGCGCGGTCCCACTGCCGCTCGATGTACCGGCGTCCCTCGGTGTCGGTGAACTCCGCCGGCACGGTGGTAATGAGCGGGATGTATGGATCCCGGGCTGCCTCGCGCACCACATCCAGGTCGGCCAGCACGAACGGCCGGAGCCTGAACGGCCCGGCGGCCAGCGCCGGCACCACCAGTCCCTCGCTCATCTGGCCAGTATCTCCCGGCGGACGAGCGGGCGCCGGGATTGGGGACTCAGGCGGCGGACCGGGCGGGGCCCGGCATCAGCAGGGCGGTGATGCCGAGCAGGATGACCGCGACGGCCTCAACCGCCAGCACCGTGTAGGCGAGCCCGGAGCTGAAGGTGAGGTGGAACCCGAAGATGCCCACGGAGCGGGCCAGGATGAAGCCGACGATCGTGCCCGCCATCAGCGCCGCGGCGCCCAGCACGATGATGAGGCGCCGGAACGCCAGCAGGGCGATCGCCGCCAGCAGGCACGCCGCCACCTGGACGAGGAACAGCACGTCCAGCGTCTTGACGTGCCGGTAGGCGATGTCCCACAGGTGCAGATGAATGAGCCCGGAGGCCACGAGCAGCCCGGCGTCGCACAGATAGAGCAGCCAGAGCGCGCCGCTGGTACGCGGGCGGGCATGCTGCCCCTGAGTGTTACGGGTGGTGGTCATCGGGACTCCGTCCTGATCGAGGTGAAGGGCTCGGCCAGCTGGCTCACGATCGTGCGGGCCAGGCGGGGACGCGCGCCGGACTGCTCGACCGGAACCGGCCGCCCGGCCAGTCCGGTCACGCCGGGAGCGCCGCCACGCTGCGGGAAGACGGCCCGGCGCGACAGCATGTCCCAGAACGTGAAGACGGTGCCCAGGTTGATGTCCAGCCGGCCGGTCGCCGCGTGATGGATGCGGTGGTAGGCGGGGCTGATCATGATCCGCCCCAGCTTGCCGTAGCTCCAGCGGACGTTGGCGTGCGGCAGGGCTCCCAGGCACGCGTACGCGGTCAGCACCGCGGCCGGGGTGGCGGTGTTGGACTCGACGGCGAGGATCGGGATCGCCGAGATGAGGAAGGTGACATGCACCAGTGGGTGCGCCCGGTAGGTAGTGAGGATGCTCAGCTCCTCCTGCGAGTGATGCACCGCATGCAGGCGCCACAGAGCAATGATCTTGTGATTGCCGAAATGGGCCAGCCAGTCCACGGCGTCGATGCCGAGTACGGCGAGCACGACGAAGCACCAGCCGGGTACGGCCGGCACGCGGGGCAGCACCAGCCACGGGGCGGCGTCGGCCAACAGGTCAGCGAAACCGGCCCCGATCAGCACGACCAGCGGGACCACCAGCACGGCGTAGAACACCAGATAACCAAGGTCGAGCAGGTGACCGCGGGCGAGCAGCGGCCGCCGCTCCGCCGGCCACAGCTGCTCAATGGAGAAGACCACCAGCACAAACCCGATCACGACCGGCCCGATCAGCTGGAACCGGCCCGCGCTGATGGACCGGGCGGGGCCAAAATCCTCCAGCGCGGTCCAGCCGCGCCAGCTCAGCCAGGCGGTGATGGCCGCCATGACGACCGTCGGCAGGTACAGCCGCCTGCTTACCCGCGCGGATATCTCGCCCGGGACCGTGCCGCCGCCCGATTCGGTGGCCGTGCTCACGCCGAGGTTCCTCCCGCAGCTGTCAGTTCCGGTCGCCGGGCTGGCGCGCATCCCAGGCGCGCACGTCCTTGTGAACGTGCCGGAGCCTGCGCGGGTTCATGGCCGGGCGTGGCCCGGCGCTAGCTGGTCTCGGGGGGCGGCAGGCCCAGCTGGCTGCGGATCACGCGGACCGCTTCCTCCACCGGCTGGTTGGCCGCGGTGAGCCGGGGTTCGTACCGGTGGAGGTGGCTCAGGGAGGTGCAGGCCGCTGCCGCCGTGGTGAGCCGGGCGCGGGCCTCGTTGGCGGTCACCAGCAGGCGGGCCACCGTCTCGGTTGCCGCTGGGAGCCTGAGCGCCAGCAGGCGCCGGTCGAACTGGCGCTC
Organism: Streptosporangiaceae bacterium; assembly: GCA_035473755.1. Taxonomy (GTDB): domain Bacteria; phylum Actinomycetota; class Actinomycetes; order Streptosporangiales; family Streptosporangiaceae; genus UBA9676. The sequence goes on from DATINY010000303.1 coordinate 7,752, forward strand.
CGTGGCCGCGGCGTCCCGCAGGTCGGCCCGGGCCGCGGGGAGATCGCCGCGGTGATCATCGAGGCCGTCGAAGTCGGTCTCGAGGCGCCGGTTCGCCGGGCGGGCGATCGCCAGGTAGCTGTGGGCCGCCGCCTTTTGCTGTGCCGGGCTGACGGCCGGTGCCGCCGGAGCGGCAGGCGAGGCCGGGGACGGGGCCGTCGCGGCGGGCGCGCCGGTGCCGGTGCAGCCCGCGGCCAGCAGCACGGCACCGGCCAGAACCAGCCCGGCGCCGGCGCGCCGCCACACCCTGGGCGGCGTGGCCCCGGCCGCTGCTGAGGCTCGGGTGACCAGGCCGGCGGGCCTCCCCGGGCCGCGCTCCCCGTCTCTGCCCATACCGAGGGGGATCATGGAACGTCCCTGCACTCCGACCTCGCTCCGTCTGGACCCGGGCCGCACAGGCAGACCCGGTTTCTCATCAGCCGCGTCCCGTGACTTACCTGGGCCCGGCCATGTGCGCGGGCGGGCTGCCCCAGCAGATCCACCACCGGAGAATCGGGCTCCGGGGTCAGCCGGACGGCGGAGGCGCGTAGTACAGGACGTTGTCCTGCTGGTCCGCGGCGGTACAGGCGGTCGAGGCTGGGCAGCTCAGCGCGCCGATGACCCGCTGCCCGTCGATCCTGGTCACCGCCGACCAGGCACCGTTATGGTAAGCGATCACGCCGCCTGATCCGTTGGCCGCCAGGCAGAACCCGTCGACCGGGCAGGCGAGCACGCCGGCGGTTGTGCCCATCGCCGCCACCTTCCAGCTGCCGCCCGCCAGGATCGCGCCGTTGCCGCCATCGTCCGTCGCGGCGCAGAACGAGGGGCTCGCGCACGACACGGCGGTGAAGGCATGGCCCACGTCCACCGGGGCGGCGGTGCTCCATGAACTGCCGTCGTAGGTGTAGACGCCACCGCCGGTGTCGACGGCCACACAGTGGTCGGGACCGGTGCAGGACACCCCGGCGAGGCCACCGCCGCTGGTGTCCACCGTGAAGGGCTGCCAGGTATTCGACGCGGCGGTGTAGGCGAACGCGTTGCCGCCGCTGTCGGCGGCCATGCAGAAGGTGGTCAGCGGGCAGGACACGGAGGTAAAGGTGCCGGTTCGTGCGTCCACATAGGCCGGGCTGCCCCAGCCGCCGTTGCTCAGGGTGATCGCGTCGCCGGCCTTGTCCACCGCCAGGCAGAACCCGGCGGTGGGGCAGGAGATCGCGACGAGGCCGTTGCCCTGATCGGTGGCGACCACCTGCCAGGCGCCCCTGGCACCGGCGGACCGGGACGTGGCCGACAGAATGTTGCCGGCGCTGTCCACCGCGTAGCAGAGCGTGATCCGCGGGCAGGAAAGCCCGGTGATGATCGCATCGGTGGCGCTGCGCGCCGTCTGGTCGATGGGGACCGGTGCGGTCCATCCCGAGGCGCGGACCGGGAGCGCTGGCGCCGGGCGGCCCGTTGGCCGCGCCGAGCCCGCCGGGCTGGCCGAGCCCGAGGCGCCGGCCCGCGGCGGTGTGCTCGCCTGCGGCGCGGAAGCGCGATGGTGCAGGAGCGTGAGCGCGCCCGCCGTGCCGCCGACGGCCAGCACGACCAGCGCCAGCGTCAGGGCCAGCGAACGGGCGCGGCGGCGCCCGCGGCGCGCTTGCGCCGGAAGGCTGCCGCGCTCACCGTACGGCGGCAGGCTGGCCAGCACATCGGCATGGGCATCGCGCCACGGTTCGGGCAGGCCTTCCGCCGCCTGCACCGCCTCGGACCGGGCCGGGGCGCCCGCGGGGCTGAACGACAACAGGGGCAATTCCATCGGCCGCGTGCTGGTCACGCCGCGCGGCGGGCCGACCGGCGCCGGCAGGTCCATCGGCCTGGTGCTGGTGGCTTTCGCCTCGTTCACGTCATGGCCCGCTATCAGCGACGCGTCACCGGAGGCCGGGACCACTGCCGCCGGCACATCCGGCACCGACTGGTCCGGCACCCGCTGGTCCGGCACCGGCCCGTCCAGCGCCGGCCCGTCCCGCTCCGGTATGCCAGACACCGGCGGGCCGGGCCCGGGCCCGAGGGAGCCGGGATCCGCCGGGCCAGGCTGCACTGGGCCAGGCTGCACTAGGCCAGGCTGCACTGGGCCAGGCTCCGCTGGGCCAGGCTCCGCTGGGCCGGGCGACCCGGGCCCGGCTGGTTCGGCCAGCCCGGCCGGGCCGGGGCCGACGTGCTCCGGGATCGGCGGGCCCGGCCCGGCCGGGTCCGCCTGGTCGCCCAGGATGAAGTCGGTGAAGGAACCACTGCTGTAGTCCAGCACGGGGGCGTCCTCGCCGCCGGGCTGAGCCCGCGAGGCGGTCAGCAGTTCCCCGCACGTTTCACAGAACTGAGCGCCCGCGCCGCTGCAATGCCCGTGCCCGCAGCGAGGCCGGACGTCGTCTCCGCAGGTCTCGCAGAACTCCGATCCTGCGGGGACGGGATGCCCATGCCGACAACTCGTCACCGCTCATGCTCCCCGCTCACTGCTGCCCAGTTGGCGATGGTAGGGCACCTCGGCCCGCCTGGTGGCGCGCTTGGGCAAGGTGGGCGTGGCGCGCCGCGCCACCCGCCCGATACGCCGGGTTCGGGCCATCTTGACAAGTTAGTGAGTGATTACTATCTTAGCTGCCATGACGCAGACCGGGCAGCGGATGAAGGCCAGCGAGCGCCGCGAGGCGGTTCTCGCGGCGGCCGTCACCGAGTTCGCCGCGCGTGGGCTGGCCGGCACCTCAACCGAGGACGTGGCCCGCCGGGCCGGCATCAGCCAGCCCTACCTGTTCCGCCTCTTCCCGACCAAGAAGGCACTCTTCCTCGCGCTGGTGGACCGGTGCTTCCGGCAGGTGGCGGCCGCGTTCGAGGCGGCGGCGGCCGACCGGGTGGGCGAGGACGCACTCGAGGCGATGGCCGATGCCTACGGCCAGCTCCTCCAGGACCGCACATTGCTGCTGCTCCAGTTGCAGGCCTACGCGGCGTGCGACGACCCGGAGATCCGGGACGCGACCCGCACCGGCTTCAAGCAGCTGTGGGCACTTGTCGAGCGGCTGAGCGGGCTGCCCTACGAGCGGGTCGTGATGTTCTTCGCCATGGGCATGCTCATGAACGTGGCGGCGGCGATGGATCTGCCGGCCGTCGACGAGCGATGGACCCGGTGGTGTTCGCAATGAGGCCCGTCGGCCGCACCGGCCCGCGCAAATTTTTTTTCGGCCCACAAGTTAGTGACTACTCACTTTCAGGAGAGACGCGATGACCGACAGACGACGCATCCTGTGGACCTTCGTGGTCACCTCGGTGGCCCTGTTCATGGGGTCACTCGACAACCTCGTCGTGACCACCGCGCTGCCATCGATCCGTGACCACCTGCATGCCTCGCTCGCCGATCTGCAGTGGACCGTCAACGCCTACACCCTCACCTTCGCTGTGCTGCTACTCACCGGGGCCACGCTCGGCGACCGGTACGGGCGGCGGCGGATGTTCGTGATCGGTCTCGGCGTGTTCACGGCCGGCTCGGCCGCCGCCGCACTGGCCCCGGGAATCGGCTGGCTGATCGCGGCCCGGGCGTTCCAGGGGGTGGGCGCCGCCATCGTCATCCCGCTGACGCTGACCCTGCTGTCGGCGGCGGTGCCGCCGGCCCGGCGTGGCCTGGCGCTCGGCGCGTGGGGCGCGGTGGGGGGCCTGGCCATCGCCATCGGGCCGCTGGTCGGCGGCGCCGTGGTCGAGGGCGCCTCCTGGCAATGGATCTTCTGGCTGAACGTGCCGATCGGCGTGCTGTTGCTCCCGTTTGCGTGGACGCGGCTGACCGAGAGCTACGGCTCGGCGACCCGCCTGGACCTGCCCGGCGTCATCCTGGCCAGCCTGGGGCTGCTCGGGATCGTGCTCGGCGTGGTGCGCGGCAACGACCACGGCTGGACCAGCCTGACCGTGCTGGCGCCCATGGTCATCGGCGCCCTGCTGGTGGCAGGCTTCGTCGCCTGGGGGCTGCGGGCCCCCGAGCCGATGCTCCCGATGAGGCTGTTCCGCAGCCGCGGCTTCACCATGACCAACGTCGCCTCGCTGCTGATGTTCTTCGGGATGTTCGGCTCGATCTTCCTGCTGGCGCAGTTCCTGCAGGTCGTCCAGGGCTACTCGCCGCTGCAGGCCGGGCTGCGCACGCTGCCCTGGACCGCCATGCCGGTCCTGGTCGCGCCCATCGCGGGCATGCTGTCCGACCGCATCGGCGGCCGTCCACTGCTCGCCACCGGGCTGGCGCTGCAGGCGATCGGCCTGGGCTGGCTGGCGGCGGTCATCAGCCCCACGGTCGCCTACGCCACGCTGGTGCCCGCGTTCGTCGTGTCGGGGATCGGGATGTCGCTGTTCTTCGCGCCGGTCGCCAACGTGGTGCTGGGATCGGTGCGCCGTGACCAGGAGGGCATCGCCTCCGGCGCGAACAACGCCATCCGCGAGCTCGGCGGGGTGTTCGGGATCGCCGTGCTCGGCGCGGTGTTCTCGGCCCGCGGCGGCTACACGAGCGGAGCCGCTTTCGTCTCCGGCCTGTCCGCCGCGGTCTGGGTCGGCGCAGCGGCAGTGGCTGCCGCGGCGGTCGCCGCCCTGTTCGTGCCGCGGCTGCGCATGGCGACCGCGCCGGCCGCCACCGCTCAGCCCACCGCCCAGCCCAGCGCCAACGCCCAGCTGGCCGTCGCGGCCGGGCCCGCCGCCGCGCGCGAGCCCGCCGGCGAACTGGACCCGGTCAGCTAGCCACCGCTCCGCCCGGGGCCGGCCTCATCACGGGGCCGCCCCGGGCGCGCCCATCTGCCACAGCGCGGGCGCGTCCCACTCGCCGGTGATGGCCACGTCCGGATCCTGGCGGCGCAGGCGGGCAAAACGTTCGGCCAGCAACTGCAGCCGCACCGTCATCGGGATCTGCGCCAGCAGCGGGGGCAGCGGGCCGGAGTCCGTGGTTCCCGGCACGTCCGCGGCCGCCAGCACCGCCACCGGCACCCGTTCCGCCTGCGCGGCGGCGCCGAGCGCGGCGGTGAGCCCGTCGGGGTCCGCCGCCGGCTCCAGCACCACCAGCCCGTCGGCCGCGGTCAGCGGGACGGCGCCGCCGTGCAGCAGCCGGTCGGTGTCGAAGCCCTCCGCGAGCATCCGGGCCCCCTCCCGGATCTTCAGCGCGCCCTCCCGGGCGGTGATCCCCCACGGCCCGCCGCCGACGATGGCCAGGCTGCGGGCGGGCACGGCCACCTCGTCGATGCCGGGCTCGGCGCACACGTGCCGGACGGCGGCGGCGGCCTGCGCCAGCTGCCCGGGTGACCCGTCGGGGGACCCCAGCTCGTGGCCCAGCCGGGCCAGCACCGCCAGCGCGGCCGTATAGCTCACGGTGTAGGTGTGCGACTCGTCCGGCGGGACGGTCTCGATCGCCTCGGGCCAGGCGCGCCCGGTGCCGGTGATCGATACCACCGGGACGCCGGCCGCCAGCGCGTCGGCCCGCGCCCGGGCCGCGTAGGCGGTCTCCCCGGTATGGCTGATCACCAGCAGCGCGTCCCCCGGCCGCGCGCTGCCACTCCACCGCGCCCAGGTCGCCGCCGGATACCAGCGCGCGTCCCGGCCCGCCGCCTCCAGCATCATCGCGCCGAGCTCGGCCGCGTGCTGGCTGGTGCCGGTGCCGACCAGAATGATCCGGGCGGCCCCGGCCAGCACCCCGGCGGGCTCGGCCAGGTCGAGCCCGGCCATCCGGTCCAGGGCGTCGCCCTGCGAGAGGATCATGCGCAGCAGCGCGGTGGGTGTCATGCCGGTCCTTTCTCCCTGAGGAGCAGCGTAACCAGTGGGGCGTGGCTGGCGGATCCAGGCCGCCGCGAGCGGCGCCCAGAAGGCGACGGCCAGGCGGCGAACCGCACCAGGAACTTGTCACGGCCAGGCAACCAAATGCGCCCGGGCGTCAGCACTCGATGACGTTGACGGCCAGGCCGCCGCGGGCGGTCTCCTTGTACTTGTCCTTCATGTCCGCCCCGGTCTCGCGCATCGTCTTGATCGCCTTGTCGAGCGAGACGTAGTGCACGCCGTCGCCGCGGATCGCCATCCGGGCGGCGGTGATGGCCTTGACCGAGGCGATCGCGTTCCGCTCGATGCACGGGATCTGGACCAGGCCGCCGACGGGATCGCAGGTGAGGCCCAGGTTGTGCTCGACCGCGATCTCGGCCGCGTTCTCCACCTGCTCCGGCGAGCCGCCGATTACCTCGGCCAGCCCGGCGGCCGCCATCGAGCAGGCGGAGCCGACCTCGCCCTGGCAGCCCACCTCGGCCCCGGAGATCGACGCGTTCTCCTTGAACAGGGTGCCGATGGCGGCGGCGGTGAGCAGGAACCGCACCACCCCGTCGTCGCTGGCGCCGGGCACGAAGGTGGTGTAGTAGTGCAGTACCGCCGGGATGATCCCGGCCGCGCCGTTGGTCGGCGCCGTCACCACCCGGCCGCCGGCCGCGTTCTCCTCGTTGACGGCCAGAGCGTAGAGGGTGACCCACTCCATCGCGTACAGCGGGTCGGTGGTGTCGCTGGTCCGCTCCAGGGTCTCGTGCAGCGTGCGCGCCCGGCGGCGCACCCGCAGCCCGCCCGGCAGCACGCCCCCGGCCTCGCAGCCGCGCCGCACACACTCCTGCATGACCTGCCAGATCGCCAGCAGCCCCGTCCTGACCTCGGCCTCGGGCCGCCGGACCACCTCATTGGCCATCATCACGCCGCTGATGGGCAGCCCGCTCTGGTGGGTCTGGGCGAGCAGCTCGCCGCCGCTGAGGAAGGGGTAAGGCACCGGCGTGGCGTCCGGGACGATCCGCGGCGCCCCCGCCTCGTCCTCGCCGAGCACGAAGCCGCCCCCGACCGAGTAGTAGGTGCGCGCGCTGACCTCGTGGCCCCGCTGGTCGGTCGCCTCGAAGCGCATCGCGTTGGAGTGGAAGGGCAGCCGCTTGCGGCGGTGCAGGACGATGTCCTCAGTTGGGTCGAACTCGATCTCGCGGCCGGAGGGAAGGCGGAGCCTGCCGGTCTCGGTGACGGTCGCGACCAGGGGCGCGGCGGCCGCCGGGTCCACCGTTTCCGGCACCTCCCCGGACAGCCCCAGCACGATGGCCTTGACGCTGCCGTGGCCGTGCCCGGTCGCGCCCAGCGAGCCGAACAGCTCGGCCCGGATCCCGGCCACCCGGTCCTCCACGCCGTCCTCGGCCAATGAGGCGGCGAACATGCCCGCGGCGCGCATCGGTCCCACCGTGTGCGAGCTCGACGGCCCGATGCCGACTTTGAAGAGTTCAAAGGCACTGATAGTCACGTCGGAGCTCCTGCCACTGGAGGACTCATCACGGATATTCGTCACCAGAACCGGGACCAGCCAGACATGGTCATGACCAAAATCCGTGGCAAGTCAGCTATGGCGACTAGGGTGACCCGCCGCGCACGCGGGTGCCCTGGGGGTCGTAGGGAGGACGGAGGTGGAGGGTGGCGGGGCGGATATCGCCCGCCACGTTCACCTGGTAGGAGCCCTCACGCAGGTAGGCGGAGGTCACCACGTCGCCTTCGGGGTGGCGGACGTAGGCGAGGCCGACGTACGCCCCAAGGGCCTCACCCCAGGCGCCGGACATCACCTGGCCCACCGGTGCCCCGTCGCGCAGCACCAGCTCGCCGCCCCACATCGCGGTCGCGGCCGGCTCGTCAAGGACCAGCGAAACGAGTTTGCGGGGCGGGCCTTCTGCCCTGGCCTTCTCGACTGCCTCGCGGCCCAGGAAGTTGATGTCGGTCCCGAGCTTGCACGCGAACAGCAGGCCCGCTTCCACGGGGTTGTAGTCCGGGGTCAGCTCCCGCCCGTAGGCCCGGTAGCCCTTCTCCAGGCGCATCGCCTCGATGGCGTAATAGCCCGCGTTGACCAGCCCGTGGACGGCCCCGGCCGTCATCAGGTCCTGGTAGACCCCGACCGCGAAGTCGGCCGGGACGTACAGTTCCCAGCCGAGCTCGCCCACGTAGGTGATCCGGGTCGCCCGCACCGTGTAGTACCCCAGATCGATCTCGCGGCTGGCGCCAAAGGGGAACCCCTCATCGGACAGGTCGGCGCCCGACAGGGCGCCCAGCAGGTCCCGCGAACCCGGCCCCATGACGCCGAAGACCGAGTACGCCGACGTCACATCGACCAGGGATACGTGAGCACCCCGCGGAATCCGTTTTGTTATGTGATCTTTGTCGCGTTCGGTGGTGGCGGCGCTGCTGACCAGCAGGAACTCATCGGCCGACAGCCGGGTGACGGTCAGGTCCGACTCGTAGGTGCCGCGCTCGTTGAGCATCCCCGTGTACACCGTCCGCCCGGGCGGGACCGCCACGTCGGCGGTGCACAGCCACTGCAGCGCCTGCTCGCCATCCGGCCCGGTGAGCAGGTACTTGGAGAACGAGGTCTGGTCGAAGACCGCCACCGCGGCGCGGGTCGCGCGCTGCTCGGCGGCCACCCAGGGCAGCCAGTTCTGCGCGCCCCATGAGTACTCGATGACCGGCGCCTCGCCCGGGGGGGCGAAGAAGTTCGGGCGCTCCCAGCCATTCCGGCTGCCGAAACAGGCATTGGCCTCCGCCAGCAGGTGGTGCACGGGCGAGCGGCGGAACGGCCGGGCCGTGGCCAGCTCCCGGTTCGGCCACGGGATCGCGTAGTGCAGGCCCAGCACCTCCCCCACCCGGTCATGCAGCCAGCGGTTGTTGCCGTTGAAGCGGGCGAACCGCCGGATGTCGCTCCCGGTCATGTCGAGGCCGGGGTCGCCGGTGAGTATCCACTCGGCTAGCGCCCGGCCGGCCCCGCCCGCCGTGGCGATGCCGACCGAGTTGAAGCCGGCCCCGACGAAGAAGTTCCTGCACTCCGGCGCCTCGCCGAGGATGAACTGGTTGTCGGGGGTGAAGCTCTCCGGCCCGTTGTAGAACTTCTTGATGCCGGTGTGGCCGAGCACCGGGATCCGCAGCAGCGCGCTGTCCATCAGCACCGAGAAGTGGTCCCAGTCCTCGGCCAGCAGCTGGAACTCGAAGGGGTAGGGGATGGCGTCGGGCGCGACCCAGGGCTTGGCGTCCGGCTCGAACCCGCCCACGATCAGGCCGCCCACCTCTTCCTTGAAGTAGGTATAGCCGTCCGGGTCGCGCAGCACCGGCAGGTCGCGGTGGACCCCGTCGATCCGGTCGGTCACCACGTAGAAGTGCTCGCAGGAGTGCAGCGGCACGGTGACCCCGCACCAGGCGGCCACCTGCTTGGCCCACTGGCCGGCGCAGTTGACCACGATCTCGGCCTCGACGTCTCCCTCGGCGGTGGCCACGCCGGTCACCGCGTCTCCCGCGGTCAGGATGCTGGTCACCCGGGTCCGCTCGGCGATGACCACGCCCGCCATGCGGGCCCCCTTGGCCAGCGCATAGGTCAGGTCGGTCGGGTTGGCCTTGCCGTCGTCGGGCAGCCAGATCGCGCCCTGCAGGTCGCCGGTCGCCATGACCGGGTACCGCTCCCCCGCGTCCGCGGGGCTGATGATCTCGCACTCCAGGCCGAAGGCCTCCGCCACCGCCGCGGTGCGGCGCAGCTGGATCATGCGGTCGGCCGTGCGGGCCACGATGATGCCGCCGCACCGGCGGAACCCCGCCGACAGGCCGGTCTCCGCCTCCAGCCGCGCGTACAGCTCGGTGGAGTACTGCACGAGCCGGGTGCCACTCTCCGAGGCGCGCAGCTGGCCGACCAGGCCGGCCGCGTGCCAGGTGGTCCCGCAGGACAGCTGGCCCTGCTCCAGCAGCAGGACGTCGGTGCAGCCCATGGCGGCCAGGTGGTAGGCAACGCTGGTGCCGATCACGCCGCCGCCGATGATGACGACCCGGGCCCGGGACGGCAGTCCTGTCATGCGGCTCCTCAGTCGTCGCGCTGCACGTCGTCGAGCAGAGCGGGGAAGCCGGGGCCGGTGAGGCCGGCCACGGCGCCCTCGTAGCGCTCCATCGCCCAGGACCAGAAGTCGAACTCGATCGGGCTGGTGGCGGCCTGGATCGCGCCCCACAGCGTCCAGCCGTACTTGCCCACCATCCCGAGCAGCATCGCGCGGGCGATCTTGTTCCGCAGCGTGCGCCCGTAGTAGGCGGTCACCAGGTCGGCCAGGGCGTCGTCCGGCAGGTGGCACTCGCCCCAGATGTTGCCGAGCTCGAAGCAGGCGTCGTTGTTGCCCGCGTACTCGTAGTCGATCAGCCAGATCCGGCTGCCGTCGTCGATGAAGTTGGCCGCCAGCAGGTCGTTGTTGCAGGGGACGGTCGGTTCCGCGCGGACGGCCAGCGCCCGCCGGGCGGCCTCCAGCTGCGGCATCAGGCCGTCGTAGCCGGCCGGGACGCGGAAGCCCAGTTCGGCGGTCACCGCCGCGTACCGGCCCTGGATGACGAACATGTCGAAGTCACCGGCGAACCTCGGGCCGGTGTGCAGCTGGCGGCAGGCCTGGGCGATCCGGGGGATGTTGGCTGGCGCCTGGACGTCCTCATTGCCGAAGGTGCGCCCGTCGATGTAGCCCAGGACCAGCATGTTGTCCTCGGGCCGGTAGGCCACGACCGGCGCACCGACCCCGGCCCGCGCGGCGGCCACCGAGTTGTGGTACTCGTAGTCGCGGTTGATGGCGAGGAAGTCGCCCCCGCCGGACCAGATGCGGACCACGAACGCGCCCTCCGGCGTGCTCACCTTGTAGTTGTGGTTGGTCAGGCCGCCGGGGAGCTCGGTGACCGTGCGCGGCGTGCCCGCGAGTTCCGGCACGCGGTCCAGCTTGCCGGCCAGCCCGGCCACGGCCGGAACGGTGAGTTCACTGCCCACGCCAGTCCTCCTACCGCCGGGCTGCGCCGGCTGCTGACACGCAGCGTAAATGCCGGGCATCCTAAAGGTCTAGACGAAACAAGCCACAATGTGCCGGCCGCAGGGGCCAGAGGCGAAGCGCCGCGAGAGTGCCCCAAAGGGTCTAGACAGTTAGCCGGTGGCGACCTTACGCTACGCCTCAACGGCGGTCCCATCGGTCTCAAGAGGGAGGCCCAATGAGCGAGCCAAAGGGGCGCGGCGCCGCCTGGACTGAGGAGCGAGGAACGAGCGACGAGGGAAGGTGGCGCCTCAAAGCGCCCCAGAGGC
>DATINY010000304.1:0-3488 GCA_035473755.1 Streptosporangiaceae bacterium
GCGCCGCCGCCGGGACCTGCTCGGTCCGGCCGTCCCGCCGGTCGCGCAAGGTGAGGGCTTCGAGCTGGCCGGCTCCGTGGCCGTCGCTGACCTCGGTGTGCAGGCTCACCGTGAGATTGGCGGTGGCATCGATCTCGCGGATCAGGTACTCCGACATCGACCGCTCAAGGTTGTCCCCCCGCACCACCAGCGTCACGTGCCGGGCATGTTTGGCCAGGTACAGCGCGGTCTGGCCGGCCGAGTTCCCGCCGCCTACGACGAAGACGTCCTGGCCCGCCATCGCCCGCAGCTCGCTCCCGGCGGCGCCGTAGAAGACGCCGGAGCCGACCAGCTCCTCCAGCCGTGGCACGCCGAGGCGGCGCCAGGCGATGCCGGTGGCGACGATGACCGCCTTGGCGGTGACCTGGTGGCCGCCGGCGACATGCACGACGAGCTTCCCGTCCCGGCCCTCCAAACCCGTGGCGTGCTGGGCGAACAACATGTGCGCGCCGAACATCCAGGCCTGCTCGCAGGACCGGCGGGTGAGCTCATATCCGCTGACGCCGTGCGGGAAGCCCGGGTAGTTCCGGATCATCGGGCTGCTTCCCGCCTGGCCGCCGGACACGATCTCCTCCAGCACGACCGTCAGCAGGCCCTCGGACGCGGCATAGACGGCGGCGGTCAGCCCGGCCGGCCCGGCCCCGACGATCGCAACGTCGCATTCGCTGACGTCGTTGACGATATTCCCGCCGACCGCCGCGATCATCTGGGCGAGCGTCGGCTGGATGAAGGTATGGCCGTCGTGACGGATCACCACCGGCAGGCATGAGGCGTCCAGGCCCCGGTCCGCCAGCAACCGGCGGCCCAGCTCACTGTCCGCGCTGTAGAAGCGGAACGGCTCGCCGAACTTGGTGAGCATCTCCCGCAGCTCGTGCGTGCCGCGGTCTTCGAGCCCGATCACGTAAAACAGCTCGAAGCCCGCCTGCTGATCCTTGGCCCATTCGGCCAGGAACCCGCTGACCTCGCGGTAGAGGGTCTGCTCAAGTACCCACGGCTTGGTGATGTGGTAGTCGGCCTGGCCGAGCATCATCGCCTGGACGATAGGGCTCTCCGCCGAGTAGTCGCGATCGACCAGTAGCACCCGTTTGGCCTGCGGGTGCAGTTCGTGGGCACGGGCGAGGAAGTCGACCCCGCGCATCCCGCTCAGGTCGTGATCGGCGATGAGCAGCGCCACGCGCTCGTGCAGCTCGCCCAGCCCGCGCAGCACCGACAGTCCGGCGGGGACCGACGTCTCACCGATGACGCGGAAATCCTTACCGAACCGCCGGGCGAGATCGTCCCGGAGCGCGTGGGCGGTCCCGGCGTCGTCATCGATGACGAAAAGAACGGGTCGTAGTGACATGCGTCCCCCCTCAGCCGTACGCACCAGGGCCGGCTGCGGGACGCTCACGGTGATCCCCCCGGATGTTTCCCGATATTACGGCATAACGAAATTAGCTCCCGGGCCGTTCGTCCAGCGTTCGCCGCTGTGACCAGCGGATCCGGCGCCTCACGCCTGCCCGGTCTCGAAGCGGCTGACCTTGCCGCCGGTGACGGTGAAGGCCCAGCGCGTCCGCATCTCGCCCCACGTGTCGTTGCGGTAGGCGGCGATCAGGGACCGCCCGCCATCGGCCGCCGAGACCACCTCGAGATGGCCGTTGGCGGAGAAGATCTCCCGGTCCGCCCAGCTGGCCAGGTCACGGTCGGTGCCATCGTCCGACATGGTGGCGCCAGGGGCGAGCGCGGCGAAGAACGCCGCCCGGTCGCCATCGTTGATGGCCGCGATGAGCGCCTGCACGGCCGGGTCGTCGACTTCACGGTTGGCTGTCACGGGCGGCTCCTTCGTCTGCTGACCCATCATCGCGGTCCGGTACTGGGCCCCAGTGGGGAGGGCGGCGGGTTTTCATCGCAGTCCGGTGCTGGGCCCCAGCCGGGGGGTGCGGCGCACCGTCTTGTGACAATGGTGAGTCACCCGGCGGGCTCTGGTGAGGAGCGCAGTTGGCGATCGCAGACGGGCGGGCTGGCAGCTTGCTGTCGGTCAACGTGGGCCTGCCGCAGGACGTGGCCTGGCACGGCCGGACGGTGCACACGGCGGTCTGGAAACGGCCGGTCGAGGGCCCGCGGCTGGTGCGGCGGCTCAACATCGACGGGGATGGGCAGGGCGACCTGGCCGGGCACGGCGGGGAGCACCGCGCCGTGTTCGTGTACCAGATCGAGTCCTACCGGTACTGGCAGGGGCAGCTGGGCCGCGATGACTTCAGCTACGGCCAGTTCGGGGAGAACTTCACGGTGGGCGGCCTGGCCGATGACCAGGTGTGCATCGGCGACCGGTACCGGATCGGCGAGGCGGAGTTCGAGGTGACCCAGCCCCGGGTCACCTGTTACCGGGTGGGCATCCGGATGAACGACGCGCAGATGCCCGCGCTGCTGGTCTCCCACCACCGGCCCGGGTTTTACTTCCGGGTGCTGCGCGAGGGCCCGGTCCAGGCCGGGGACGAGATCGTCAAGGTGGCCGCCGGGCCGGAGGCCATGACGGTGGCCGAGGTCGACGCCCTGCTCTACCTGCCCGGGCATACCCGCGAGGGGGTGCAGCGCGCGCTGCGGATACCGGCCCTGCCGGACGGCTGGCGGGCCTCGTTCCAGGCTCTGCTGGACCAGCCGGCCGCCGTCGGCAACGCCGGGCTGACCGCGGTGAGTCCGCCCCCGGCCTGGCCGGGGTTCCGCCCGCTGGCGGTGACCGCGGTGGAGCCGGAAAGCGCCTCGGTGGTGTCGGTGTACCTGGCCGATCCCGGGGGCCGTGCCGTGCCGCCCGCCCTGCCGGGGCAGTTCCTGACCCTGCGGCTGCCCGCCGGTCCCGATGCGCGGCCGCTGCTGCGCAGCTACTCGCTGTCCGGGGCGCCCGGCGCCGACTCCTACCGGGTCAGCGTCAAGCGCGAGCCGCACGGTGCGGGCAGCCAGTACGTGCACGCGAAGGTGCGGGCGGGCGACCGGCTGGAGGTCGCCGCGCCGCGCGGCACGTTCATCCTCCAGCCGGGCGAGGAACCGGTGCTGCTGATCAGCGCGGGCGTCGGGGCGACCCCGGTCCTGGCCATGCTGCATGCCCTGGCCGGCACCGGCCGCGACGTCTGGTGGCTGCACGGCGCCCGCAGCCGGGCCGAGGAACCGTTCGCCGCCGAGGCGCGGTCCCTGCTGGCCGGGATGGCCAGCGGGCACCGGCACATCTGCTACAGCCGCCCGGCCGCCGGTGACGTCGAGGGACGCGACTACCAGACAAGGGGGCACCTGTCGGCGTCGGTGCTGGCCGGGCTCGGCCTTCCCCGCGATGCCGACGCGTATATCTGCGGCCCGGCCACGTTCATGACCGAGATGTCCGCCGCCCTGGCCGGCCTGGCCATCGGCCGCGTGCGCACCGAGATCTTCGGCGCCGCGCCCGCGCAGACGCCGGGGATCGCACCCGTGGCCGCCCGGCC
>DATINY010000305.1:0-8810 GCA_035473755.1 Streptosporangiaceae bacterium
CCGGTCAGCCCCAGCTCGGCCACGACGGGATTGTCAGCGCCGAGGGGAAGGGCCGCCTGGGCCTGGTTGTAGGTGAACGGGGTCGAGTAGTCGTCCGACGCCATCGTCCCGCCCCGCTCGAACCGCCGCTCGAGCACGACCACGGCCGTGCCTGACCGGGCCAGATAGGCGGCCGCGGTCAGGCCGTTCGGGCCGCCGCCGATGATGGCGACCTCATAGTCCCTGGCCACGGCGTTCCTCATTCGGTGAAGCTCGCTGTTGTGTCACGTGCGAGCAGGCCCGGGAGATTGCGGGAGTACCATTCGCACGGCCGTGAGCTCCACCACGGCTGGTCCCGGACACCGGCGTCGGCGGCGACGACCTGGGCCGCGTTGTAGCCGGCGGCCATCCAGCTGAGGCCGACCGGCCAGACGCCGTTCGACATGTACAGGCCCGCGATCGGCATGCGGTACGGCATGCGGCCGAGGATCCACTGATCCTCGGTGAAGTCCCCGCCGACCACCTGGCCGAACCTCGCCGACCGGTTGAGCCGCCAGTTGTCCAGCGGCGTCCAGTCGTAGTAATCGAGGACGCTGCCGTCCCAGTCCCGCACGAGCTGGCTCATCACCGCGTTCCGGGCCGCCACGAGCTCATGCCGCAGCGGCCCGTCCCAGGATCGCGGCCCGCCCAGGCCGTGCAGCGCGTACGGGAAGCATTCCTCGGCGCGGAGCACCGTGTGTCCCTCGGGCGATGTGCTGGTGGGATCCGCCGGGGCGGGATAGGTGAACTCCATGAGCTGGCCGGCCGCTTTCCAGGTGTCGTTGCCGAGCATGTCGACCAGGTACTGCTTGGTGCCCTCCCACGAGTCGAAGGCCCGGTACACCAGGATCGCCTCATCGATGAGCGGGTCGAAATCGGCTGACTGCCACGACAGGCGCCGGTCGAGCAGCCACGATGTCACGTGCGAGCCGCGCAGGCCCATCTTCCAGTACCGCATCTTCGCGGCCAGGAGCGGGTCGGCGGATTCCATCGCCTGGGGCCCGACCAGGCGCAGCGTCTCCGGCACGCCCACGTTGCAGATCACGGCGAGCCGCGCGCTTACCTCCCGGCCCGGATACGGCGATCGCTCCGACAGCCGGACACCAACCGCACGATTATTCTCAACGAGAACTTCCCCGACCGTCGCGGACGTCCACAGCTGCCCGCCGTGATGGAGGAAGCAGCGGGTCAGCGCGTCGACCTGGACCTCGTTGCCGCCGATGCCGACGCCGGTCGTGTAGTACAGCGCGAACGTCGTGCCGAAGGCACCCTGCCCGCGGGCGAACGGCGCGCCGTGCTCCCAGAACGCCACCGGCGTCATCAGGATCTGCCGGCACGCGTCGGACTCGAACGTGCGCTCACACAGCTCGGGCCCGGTCATCTCCATCATCTGCTCGACCGGGAAGTCCATGGCGTAGGCGCACAGTTCGAAGACCCGTGGCAGCTTGCCGGGATCCGGGTGAGGTGAGAACGAGCTCAGCTCGTTGAACTCCACCATCGTCTCGTCGACGCGCGACTGGATCTCCAGCATCCGCTGGCCGTCGCGGGCCGAGTGGCGGGCGAAGTTCTCAGCCGTCCGCTCCGGGTCCTGGCAGATCAGGCAGTTGGTGCCATCGGTGTAGGTGGTGGCGAGCAGGACCGGCGACGCGGCGAACCTGAAGCCGTAGCGTTCCAGCTCCAGGTCGTCGATGACGGGCGAGTTGCCGGCGAACGAGACCCCCACGTGCGGGCTGTCCAGGGTCTGCGGCCACGTCTCATGCGTGCAGCAGAACGACCCGGGTTCGGCGTTGGCCTCCACGATCAGGACCTGCAGGCCGGCCTTCTGCAGGTACGCCGCGGCGGGCAGGCCGCCGGACCGCCCCCCGCCCACCACGATGACGTCGACGGCCAGGGGCCCGGCGGCGGGAGGGCCCGGGCCGGCCATCAGGACTTCTTGCCGAGCAGCGTCACCACGTCGAAGATCACCGTGGCGGCGGCGAGGGAGGTGATCTCCGCGTGGTCATAGGCGGGCGACACCTCGACCAGGTCGCCGCTGACCAGGTTGAGGTTGGTCAGGCCGCGCAGCACGCGCAGCAGCTCCCGGCTGCTGAGCCCACCCGCCTCCGGCGTCCCGGTGCCCGGCGCGAACGAGGGGTCGAGCACGTCGATGTCGATGGACAGGTAGACGGGCAGGTCAGACACGCGTTCGGTGATCGCTTCGAGCGCCCCGCCGACGCCGAGGACGTCGATGTCGCTGGCCCGGATGGTGCGGAAGCCGAACCGCAGGTCGTCGTCGAGGTCGCTCCGCTCGTAGAGGGGACCGCGGATGCCGACGTGGATCGAGTGGTCCTCGATCAGGAGCCCCTCCTCAAAGGCCCGCCGGAAGATGGTGCCGTGCGTGGTGGGCGCGTTGAAGTAGGTGTCCCAGGTGTCCAGGTGCGCGTCGAAGTGCACCAGCGCGACCGGGCCGTGCGCGCGCGCCACCGACCGCAGCATCGGCAGCGCGATCGTGTGATCGCCGCCGATGGCGATGACCTTCCTGTCGCCCTGGAGCAGGTCCGTGGCGGCCCCGGCGATCTGCTCCATGGCCTCGTCGATCGAGAACGGCGTGACCGGCACGTCCCCCGCGTCGACCACCTGGATCGCGGCGAACGGGCTGCAGTCGAGCTCGACGTGATGGCCCGGCCGCAGATGTCGCGACGCCTGCCGGACGGCCATCGGGCCGAACCGGGCTCCCGGCCGGTAGGAGACGCCGCTGTCGAACGGTGCGCCCAGCACCGCGACGTCGTAGTCGGAGACCCGGTCGATCTCGGGCAGCCGGGCGAACGAGGCGGAGCCCGCGAACCGGGGCACCTTCCTCCCGTCCACCGGCCCGACCGGCTCGCGGATGTGCTCAGACATGCCTTCTCCCGTTTGTCGAATCGTGGGGCTCAGGCCCGGGTCCGGGTCACGCCGCCGTTGGGCTGGAGCACCTGCCCGATGACCGCGCCCGACCCCGGCCCGGCCAGGAAGGCCACCGCGGCCGCGATGTCGGCCGGGCTGGCGAGCTGGCGCACCGGGATCAGCGCCCGGTACCGCTGGCGCATCTCCTCCAGCGTGATGCCCGCGTCGTCGGCATCGACGCGCAGCTGCTCGGTGTCGATGAAGGAGGGCGCGATCGCGTTGGTGAGGATGCCCTGCGGGCCCAGCTCCCGGCCCAGGCCCTTGGTCAGCGCGCTCAGCCCGGCCTTGGACGCGGCGTAGGCGGTGGCGTTCGGCTGGCCGATCACGCCCCACCCGGAGCTGATGATGATGATGCGGCCGTGGCCCTGGGCGCGCATCCCGGGGATGACCGCCTGGATGAGCCGGAAGTGCCCGGACAGGTTGACGTCGATCTGATGCCACCATTCACCGGGCTTGGCCTCCAGGAACGGGCTCATGGCCATCGCCGCGGCGTTGGCCACCAGGACCTGCACCGGCCCGAGCCGGCGGGCGACGGCCTCGGCCATGGCCGGTCCGGCGGCGGGATCGGAGATGTCCGCGGGGACGGCGATCCCGTTGGTACGCCCGGCCAGCTCCGTCAGCCGGCCGTCGTCGGTGACGTCGTTCACCGCGACGGCGAATCCGTCCGCCGCCAGCCGGAGCGCCGTCGCGTGGCCCAGGCCCTGGGCCGCCCCGGTGACCAGGGCCACCCGGGGCTGCTGGCCGCCTCCGCCCGGCTGCCCGGGCACCTCAGATCACCGCCCCGGCGTTCGGCGACAGCACCTCGCCGCAGTACATGGACCCCTCGGTGGCCAGGTAGTACACGGCGTGAGCGATCTCCTCGGGGGCGACGAGCCGGCCCAGTGGAAGGGTGGTCAGGTAATCGGGCTTGCGCCAGAGCGAGTCCGCGGCCAGCAGCGGCGTGTCGGTCGGCCCCGGGGCCACCGCGTTGACCCGGATGCCGGTCTCCGCTACCTCCATCGCCAGCGACTTGATCAGGCCGAGCACGGCACCCTTGGCCGCCACGTAGTGCAGGTCGGTGGCGCTGCCGGCCAGCGCCAGCTCGGACGAGATCGCCACGATGGATCCCTCGCCCCGGCTGAGCATGTGCGGCAGCACCGCGGCGCAGCAGTTCACTGTGCCGCCCAGGACGACCGAGAGCATCCTGTCCCACTGAGCGACCGTGATGTCGGTTACGTCGATGCCCTCCTCGTAGTAGCCGGCCGCGGTGACCAGGAGGTCGATCCGCCCGAACCGCCCGATGACCTGATCGACCGCGCCGGCCACCGCGGCCCGGTCCGACACGTCGGCCTGCGCCGGCAGGTCGGTATCCGACGGGTTCAGGTCGATGCCCGCGGTCCGCCAGCCGGACCGGCGCATCAGCCCGGCGCAGGAGGCGCCGATCCCGCTGGCCGCGCCGGTGACGACGGCGACGGGCCCCTCCGTGGCGCCCGGCGTCATGCGTCGTCCGCCTCCGCCACCACGGCCGCCCGGCTCTCGGTCCCGCCGGCGGGCGCGCCCCCCCGGAAGGTCCGCCACACGATCAGCGCGCCGATCAGGCCCAGCACCCCGGTCATGATGAGGGCGCCCCAGTTGAGGTACCACTCGCTGAAGACCGGCCGGGGCCAGACGAGGTTGATGATCTCGGCCGTCAGCCAGACCGCGGCCACGGTGGCGACCACGCGGATCCAGCGCCCTCCCCACGCCTCGTCCGTGGGCGGCTCGCCGCGCCATTGCTTGTAGCGCAGCGCGATGATCGGCATGTAGTACGACAGGATGAAGCCGAAGGCGGAGAACGACACCAGCAGCGTGAACACCTTGGACGCGCCCGCGAAGATCAGCGCCCCGGCGATGATGATGGTCAGGCCGATCGCATACCGGGGCAGGTTCTCGCGCCCGGAGAGCCGGCCGAGCAGCCGGGTGCCGGGGAGCAGCCGGTCGCGGGCGCTGGCCCAGATCGCGCGGGTGACCGCGGTCTGCACCGCGACCATGCTGGAGGTGAAGCCGATCGCCAGCATGATGAGCAGGGTCCGCCCGGCCCCCGATCCGTAGGCGTGCACGAGGGTGGTGGCGACCGGGTTGGCGTCCTTGCCCGAGACCGCCGCGGCCATGTCGGGGATCGCGAGCACGATGCCCAGCGAGGCGACGATGACCAGAACTCCGCCGATTGCGAGCGAGAGGATGACCGCCTTGGGCAGCACCTTGCGGGACTCCTGGACCTCCTCGCCGATGGAGGCGGAGGCCTCGAAGCCGATGAACGTGTAAGCGATATACGCGACGGGCAGCAGGAACGCGCCGAACAGCCAGTGGGAGCCGTGCCCGGTGCCGCCGGTGTTGAAGATGATCGACCACGGGTTGACGCGGTAGAACAGGATCAGGGTGATGCCAATCCCGGCCGATGCGATGAGCTCGGCGACCAGCGCGATGTAGATCAGGGCCTTCAGCACCCACCTGCCGAACAGGTTCACCGCCGAGCCGAAGAGCAGCACCCCGATGGCCACCAGCTCCACGGTGATCTGGGAGGGCGCGCTCGCACCCGCGGCGGCGAGGATGTAGGGGGAGGCGGTGATCGGCAGGACGGCCAGGGTCAGGGTCAGGCCCCACATGTAGGCCCAGCCGGTGAACCATCCGTACCGGGGGCCGATCAGCTCCCGCGACCAGGCGTAGACGCTGCCCTGCAGCGGCCACTTCGATACCAGGTTCCCGAAGACGCCGCACACGAACAGCTGCCCGGCCAGCACGATCGGGAAGGCCCACAGGAACGCCGGGCCGGCCGCGGCCAGGCTGATCGCGAAGACCGTGTAGATGCCGACGATGGGTGACAGGTCACAGAACGAGAGCGCGAACGCAGAGCGGAACTTGAAGTCCCTGACCGGCCGTCTTTCCAGCGGATCCTCGGTGATGGTGGTCTCGGTCATCGGGTGTCCTCCCATGCCATAGCGGTGACGTCAGTCAGGCCGGGCTATCCAGTGGGCGTCGGCGGGAAGGACCGGCTGCGGGCAGGTCCGCGGGGCCAGCTTCAGCGACGCCGCATGCCTGGCCACCTCGCCCACGGTGGTGATCCACAGCCCGTCGATTGATTTCATCCGCTCGATGAGCCGCTCCAGCGCCTCGGCGCGGGATGGCCGTCCGGACAGGAACGGATGACAGCACAAGACGAACGCGGCGCCGAGCCGGTGCATGGCCTCGAGCTCGAGCGTCCACATCTCGAGCGCCTTCGCCGGGCTCTCGATGAGCCCCGAGCCGGTCAGCCCGGGCAGGAAGGCGTACTGCTCCCAGTCGTCGAGGCCCCACGACACCGGCACCTCGACCAGCGTGGTGGCCGCTGCCGCGCCCGCCGCCCCGTCCACGGCGAGGACGTAGGGATGATCGGAATCCATCAGGCTGGAGTCGTAGCTGAACCCGCGCTCCGCCAGCAGCCTGGGCGTGTGGTAGTTCATCTCCCACAGCGGCGCGCGGTAGCCGTCGGGCCGGACCCCGGCGACGTCGTGGAGCGCCCGCAGCCCGAGGTCGATCATCGCGGCCTCGGTTTTCTCGTCCATGCCGATGGTGTTCTCGTGGAAATAGCTGTGGTGCGCGATCTCGTGGCCCGCCTCGGCGACGGCTCGGACCACGTCCGGGTAACGGTGGGCCGAATAGCCCGGGATGAAGAACGTTGCCCTGAGGTCGTGCCTCTTGAGCAGGGCCAGGATCCTGGGCACTCCCACCAGCGGGCCGTAGGACTGGTGGCTCATGACGGTCATCCGCGTGATGGCGGAGATGTCCTCGGTCAGCATGGGCGCCTCGGCGTCCATGTCGAAGGTGAGGCAGGCCGCGGCGGTCACCCCGGGGGGCCAGGCGATCGGCGCGGGCGGGACGGCACTGCTGGCGAGCCCGGAGGCGGGCTGGGGCGGTTCGACGTGGGTCACGGCGGCTCCAGCGCTGTCGATGCCCGTGAGAATACGGATCACCGCAGGTAGGAGCCATCCGACCCGGGCGCAAACCTTCCCCCGCGGCTCATACTGCGGTATGAAGGGCGGACCACTCAACAAGAGCCGGGTGTAACCAACGGCGGGGAGCCGGGATGTCGATCACGGTCCGTGAGCTGCTGCAGCTCCCGCACCTGCGGCTGACGCTGACGGCCGGCCAGGGCGGCCTCGACCACCAGGTCAGCTGGGTGCACAGCTCGGACCTGCCCGATCCGTGGGAATGGCTCGGGTCGGCCGAGCTGCTGCTGACCAACGGGACCAGCCTCAGCGCCGAGGAGGAAGCCCAGGTCCACTTCATCGAACGGCTGGGGGAGACCGGGGCCAGCGGGCTCGGCATCGGCCTCGGTATGCCCGGCCCGCCGCTGTCCGCCGGGGCCGTCCGGCGGGCCGACGAGCTGGCGCTGCCGCTGCTGGGTGTGCCGTACAGCGTGCCGTTCACCGCCGTGGTCCGGGCCGTCGCCGACGCCAACGACCGGGAGGAGGCCCTCCTGCTGGGGCGGGTGGCCCGGCTGTACGAACTGCTGCGGACGTCGGTCATCGCGGGGTGCACCGGGCCGGAGATGTTCCGCAAGCTGGGCGAGGAACTGGGCGTGCGGCTCTACCTGGTCGACCCCGAGACCGGGACGTCGATGTTCGGCGACGGGGAGTGCACCCTGTTCGCGCCGGCGCTGATGGCCAGCTACGCCGCACACGGGAACGCGATCCCGGGTGTGCTGCGGCTGAGCCGGCCACAGGCGCCACCGGGCGAGCCCGCCGCGCTGGCCGTCGAGGTGCCCGGCGACCAGCCCACCGCCCTGGTCGCCGAGCCGGTCGGCAGCCAGCTGCCGAGCCTGGTTCTGCCTCATCACATAGCGACCGGTGGCGCCCTGGAACTGGCCCAGCTCGCCGCGGTGCAGGAGCGGCAGTGGCGGCTGGACGCCGACCTGCTGGGCCAGCTCCTCGACCGCCGGATCGATCCCCGGGTGGCCGGGCCCCTGATCGCGGACGCCGGGCTGGACCTGGCGGTCAGCGTGCTGGCGGTAACCCGGGTGGCCCACGACCGGGCCGACGCCGAACTCCACCGCAGGCTGGCCCGCTCGCACCTGCCGCATCTGCTGCTGAATCTCGACCGGGTCCTCCACGTCGTGCTCCCGGCCGCGGCCATCGACGTGCATCTCGTGTCCGAGCTGGCCGGGCCGGGCGGCGCCACCGGCAGCAGTGAACGCATCGGCACGGCCGGCCGCCTGCCGGACGCGGCGCAGGAGGCCCGGTGGGCGCTGGGCGTCGCCGAGGCGGAGAACCGGAGGCTGGTCCGGTACGGCGAGCACACGGCCCTGCTGCTGCCGCAGAGCGTGACCGAGGCCCAGGCCCTGGTGTCACGGATTCTCGGCCCCCTGATCGCCCACGACACCAAGCACGGCACCGCATACGTTGACACGCTCCGGGCCGTGCTGCGCCACAATCGCTCATGGCAGCTGGCCGCCGCGGAACTGCACATCCACAAGCAAACGCTGGGCTACCGGATACGGAAGATCGAGCAGCTCACCGCCCGCGGCCTGACCAGCACCGAGCATCTGGCCGAGTGGTGGTTCGCGCTCAGGGCGCACGACCTGCTCACCGGCAGGAGCCCCGGCTGACCGTGCCGGGGGCGCCATACGGATGGCCACGCACGCAGGAAGGGGCGGTCTGACGTGACCTCACTGGGGCTCGAGCAGCATGTCGTCGACGGCGAGGTCTACGGCCGCACCGTCGGCCGGTTCCGCGAGGCGGGCATTCTGCTGCCCACGTTCGGCCAGCTGGCGGCGCCGGAGAGCATCCCGCCGGGCATCCGGGACTCGCTGGCCGGAACGGCGGCGGACGAGGCGGACCCGCGGAACCTGTTCCGGGTGCACTGGTACAACGACG
>DATINY010000306.1:0-5371 GCA_035473755.1 Streptosporangiaceae bacterium
GCGCCGCAGCACCGCCGCCGGGTCGGCGGGCACCGGCCGGCCGGCCAGGAGTATCTCCCCGGCGGAGGGCGCCATGTCACCGGAGATGCAGCGCACGAGCGTGGTCTTGCCCGCCCCGTTCTCACCGGCCAGCGCCACCAGCTCGCCCGGCCGGAGGTACAGATCGACATGGTCCAGCGCCCGCAGCGGCCCGAACCGGGCGGCGAGCCCCTGGACGGACAGCAGCGGCCAGGATCCCGTCGGCACCGGCGGCGCGACACTTGCGGCCATTGCGTCATTGTGGCGCTTTTCCTGGCCGTCCGGCCAGGGGCGGCCCGCCCGGATGGCTGACGGCGGCCGGTTAAGCTGGCGCGGAATGGCTGCCCCCAACCCGCCGGCCGTCACCACCCCGGACCGCCCCGCGCACCGCGGCCCGGTGCTCGCCGCGCTGATGGTCGCCATGGCGCTGTCGGCCATTGACAACAACATCGTGTCCACCGCCATCCCCCAGGTGGTGCGCGATCTCGGCGGGTTCTCGCTGTTCAGCTGGGTGTTCTCGAGCTATCTGCTGACGCAGACGGTGACCATCCCCGTCTACGGCAAGCTGGCCGACCTGTGGGGGCGCAAGCCGATCCTGATCACCGGGACCCTGATCTTCCTGGCCGGGTCCGCGCTGTGCGCGTCGGCCTGGAGCATGGTCAGCCTGATCTGCTTCCGCGGGCTGCAGGGCCTGGGTGCCGGATCGATCATGGCGACCGTCAACACGCTCGCCGGCGACCTGTACGACCTGGAGGAGCGGGGCCGCGTCCAGGGCTGGCTGTCGAGCGTGTGGGGGGTGTCGGCGGTGTTCGGGCCGACCGTGGGCGGCTCGCTGGCCCAGTACGTGTCCTGGCGCTGGATCTTCGTGATCAACCTGCCGCTCGGGGCGGCCGCGGTCGTCCTTATCGGCCGGTTCCTGCATGAACGGGTGGTGCGCACCCGGCACCGGATCGATGTGGCGGGCGCGGTGCTGGTCCTGCTGGCGGCGGGCGCGCTCATCTTCGGCCTGCTGCAGGGCGGTGTGGCCTGGGCGTGGCGGTCACCGCCCAGCATCGCCGTGTTCGCCGTGGCGGCGGCCGCGACGGTGGCCGCCGTGGTGGTGGAGAGCCGGGCCGCCGAGCCGATCGTCCCGCCATGGTTCTGGCGCCGCCGGGCGCTGGCCGGGTCCGGGCTGGCCGCGATCGGGCTGGGGCTGCTTGTCACCGGCCCGAGCGTCTTCCTGCCCACCTACGGCCAGGCGGTGCTGGGCCTGGGCGCCGTCGCCGCCGGGGCCGTGCTCGCCATGATGAGCATCGGCTGGCCGGTCGCGTCCGCCGTGTCCGGGCGGTTCTTCCTGCGCCTGGGGTTCCGCGACACCGAACTGATCGGCGCGGGCATCTGCCTGGCCGCGATCGTCTTCTTCCTGCTGACCATGGGCTATGTGCAGGTGTGGCAGCCGGTGGTGAGCACGTTCGTGCTCGGGTTCGGGCTCGGCCTCATCTCGGTATGCACGCTGGTGGGACCGCAGTCCACGGTGACCTGGGAACAGCGCGGGGTGGTCACCGGGACCGTCATGTTCTGCCGGTTCCTCGGCCAGAGCGTGGGCGCGGCGATCTTCGGCGCGATCTTCAACGCGGCCCTGGCCGCCCGGTTGCATGCGGCCCCGCCCGCGCTGGCCGGGCGGCTGCCGCAGCGGGTCGACCAGGTCGGCGCGGCGCTCACCCGGGCCGCCGGGCTCGGGCGGGCGGCGGCCGGCTATCTGCGGGCCGCGATCACGGCCGGCATCCACGACGTGTATCTGGGGCTGGCGCTGGCCGCGGTGGGCACCCTGGTGGCCGTGCTGGTGCTCGTCCCCCGGCGGTTCGCCATGCCCGGGGCAGCGGCCAGCGCCGGGCCCGCGAACCAGGCGGCACAGGCCGCTCCGGCGCCCTCCGGCGGGGAAAAACCCGGCTGACCACGGTGGGGGCGGCTTGCTAAGCTCGTGGCTCCCCGACCCATCGAGGTGATGACGCATGCCGCCGGCCTGCGGGGCCGGCTACGCCGCCCCGCCGCCCAGCACCGCCCCAGCGCCCGGTGACCAGCCCGGCTCACCCGGCCCGTCAAGCTCATCCGGCCCATCAACCTCACGCGGCCCGTCAAGCTCACCCAGTCCGGCCGGCCGACCCAGTCCGCCAAGCTCACCCGGTCCGGCCAGCCGACCCAGTCCGTCAAGCTCACCCGGTCCGGCCGGCCGACCCGGTCCGTCAAGCTCAGCCAGCTCATCGTCCGGCCCGCCCGGCCCGGCCGACCCTGTTCTCGCCGCCGAGCGTGACCACCTCCGCCGCTCCCGTGAGTTCCTGCGGCTGATGCGGGAGAACGTGCTCGGGCTGGAGGCGATGGCCGGGGACCGGGTGTCGCAGGAGTACCTCAAGGCCGACCTGTACCACCGGGCGCAGGCCCTGCGCGACATCCCGGACGTCCCGCTGTTCTTCGGGCGGCTCGACTACGCCGAAGGCGCCGTTATGAACCCCGGGACGTTCCCGGCCGAAACCGGCCAGCCGGAAACGGCGGGGAGCGGCGACGGGGGGGCCGACGGGGCGGACCGGCCGGGGCGGGCGCTGCCGGGCGAGCGGCTGCACATCGGGCGCCGCCACATCCATGACCGCGACGGTCACCCGGTCGTCATCGACTGGCGCGCGCCGGTGTCCCGGCCCTTCTACCGGGCCAGCGCGGGCGACCCGATGAGCCTGATGCGGCGGCGCCGGTTCGGGTTCGCCGGCGCCGAGCTCACCGCCTACGAGGACGAGGAGTTCGCCCGGCCGGGACGGCCCGCGGGCCCGGCGGGCCCCGAGGCCCCGGTCAGCCGCATCCTCATCGAGGAGATCGAGCGGCCGCGGTCGGGCCCGATGCGCGACATCGTGGCGACGATCCAGCCGGACCAGGACGACATCGTCCGGGCCAGCGCCGACCAGAGCCTGTGCGTGCAGGGCGCGCCGGGGACGGGCAAGACCGCCGTCGGGCTGCACCGCGTGGCCTACCTGCTCTACGCCTACCCGGGCCGGATGCTGCGCGGCGGCGTGCTGGTGATCGGCCCCAACCGGGCGTTCCTCTCCTACATCCGGGGCGTCCTGCCCGCGCTCGGCGAGGCCGACGTGGTCCAGCAGACCATCCCCGACCTGCTCGCCACCGTCCCCGTCCGGGCGGCCGATTCCGGGCCCGCGGCGCGGGTCAAGGGCGATGCCCGGATGGCGGAGGTGCTGCGCCGCGCGCTGTGGGCGGGGCTGAGCGAGCCCGCCGAGGCGCTGGTCCTGACCCGCGGGTCGTGGCGGTGGCGGGTGCACGGGCATGAGATTGCGGAACTAATGCAGGAGCTGCGTGAGCGCGGCGTCCGTTACGGCGCCGGGCGCACGATGCTGAGCCACCGCATCGCCCACGTGATCCTGACCCGGATGGAGGCGGCCGGGGAGGCCACCGATGACCGGACCCATGAGGCGGTGCGCCGGACGCGGCAGGTCCGCGCGGCGGTCGACGCGGCCTGGCCGGCCGCCGATCCGGTCCGCCTCGTCATGCGCCTGCTCTCCGACCCGGCCCTGCTCGCCAGCGCCGCGGAGGGCGTTCTCGAGCCGCCCGAGCAGGCCGCGATCCGCTGGGACAAGGCCCCCCGCGGGCCGGGCAGCGCGCGCTGGACGGCTGCCGACGCGGTCCTCATCGACGAGGCCAGCGATCTCATCGAGCGGATCCCCAGCCTCGCCCACGTGGTGGTGGACGAGGCACAGGATCTCTCGCCCATGGAATGCCGGGCGGTCGGGCGGCGCTGTGCCACCGGCTCGGCCACCGTGCTCGGCGACCTCGCGCAGGCCACGGCGCCGGCGGCCGAGGGCAGCTGGCCGCAGCTCCTGGCCGACCTCGGCAAGCCGGAGGCCGGGATGCAGGTGCTCGACACCGGCTACCGGGTGCCGCGGCAGATCCTCGACTTCGCCAGCATGCTCCTGCCCGCCCTGGCGCCGGGTCTGGCGCCGGCCCGGTCGCTGCGGCAGGACCCGGGCAGCCTGACGGTCACGCCGGTCCCGCCCGAGGCGCTGCCCGGGCACCTGGCTGCCGTCTGCGGGCAGGCCCTCGCCCGGCCCGGCTCGGCCGCGGTCATCGCCTCGGATGAGCAGGTCCCGGCGCTGCACCGGGCGCTCGCCGCGGCGGGCATCGGCCATCAGGTGCTCGACGGCGCGGACGCGGACGGGCGGCTCATCCTGCTGCCGGTCACGCTGGCCAAGGGGCTGGAGTTCGACGACGTGATCGTGGTCGAGCCGGCCCGGATCGCCGCGCAGCCCCGCGGCCTGCACCGGTTGTACGTCGGGCTCACCCGGGCGGTGTCCCGGCTGACGGTACTGCACACCGAGCCGCTTCCCGGGCCCCTGAGGTAGGTGCCGGGGTGTATCAGCTGGGTGGCGCCGGGGCTCCGTGCCTACGGGAGCAACCGTGGCCGGGAGGTGGGCAATGCGGCGGGAAACCGGGCCAGGCGGAGCACGGCCGGCCGCCGCCCGCGGACCGGGACGTTCCGGGCAACCCGGTGCACATGACCGTCTCCCCTCCGTAGTATCGCCTGCGCTTGTACTTCATCACTAAGGACGACCTCAATGGCATCCGTAACGCGGCTGGAGCGCGACAGCACGCTCCCGCTTGGCACCGCCACCGTCCAGCGGCTCGAACGGCTCGCCGGGACCCTCGAGGAGCGGGGCATGTGCGCGACCCTGGTCGCCCCGCCCAGCCGCGTGCCGCGGCTGCAGGTGGCCCATCCCGCGCCCGACGGCGCGACCGGGGACATCTACGCCTCGCGCGGCCGGGACGGCAACTGGTGGTTCTGGTGGCCGTGGGCCGAGCGGATCGGCGCGGAGGGCAACCTGGAAGCCGCGGCGGCCAGCATCGAGCAGGCGCTCACGCGGCCCGCCTGAGGCGGACCGCGGGCCGGGCCACGGACCCACGCGTGCGGCCGGGGCGGGGTGCCGCGGGCGGCATGTCCCAGGAGGTATCAGGCGCCAGCGGGCCCGGTCGGCGCCGGGGACTGTGATGCCGGGCCGGGGGAAGACGGGCCGGGGCTGGATGGCCCTGGAGTGGACGGCCCCGGGGCGGGTGTGCCGGGAGCAGGCTGGCCGGGGGCGGGTGACTCCAGGCCCGGGAAGGCGAGCGTCCGGCCCCGCCAGCCGGCCGCCCGCAGCGCGGCCGACTCCACCGCCCGCGCCCCGAACATCCGCAGCCTGGTCTCCGTGAGCGCGACCACGCCGAGATAGGCGGTGGCCACCCGGTCCTCCAGGAACGCCGCCAGCGAGACGGCGTCTCGGCCGCTGCTGACACGGAACGGAAGCCGGTAGGCGGCGGCCGCGGCCACCGGCTGGGCCCCGAG
>DATINY010000307.1:0-10954 GCA_035473755.1 Streptosporangiaceae bacterium
GGCGGTGCTCGCCGGCGTGAGCACCGCCGAGCAGGGCGCCGGGCTCGACCCGCTGTGGGGACCGTCCGGGGCCGCGCTGGCCCAGCTGCCGCAGGGAGACGTGATCGCCGACTGCGGGCGGGTCGGCGTGGATGGGCCCCCGCACGACCTGCTCGCCCAGGCGGCGTCGATCGTCCTGCTTACCCGGGATGACCTGGGTGAGGTCGTGCGCCTGCGGGAGCGCATCCCGGCGCTGGCGGCGGCCCTGGACCGGCGCGACCGCATGAGCACCACCATCGGCGTGGTGGTGATCGCCGATCACAAGCGGTTCCATGCCGCGCTCGCCGAGATCGGCGAGGCGCTCGGACACGGCAAGGGCCTCGTGAACGTGACCGGAGGCCTGGCCTATGACCCCCGGGCCGCCCGCCAGCTTCGCGGCGAGTGGGGCGGCAGGCTCGACAGGTCCTTGCTGGTCCGCAGCGCACGCGATGTGGCCGGGCAGCTGGCCGGCCCGCTGCCGGCGTTAAGCATGCCGTTCTCCGGTGCGGCGCGGGGCCCCGCCAGCCAGCCCGGCCGGGGCCGGCACGCCGGGCGGCCTGGTGTCGCGGTGGTGACTGGTGGATCGGTGACGGGCAGACGGGCGGCCGGTGGCGCCGCGGCGGCCATTACCGGCCGGCCCGGTCATGGCGGTCGGCGGTGAGCGGCGTGGATCACGGCCTGGTCAAGCGGATGCGTGCCGAGGTGGGCGACCGGCTCGCCGGGCAGCGGCGGCGTGACGCCGCCACCGGGGTGCCGCCGATGTCCGGCGAAGACGAGCGGCAATTCGCCCGCGCCCTCATCGCCGGCGTGCTGGAGGAGCACGCCCGCACCGAGATCACGGCGGGCCGGGCCCCGGCGGGCGCCCAGGAGGAGGAAGAACTCGCCGCCGCCGTCCATGCGGCGCTCTTCGGCGTGGGCAGGCTCCAGCCGCTGCTGGACGACCCGCAGATCGAGAACATCGACATCAACGGGTATGACCGGGTGTTTCTCTCCCGCGCCGACGGCCGGGAGGTGATGGCCGATCCGGTCGCGGACAGCGACGAGGAACTCGTTGAGCTGATCCAGGCGCTGGCCGCCTACTCGGGCCTGTCCAGCCGCCCGTTCGACACCGCCAACCCCCAGCTCGACGTCCGTCTCCCGGATGGGTCGCGGTTGTCGGCGGTGATGGATGTGACCGTCCGGCCGGCGGTGTCCATCCGCCGTGCCCGGCTCGGCAAGGTGTTCCTGAGCGACCTGGCCGGCAACGGGACGATCAGTCCCGAGGTGGCGTCCTTCCTGGCCGCGGCCGCCGCCGCGCGGAAGAACCTCATGATCGCCGGGGCTACGAACGCGGGCAAGACCACGCTGCTGCGGGCGATCGTGAACGAGATCTCGCCCGGCGAGCGCCTGATCACGGTCGAGCGGGCGCTCGAGCTCGGCATCGACCATTTCCCGGACCTGCACCCGAACGCGCTCGCGTTCGAGGAGCGGCTGGCCAACTCCGAGGGCCAGGGCGCGATATCCATGGCCGAGCTGGTCCGCCGCTCGCTGCGGATGAACCCGAGCCGGGTGATCGTCGGGGAGGTGCTCGGCGACGAGATCGTCACCATGCTCAACGCGATGACCCAGGGCAACGACGGCTCGCTGTCCACCATCCACGCCAACTCCTCACTGGAGGTGTTCAACCGGATCGCCACCTACGCGATCCAGTCAGCAGAACGCCTGCCGGTCGAGGCGACCCACATGCTCATCGCCGGAGCCGTCGACTTCGTGATCTTCATTGAGAAGCGCAACGACTACGTGCGCGGCGGCCGCCTGCGCCGGTACGTGAGCAGCATCCGTGAGGTCACCGGGGTGGACGGGCGGGTGCTGTCCAGCGAGGTGTTCACCCCCGGGCCCGGCGGGCGCGCGGTGCCGCACGCCCCGGTGGCCTGCGCCGCGCTGCTGGCCGAGCACGGCTACGACCCGGCGGCGTCATGGTGAGAGGAGCGTCACGGTGACCGGCCTGTCTCAGTGGGGCCTGCTGGCTGTGCTGGCCGGTGCGGCCTGCGGCGCCGGGGTGCTCCTGCTGGCTGCGGCCATCCGCGGGCGGCCGTCCCGGCCCACCCCCGGGGCGATGGCGGCCGGGCAGCGGCTGCGCGAACTGGCCGGCCTGCGCGGGGCCGCGGCCCTCGCGGCAGGTGCCGTCGCGCTGGTGGCGACCGGCTGGCTGGTGGCCGGCGCCGGGGTGGCGCTGCTGGTGTTCGCCTGGCGCGGGCTGTCCGGTGCGGCCGGGGAGCGCAGGGCCCTGGCCCGGCTGGAGGCGCTGGCCACCTGGACCGAGTCGCTGCGCGACACGATCGCCGGGGCGGTGGGCCTGGAACAGGCGATCCCGGCCTCGCTGCGGGTGGCGGCCCCGGTCATCAAGGAGCCGCTGACCCGGCTGGTGGAGCGGCTCCACATCCGGGTCCCGATGCCGGACGCGCTGCTGCGTTTTGCCGACGACCTGGACGACCCCGGCGCGGACCTGATCATCGCGGCGCTGGTCATCAACGCCAGGCTGCGCGGCCCGGGCCTGCGTGACCTGCTCGGCTCGCTGTCGGCCTCGGTGCGCGAGGAGCTGGACATGCGCCGGAAGGTCACCGCCGAGCGCAGGTCCATCCGGCGCAGCGTCCAGATCGTGGTGGGCGTGTCGGTCGGCATGGCGCTGGCCCTGGCCCTGCTCGACCACGCCTTCCTGGCCCCCTACGACGGGGTGTCCGGCCAGGTGGTGCTCGCGGCAGTGGTCGGCATCTACGCCCTGGGCATCTTCTGGCTGCGCCGGCTGGCGAGGTTCGAGGTCCCGCAGCGGTTGCTCACCACCGCCCGGCCGGGTGGGCCGGCCGGGGCCGTCCCCGCCACGACCGGTCAGCCAGCCGGCGATGGCCGCTGGAACGCGCCATGACACCGGCGCTCCTCGCGGGGGCCGTCCTCGGCGTGGGGATGTTCCTGCTGGTCCTGGCCCTGATTCCGGGCCGCCCGAGCCTGGCCAGGCAGCTCGCCGCCTTCGACGCCGTCGAGCTGCCCGCCGCCCGGGCCCGGCGGTTGCCCGCCGATGGCAGCGAGAGCCGGATCACCCGTCGGCTGGGGATCATGCTGGCGCGGTTCTGCGCCGAACAGGGCTGGGAGTTCCCGTCGTTGCGCGCCAACCTTGCGCTCGTGGGCAAGTCGTTCGAGAGCTACCTGGCCGGCAAGCTCCTGCTGGCGGTCTTGGGGCTCCTGCTCGGCCCGCTGCTGCTGGCCGCGCTCACCCTGGGCGGGGTCCGCCTGCCCTTCGCCGTTCCGGTCTGGGCGGGCCTGCTGCTGGCGATGCTGTTCTTCTTCCTGCCCGATCTTGAGCTGAAGCAGCGGGTGGACAAGCGACGCCGGGATTTCCGGCACGCGATCGGCGCCTTCCTCGATCTGGTCGCCATGAACCTCGCGGGCGGCCGCGGCGTCCCCGAGGCGCTCATGTCGGCCAGCGAGATCGGCACCGGCTGGGCGATGTGGCGGATCAGGGACGCGCTGATCAACGCGCGGATCATCGGGCAGACACCATGGCAGGCCCTCGGCGCCCTGGGCGAGGAGGTCCGGATCGACGAGCTGCGGGATCTTTCCGCCGTGCTGAGCCTGGTCGCCGAGGATGGCGCCAAGGTGCGTGAGTCCCTGGCCACCCGGGCCGCGAGCCTGCGGCGCAGGGAACTGGCCGAACTTCAGGGGCAGGCCGGGGAGAGGTCCCAGTCGATGCTGGTCGCGCAGATGCTGCTCGCCGGCGCCTTTCTTATCTTCCTCATCTACCCGGCGGTCCGGGTAATGCTCGGCTTCTGACTGAAGGGCTGCGATGTGAACACGGCCGGCTTAAGGAGAAACTAATGAGAATCTATTCCCCGGGCTACCCGGAATTCGCTTACGTGCGTGCATTCTTCGCCTCCCGGATCGCCTGCCTCGGCGACGCTAGGAAACGCCGGGACATAGGTGCGTCAGCCATCGAGCTGGCGATCATTACCGCCATTCTGGTTGGGCTCGCCGCCACCGTTCTCGTGATTATCTATAACATCGTAACCAGCCGCGCCAGCCAGATCAATTCGAACAACGGCAGAATTCCCTGATGGCAGCGCGCAGACCCGGTGCGGACCGTGGGTCCAGCGCGGTGGAGCTGGTCATTCTCACTCCGATGCTGCTCGCCCTCATCTGGCTGATCATCCAGTATGCGTTGTATTACCAGGGCCGGCAGGTGGCACTTGCCGCCGCGCAGATTGGTGCCCGCGTCGCCAGGCAGGACGCGAACACGGTGCCCGGCTGGCGGGCCATCGCCGAGCACAGCGCCGAGAGCTACTACGCCGGGCTCGGCACCAAGGTGCTGGGCGGCAGCGTCGCCGCGGTGGCCGCCCCGGTGGGCGTGAGCGAGGTCAAGGTCACGGTCACGGGCCAGGCAGCGTCGATCATGTTCGGGCTCACGCTGACCATCCGCGAGACGGCCAGTGGGCCGGTCGAGTGCTTCCGGCCCGATCTGAACGGCGGCCAGCAGTGCTGACCGGGCTGGCGCGCTGGATTCCTGGCCGCTGGATTCCTGGCCGCCGGATTCCTGGCCGCCGGCATCCTGGCCGCCGGCTTCGCGGCCAGCGCGGTTCGATGACGGTGGAGTTCGTCCTCGTCGCGCCCCTGCTGCTCGTGCTCGTGCTGTTCCTGGTCCTCGCGGGACGGGTGGTGGAGGCGCACGGCCAGGTCGACGGGGCCGCCCGGGACGCGGCGCGGGCGGCCTCCATCGCTCGTTCGCCGGCCGCGGCGCAGGCTGCGGCCGATCAGGCGGTCAGCGTCGATGTGAACGGCTGGTGCTCGCCGCCCGTCGTCCTGGGCTTCGCTCCGGGCAGCCAGGCGGTGACCGTCCGGCTGAACTGCGCCCTTGACCTGAGCTTCATCAGCTTCGGCGCCATGCATGTCACCGGGTACGCGGTCGCGCCGCTGGACCAGTACGTCGGCCGGACCTACGGATAGGAGCGCCTCATGACGCGGGCGGCACGGATCCCTCCTGGCGGCAGGCGTGGCGGTGCCGGGCGTGGCGGTGCCGGGCGCTGTCGTGCTGGATATGGAGGTACCGGACGTGGTGGTGCCGAGGGGCGGGCCGAGCCTGGTGCCGAGCAAGGATCCGTCACCGTGTTCGTCGCGTTCTTCGCCCTCGTGGCGCTCGCCCTGGCCAGCCTGCTGGTGGACGTGGGCAACGCCGTGAACGCGCAGGAACGCGCGGCGGACCTGGCCGAGCAGGCGGCCAGGGCGGCGGCCAACGCCATCGATGTGGCGGATCTGCGGAGCGGGACCGTGGCCATCGACCAGACCAGAGCCTGCGCCGACGCACTGAACCTCATCCAGGCCTACGCGGCGGCCAGCCGGCTCGACGCCGCCATGACCGCCCCGTGCACCTACCCGGGCCCGAGACAGGTCACCGTGTATGTCTCCGTCACCACCACCCCGCTCATCAGCACGTTCTTCGGCAGCTTCACCATGAAGGCGCACGAGACGGCCTGCGCCGAGTTCGGCATCACTCAGGGGGTGGGGTGCTGATGGCCCCGCCAGGCTGGCTGGCTCGAGAGCCGCCGGGCACCCCGCCGCCGGCCGGCCGGCGACATCCCGGCGGGTGTCGGCGCCGTGCTCATCCTGCTGGTCCTGCTGATCGGCGTGCCGGCCGCGCTGCTTACCGTGCTGGGCTCGCCGATCCCGCACACCATGCCGGCCCTGTCGCTGCTCACTCACCGGCTGGACATCCCGGCCCTACTCAAGATCCTCTCGGTGGTCGTCTGGCTCGCCTGGCTGCAGCTGGTCGCGTGCCTGATCGCCGAGGTGAGGGCGGCGGTGCGGAACACCGGGATGCCTCCCCGGGTGCCGCTGGCTGGTGGCATCCAGCCAGTCGTGCACCGGCTGGTGACCGCCGCGCTGCTGCTGTTCAGCGCCGCCACCGCGCTCTCGCCCGCGTTCATGCACCAGTCGCCGGGAGTCCCGCCGGCCGTCGCTGCCCCCGCCGGCCGGGGTGGCGCGTCCCCGCCGGCCACCCCGCCGGCCACCCCGGCGGCCACCCCGAAGGCCGGCCAGCCCGCGCTGGGTGCACTGGGAGAACCGGCGGGGCCCACCAGCGGCCAGGGGCAGGCGCTGGAGCCCGCCCACCACCGGGTGCGGCGGACCGAGAAGATCTACGTGGTCCAGCCGCCGGAGGGCAGATATCACGAAAGCCTGTGGGAGATCGCGCAGAACCACCTCGGTGACGGCCGCCGCTACCGGGAGATCTTCGAGCTGAACGCGGGCCGGGCGCAGCCGGACGGCACCAAGCTCACCATCGCGAGCCTGATCCGCCCCGGCTGGATCCTGCGCATGCCGCGTGACGCCCACGGCCCCGGCATCCGGGTGGTCACGTTGCACGAGCACGCGGGCGGCCCCGCGCGGCCTGCCTCGGCACAGCCGGAAAGCACCGGCGGCGGGCCCCCTTCCAGCCGGCCGGATGGGGCAAACCCGGCCGCGCGAGGGGCGGCTGCCCCCGTCGGGACGCTGGCCTATCCCTACGAGCTCGCCGCCGCCACGCTGCTGGCGGCCGGGGTGCTCTCTGCGCTCGGGCGCCGCCGCCGCGAACAGCTGTGGCACCGGGCCTTCGGCAGGCAGGTGGCCGTGCCGGTACGGCCGGCGCCCGCCGCCGCGGCCGAGGTGGCGCTGCGGCTCAGCGCGGACGAGCCCTCCGCCCGCATGATCGACACCGGCCTGCGCTACCTGTCCCAGGCGCTGGTCACGCAAGGCCAGGCGCTGCCGACGGTTTTCGCCGCGCACGTCGGCGGCCAGAACCTGGATCTGTGGGTGGCTCCCGCGGACCCGGGGGCGCCCGCGCCGTGGGTGGCCGTGGGCGATGGGCAGGTGTGGCGGCTGCCCCTCGCCGTGGTACCGGAGCTCGATCCCGGCCAGGTCACCGGGGCCCCTGCCCCGTACCCGGGGCTGGTCTCGATCGGGACCGACGCCACCGGGCGGGTGCTGGTCGACCTGGAGTCCGCGCAGGGGCTGATCGCGATCACCGGCGAGCCACACCGGGTGCGGGCGGTCCTGGCGGCGATGGCGGTGGAACTGGTGACCAGCCGCTGGTCCGGCCCCGTCGGCATCACCCTGGTGGGCTTGGGTGCCGGCCTGAGCGCGCTCGCCCCCGGGCAGGTCACCACGGTTGGCACGCTCGCCGAGGCGCTGCCGGCGCTGGAGGCCCGGGCCGGGCTGGCGGACGAATCCATGGCCGCGCCGTCCGGGGCACCGCACTACCTCATCTCGGCGCTACCCCCGTCCGCCGCCGAGCGGGAGCAGCTGCTCGTTCTGGCCCAGGCCGGGCCCGCCGCGGCCGCGGGATATGTGATCGCCGGCGACATCGCGGGGGCGACCTGGACCTGGGAGATCACCGAGCAGGGGCGGCTGCGGGCCGGGCTGCTCGGGCTGGACGTGCAGGCGCAGCTGCTGTCACCCGAGCACCTTTCGGCGGTGGTGGACCTGTTCCGGATGGCTGAGCAGTTCGAGGGAGTGGCGCTCAGCGCCCCGCTCCCTGATTCGGCGCCGGCCGGGCACCTGATCCCGGGCTCGGCCGAGCAGGCCGGCGTCGAGCTGCTGGGCCGGATCCGCGTGAACGCCCAGGGGATGATCGAGCCGGAGCGGCTGGGTCTGGCCACCGAACTGGTCGTGTTCCTGGCCACTCGTCCGGGGGGCGTGCACCCGAACGTCCTCGCGGCGGCCATCTGGCCACGCGGGGTCACCCGCGAGGTGCGGGACGCGGCGCTGGCCCGGGCACAGGACTGGCTGGGCACCGACGATATCGGGCGGCCCCATCTGGCCACCGACGCCAGCGGCCGGCTCCGCCTCGGTTCCCAGGTCCGGGTGGACTGGCAGGTTTTCTGCGCCCTGATGGCACGGGCGGCGGACGGCGGGCGCGACGAGGAGACGGCGCTGGAGCAGGCTCTGAGCCTGGTGACGGGCCCGTTCATGGACGGCCGCGAGCCGGGGCGCTACGCCTGGCTCGCCAGCGACGGGCTCGAATACGAGGTAGGGGCCCGGGTCGCTGACGTCGCCCACCGGCTGAGCCAGCTGCGGCTGGCCCAGGGCGACCCCGGCGGCGCTATGGACGCCGCCCGGGCCGGGCTCAGGCTCGCCTTCGACGACGAGTTGCTCTGGCGGGACCTGCTGACCGCGGCCCATGCGACCGGCCAGGAGCAACTGCTGCGGGCGGCCGTGGCCGAGGTGTGCGCGAGGGCCGCGCTGGATGACGTGCTGCCGCGGATGGCCCCGGAGACCGAGGCGCTCATCGACGAGCTGCTGCCCTCGTGGCGATCGCCGGTCGGCTGACGGCCCGCCGCCCAATTCCCTCACCGTAGTTTCAGGCTAGCTTCAGACTTCTCCCAGCCAACCGGCTGACACTGCACAGTGGACTAGGCGGGGGGCTCCTCTGACGGACTACGGCGTCCGTCACCGCTGGAGGAGGCCGCCGTGGCTGGCATGACCGGGAAGAGTTCCGCACCGCCCGGCGGGCCGCCCGCCGTCGTCCTGGTTCACGGCGCCTGGCATGGCGCCTGGTGCTGGGAACCCGCCATCGCCGCACTCGCCGCCGCCGGTGTCACGGCGCTGGCCGTGGAGCTGCCGGGCCATGGCGATGACCCCGGCCCGCTGGGCGACCTGCACGGCGACGCCGCGCACGTCGCCGGGGTGCTCGACGCGCTCGACGGCCCGGTCGTCCTGGCCGGTCACGCCTATGGCGGCGCGGTGATCACCGAGGCCGGCAGCCATCCGGCCGTTGCCCACCTGGTCTATCTGAGCGGGCTGGCGCTCGATGACGGCGAGTCGTGCACCGACGCGGCCAGCGAGGAGGCGGTAGCGGCGGGTATCTCGCACGCGGGCCGCACCGAACTGGCCGCGGGCTTCGTGACCGGCCCCCAGGACACGGTCACGCTCGATCCGGACGTGGCCCGTGCATGCCTGTACCACGACTGCGACCCCGCCACCGCGGACTGGGCCATCGCCCGCCTGGGGCCCCAGCCGCTGATCAGCCTCCGGCAGCAGCCGTGGGCTGTGGCCTGGCGCACCAAGCCGTCCACGTACGTCGTCTGCGCCAACGATCAGGCGATCCATCCCGTCCTGCAGCGCATCCTCGCCCGCCGCTGCATCACCACGGTGGAGTGGCCGACCGGCCATGCGCCGTTCCTGTCCCACCCGGATCTTCTCGCCGGGCTGCTGGCCGGCCTGGCCGCCCGTCCCGGCGCCGGCTGCGCCGGAACGCCGGAGCAATGACCGGGCCGGCTTGAGCCGGTACCATCGCCCGGCCTGCACGCGGTACCATCGGCCGGCCTGCACCCGGTACCATCGGCCGGCCTAAGCCGGCACAAAAGGTGAGATACCAGTATCGGCAGGCATTGCCGGATCCTGCCTGACTAGCGGGCTGGGGCCGCGAGGGGAGAGCGACCATGCCGACGTCTGGTGAATCACCGCCCGAGCTTGTCGCCCGTTTCGACGAACTCGCCGCCCTGGCGGGCGGCGGCGACCGCCGGGAGATATTCGGCTATCCCAGCTGCGTCATACACGGCAACATGTTCATGGGGCTGTACGAAGACTCGCTCATTCTGCGGCTGACCGAGCCGGACAAGGCCGAGTTCCTCGGCCGTTATGGCGGGGAGCTGTTCGAGCCCCTGCCGGGCCGGTCGATGAAGGAATATGTTGTCGTCCCGCCCGCCCTGGTCGGCACCGCCGAGATCGAGGACTGGGTGCGCAGATCACTCGCCTACGCCGGGCAGCTCCCGCCGAGGGAGGGCAGGAGCGCCGACCGCTAGCGGCGCCGCAGGCTCCAGGCGGTGGTCGGGCAGCCCGCCGGCTCAGCCCGGGGCGGACAGCCAGGCGTCGATCCCCGCTAGCAGGCGGGCCGCGGTGCCGGGCGGTGCGGCCGAGGCACGCACCGACATCCGGGCCAGGGCCGCGATCTCGGCGTCGTTCATCTGGTGCACATGCCGCGCGATCTCGTACTGGGCGTTCAGCCGGGACCCGAACAGCAGCGGGTCGTCCGCACCCAGCGCCACCGTCACGCCGTCATCGAGCAGGGTGCGCAACGGCACGTCACCGGGCCGGGCCGCCACCCCCAGCGCCACGTTGGAGGTGGGGCACACCTCCAGCGTGATGCCGCTGGCGGCCAGGCGCTTGGTGAGCTCGCGGTCGGCGGCGGCGGCGACGCCGTGGCCGATCCGGTGGGCGTGCAGGTCATCCAGGCAGGACCGCACGCTGGCAGGCCCCGCCAGTTCCCCGCCGTGTGGGGTGAGCAGCAGCCCGGCCCGGGCGGCGATCCGGAACGCGGCGGCGAAGTCATGCGCCGGGCCGCGCCGCTCGTCGTTGCTCAGCCCGAACCCGATCACCCCCCGGCCCGCGTACTGGCCGGCGAGGCGGGCCAGGGTGCGCGCCTCCAGCGGATGCTTGGTCCGGTTGGCGGCGATGATCACGCCGATCCCGACGCCGGTCGCCGCCGACGCGGCGTGGGCGGCGGCCAGCACCAGTTCCACGGTCGGGGTCAGGCCGCCGAAGCGCCCCGCGTACCCGGAGGGATCTACCTGGATCTCCAGCCAGCCCGAGCCTTCCGCCTTCTCGTCCTGCGCCGTCTCCCGCAGCAGGCGGAACACGGCCGGCTCATTGGTGAGCACCGAGCGGGCGATGTCGTACAGCCGCTGGAACCGGAACCAGCCCCGCTCGTCGGTGCCGCTCAGCCGCGGCGGCCAGGCCGCCGCGAGCGCCTCGGGCAGGTGGATCCGCCGCTCATGGGCCAGCTCGACCAGCGTGGGGTGGCGCATGGCGCCGGTGAAATGCAGGTGCAGGTGCGCCTTGGGCAGCGTGGCGAGCGGCCGTGCCATGAGCAGCACTGTGCCAGAGGACAGCCCGGGCCGGGCTATCGCGCCTGCGCGAGCAGCTTGCCGAGCCGGGTGAT
>DATINY010000308.1:0-3241 GCA_035473755.1 Streptosporangiaceae bacterium
CATCTTGTACTCCGAGCCGCTTGCCGTCGCCCTCGGCGCGGCCGCGCTCCTGGCCCTGCTGGATCGCCGGTGGCTGCTCGCCGGGATCATCGGTGCGGTGGCCACCGCCGGGCGGCCGAGCATGATCATTTTGGTCGCGGCGTCCGGCGTCGCCGCGCTTCAGGCGATCCGGGACCGCCGCGAGTGGCGTTCCCTGATCGCCCCACTGCTCACCCCGCTCGGCGTCCTGGCCTACTTCGGCTATCTCGGGCACCGGCACCACGACTACGGGTACTGGTTCTGGATCGAGAAGAAGGGCTGGCATCAGCACATCGACTGGGGGCTGCACACGCTGCGGGTGCTGCTGTGGCTCTATCCGAGGGAGGCACGCCACTGGCTCTACGTCGTGCTGCTCCTCATCACGTTCGCCGCTGCCGTGGCCGGCATCGCCATGATGCTGGCCGCCCGGCTGCCGCTTCCGGTAACCGTCTTCGGCCTGCTCACCATCGTCCTGGCCGTTATCTCCTCCGACGGGGGCACCAAGCCACGGCTGGTGTGGATCGCGTTCCCCATCTTCATCGGCGCCGCCGCGAAACTGCCACGGGCCCTGTACTGGCCGGTGCTCATCCTGTCGGCCGCGGGCCTGGTTTTCGTCACCGGGGTGTGGCCGCATCACTTCACCGGGGCCGCACCATGGCCCGCCCCGTGAGCCCTTCCGGGCGGCGCAGGCCGGCGTCAGGCTCTCTCCGGGCCGCCGGGCTCAGGGCGACCGGGTTAGCGGGACATCTCGGTCTCGGCCGCGGGCATGGCGGCGGCCGCAGGCAGGGCCTGCTCGCGCGAGCACCACCAGGTGGAGCGCCCGCCGACCGTTCCGTGCACCATGGGGGCGCCATCCCGCGGGCAGGTGCCGCCGGGGTGGCGGGCCGCGATGATGCGGCCGGTGTGCGCCCCGCCCTTGGCGCCGGCGGCCTCCAGGACCGACTTCAGTGCGCGGTAGAGGCGGTTGACCTGCGCGGCCGAGAGACTGCCGACTGGCGCCAGGGGTGACACCTTGGCCTGCCAGAGAATCTCGTCGGCCAGCAGGTTGCCGATACCAGCGATCTTGGACTGGTCGAGCAGCCGCGCCTTGACCGCGGTCGTTCCCTTGGTGACCAGCGCGCGGAACTGCGCGGGGGTGACGTGCCCGGCATCCGGCCCGAGCGCGGCAAGGTCGGGGTCGAGCCAGATCCGCCCCAGCCGTCGCGGGTCCAGCAGCACCAGGCTGCCGCCGTCTGCGAACGTGATGGTGAACCGGCGCCACTGGGCCCGGTCCGGCCGGTTGCCGTAGCGCGGGTCGCCGCCCTCGGTCACGCTGCCGTCCGGCCCGGTGACCACGATGCGGCCGCTCATGCCCAGGTGGATGCCGAGCTCGGGGCCAGCGGGCACGGCCGTGCCGTCGGCCGGTGAGGTCTCGAGCCAGATCGTTTTGCCGCGCCGGTGCACGGCGGTGAGGCTGCGTCCGGTCAGCGCGTTCCGCAGCTCGCCGGGTGCATGCGGCCGCACGACGTAGCTGTCGGAATCGTCGACGCCCACGATGTGCCGGTGCAGTGCCTGGGCGGCGATCAGGCGGCGGGCGATCTCAAC
The DNA here is from genome assembly GCA_035473755.1 of Streptosporangiaceae bacterium. Classification (GTDB taxonomy): domain Bacteria; phylum Actinomycetota; class Actinomycetes; order Streptosporangiales; family Streptosporangiaceae; genus UBA9676. Next base: position 1,603 of record DATINY010000308.1, read on the forward strand.
CTCGGGAAGCTCTGGCATCGCTCAGTTCTACCCGCTCGCGGGCCCGTGCCTGCGGCCCGCCCCGCCCCACCGTGGGTTAGACGCGCGTCGCGCCGGTGAGCACGGCGATCTTCGCAGGTGTCCAGGGGCCGTTGGTGATGACCACGGCATGGCCGATGCCGAGCGCGGCAAGCCTGGAACATTGATCTGCGAAAGCGCCCGGCCCGGCGGCCGGGTCGAGCCGCGTGCTGATGGTCTTCTCGACATCCGCGTAGGGCCGGCCGGCCCGCTCGCAGTGCTGCGCCAGCACGTCCAGCTTGTGGCGCACCGTCCGGCCGCCGTCGGGGATGTCGAACAGGTTGCACGCGTCGCCGTACTGCGCCACGAGCCGCAGGGTGTGCCGCTCACCGGTGCCGCCGATGAGGATCGGCGGGTGGGGCCGGGTGGCCGGCGGCGGGTAGCAGATCGGGTGCGCCAGCTGGTAGTGCGCGCCGTGGATGGGCTGCTGGTCGCCGGCCCACATGGCCAGCGCGATGCGCAGCGTCTCGCCGAGCCGTCCGAACCGCTCGCCGGCCGGCGGCAGGGGCAGGCCGAGGGCGGCCGCCTCGTCCTGCTGATATCCGGCGCCGATGCCGAGCCAGGCGCGGCCACCGGACAGCACGTCGAGCGTGGTCACCGCCTTGACCAGCAGCGCGGGCTCGCGGAAGGTGACCGGGCTGACCATGGCGCCCAGGCGTACCCGCTCGCTGACGGCGGCGAGGTAGCCGAGAGCGGTGTAGGCCTCGAGCATCGCCCCGTCGGGGGAAGCGTGGGGATCGGCCTGGATGAGGTGGTCGGTGACCCACAGGGTGTCCACGCCGGCGTCACCGGCCGCGCGGGCGATCTCACGCAGGTCAGCGCCGTCGTAATTCGTGACGCTGATGCTGATGCGCATGTTCTCACCGCCTCCGGGTGCTATGCCGGGGGGGTCTGGACCGGGCTGAGGTGGATGCTGGCCAGCTGCCAGCGGCCGCCGCGGCGGGCGGCGACATGGGTCGAGCGGAACGCGCCGTCGATGGGGCGTCCCCGGTAGTCCCCGGTCTGGGTGTGGGTGCCGATGGTGACCGCCGCGTCGCCGTATACCCGGACGGACTCTATGGCCCACGCCAGGGTGGTGGTGTGCAGGTCCCCGGAGCGGTAGCGCTGCGCCCACTGCTGCTTGTCCAGGACGAAGCCGAGCGGGCCGACCAGCTGGAAGTCGGGCACCGTCAGGGCGTCGAGGGTGGCGCCGTCGCCCGCCTGCTCGGCGGCGGCCCAGGCGTTGTCCAGTTCGCGGATGCCGGTGGTGTCAGTGTCCATGCCGACAAGTATTAGACGCCTGACCCTTCGATGTCAAACGTTTAGAGGTCAGAGCGTTCCGGGAGCCAGTAGGCTCTCGGCCTGAGGACCGCCGGACCACGGTGCCGGCCGCCTGCCCAGAAGGCGGCTCGGGGCCACTGGTGACCGTCATGGCCGGCCGCTGTCCAGGTGCGGGGCGACGATGCGGGTGATCTCCTCCGGGTCGTGGCCAAGCTGGCCGGGGAGGCTGCCGTTCAGCCATAGCGTGGCGATCCCGTGCACCAGCGACCACGCCGCCACCCCCGCGGCGAGCTGCCCGGCATCGGGGCTGGCGGTGCCGTAC
>DATINY010000309.1:0-10811 GCA_035473755.1 Streptosporangiaceae bacterium
GCGGTGAAGGAGCGCTGCCCGCGTTCGGCCTGGTGGACGGCCTGCCGGCTCCACGGCCTGCCCAGGTAGCGTCCCAGGGCCTGACCCCGGACGACGTCGGGGAGCTGATCGTCGCGCTGCTGGACAGCCCGCTGGCTCCGGTCAGCGGGGCGAACATCCCGCTGTTCTCGAACGCGTAGCCTGACTTGGGCGGCACCCGTGCTGGTCAGGGCGGCGGCGTATGCTCCGCGTCATGGCTGTCGAGGTGACCGTGAAGACCGTCGGACCGACGCCGACGGCGGTAGTAATGGCGGCGACCACATGGGCGGACTTCCCGGCGATGTGGGGCCCGATGCTGGACAAGGTGTGGAGCTTTCTTCGCGGCGGCGCTCCGGAGGGGCTTTACCAGCAGGGGCACAACATCATGCTGTACAAAGACGATGTCCCCGACGTCGAAGTCGGCGTTCAGGTCAGCGGCTCAATCGATCCCGCCGGGCATGTTGTCGCATCAGCGCTTCCGGGCGGGCTCGTCGCCACCGCGACCCACACCGGCCCGATCGCCGAGATCGGCGACACCCATCAGGCGGTGTGCGAGTGGAGCAAGGCGAACGGGTACCGGCTGGCCGGCCCTCGCTGGGAGATCTACGGCGATCCCGACCCGTCGAGCGGAGATTTCGACGTGCAGGTGTTCTGGTCGCTGCTGGCGCCGTAACCAGGACCCTTTCTGGGGAGTTGGGGTGCGCACTACGTAACCTGACCCAACTCGGGCCAGACCCCCGCACTCAGGTGCGCACTAAGTTGGCCCAACTCAGGTCGAACGCGTAGGGCGGCGTCAGCGCCGGACCAGCGACCACAGGTCGGTGCGGTCGTCGGCGAGCACCGCCGGGCCGGGCCGGGCCCGCGCGGCCACCAGGCGGCCACAGGCTGCCATCTCGCTGTCGAGGTCCAGCTCGGGATCACCGCCGCGGTCGAGGCCGACGGCGGCCAGCACTGCCCCGTCCACCAGGTAGAAGCCGATCAGCTTGCCTTCCTCCACGCTGCCGCGGACCACGAACTCATCCCACTTGGTGACGTAGCCGACATACTCGATCTTGTGCTCGTACTGGTCGGACCAGAAGGTGTAGATGTAGTCGTAGGGGGCCGTTGAGCCGAGCATGGACCTGGCCGCGGCAGCGCCCTGTTTCTCAGCGTTGTTGTAGTGCTCGACCCTGACCCGCCCGAACAGCGGGTGGAGAATGTTGGCCAGGTCACCAGCCACGTAGACGTCGGGCGCGCTGGCCCGGCACCGCTCGTCAACCAGGATCCCGTTCTCCTGCGTCACCGCGACGGCCGGGCTGTCGGGCTCGATGCCGATGCCCGCCACGGCGAAATCACAGGCGATACGGCGACCGGCGGCGGTCACGACCGCCTCCAGGCGTTCGGTGCCCTCGAAGGCGGTGACCTGGTCTCCGGGCAGCAGCTCGACGCCGTTCGCGCGGTGAATCGCGCCCATCACCCCGCCGACCTGGCCGCCCAGGACTCTCTCCAGTGGGGCCTGGCCCGGGAAGGCCACGGTCACCTGGACCCCGAGCTGGGTCAGTGAGGCCGTTACCTCGGAGCCGATGAATCCCATGCCCACGACGACCGCGCGCCGGCCCGGCACCGCCTCCTGCTTGATCGCGTCGCACTCGGCCACCGTGCGCAGGTAGTGAATCCCGGGCAGGTCGGCGCCGGGGATCCTCAGCCGCCGGTTGCGTCCCCCGGTGGCGATCAGAACCTTCTGGTAGCCGAGCTCTTCGCCTGAGTCCAGGGTGACCGCGTGCGCGGCGGGATCGACGGCCACCACGCTTTCGCGTCGAAGCTCGACATCGTGGCCGGCGTACCAGTCGGCCGGCCTGACGTACCAGCCGTCGAGATCCTCCTCCGACCGCAGGTAGGTCTTGGACAGCGGCGGCCGTCCGAAGGGAACGCCCGGCTCCCGGCTGATGAGCACGACGGGCCCGCCGAAGCCCTCCTCCCGGAGCGTCGCGGCGGCGTTCCCGCCGGCCATGCCGTCGCCGATGATCACAATGGGACTTCCGGTGGACCGCTCAGCCATGCGGTAGATTCTGCCGCCGGAGATACCGGCGACATGATCCGCCCCCCCGGCAGAGAACCTGGTTTCACCGGTCAAGCGCGGCGGCGGCGGGATGTTGCGTGGTGCGGGCCTGTCCGCGCGGCCGGGCTCAGCCGGGGGGAACGAGCTCGTCGAGCACCCCGGCCAGGCCCGTCAGATCGGGCAGCTCCCGCGTCGGCGCGGGCTCGGCCCGCTCGGCGAGGCGGTTGATCCAGATCGAGGGGATGCCAAGGTCGTGGGCGGGCACGATGTCGTGGAAGTGGCTCTGGGCAACGTGGACGTGGCGGGACGCGTCGGCGCCGGTCGAGGCGTAGAACGCCCGCCAGTGCTCAGGAGCGGGCTTGTACGAGCCGATCTCGGACGCCACGATCGCCCCGTCGAACGGCACGCCGATGGCCCGCAGCGAGGCCTCGATCAGGTCGCGGTCGGTGTTCGAGAGCGCGACGAGCTGCCAGCCCCGCCCGTGGGCCTCCGCTAGCGCGCCCGGCACCTCGGCGAACACGGGCCAGCCGGGAAGCGACCGGCCCAGCGCGTCCCGCTCTCCGGGCGGAAGGGCGGTCCCGGACTCGGCCGCGAGCTCGGCGAGCACGGCCGCCATCACATCCCGGTAGCTCCAGGTGGGATGCTCGCCCTGGACGCGTGGCTCGATCACGTGGTAGCGCGCCAGCAGCTGCCCGCTCTCCGCTGACCCGAGCAGCCGGCCAAGCTCGGCCCCGATGCCGGCATTCCAGTCGACCAGCGTGCCGTAGCAATCGAAGGTCGCCCACCGCGCCGCCACCGGCCGAGCGTATGCACCATCCTCCCGGCAGCACAAGCCCACCCTGACCCGCCCGGACCGGTCACCCGCTCCGGCATTGGCACCGCAGGGTCAGGCCGCCCGCGCATGGCCAGGCATGACGGTCCGTGTTTGACTCAGATGAGGCCGGGGTCTCATGGCCGGGACGATCCGGCCTCCGGGGGTGCGCGGCGTTGCGGGCCGCCGGATGCGGGGCAAGAGACGGCTTCTGCCGTGAGGGGCTCTGATGGCGGACTTTTTCCTGAAGATCGACGGCATACCGGGCGAGTCGCAGAATCCGCGGCACCAGGGCGAGATCGAGGTGGAGTCGTTCAGCTGGAGCGAGACCTACCTGGCGTCTGCCGCGGGTGCAGGCGGCGGCGGCAAGGTACACGTCCAGGACCTGCACATCACGAAGCAGATCGATAAGGCATCGCCGCTGCTGATGCTCGCCGTCGCGTCCGGCCGGCACTTCACGTCGGCGGTGCTCACGGCTCAGCGGCCGGGGACAGAGCCGCTGGACTATCTCACCATCTCGCTCGGCGGTGTGATGGCGAACTCCTACCAGACCGGGGCGCCGGCCGGGCAGGCCGTACCGACCGATCAGGTGTCTTTCAGCTTCCGCCAGATTGTGATCGTCTACCGTTCGCAGCGGCCGGACGGCTCTCTCGATACTCCGGTAACCGCGGGCTGGGACGTCACCGCGAACCACCAGATCGACGTGGCGAACCCCGGCACATAGCCGCCTGCGCCGCCGGGGGGATGCACAGACCGGTGGTTGTAGCCCGGCGGCAGCACCGTGGCCAGCGCAGCGCGGCCGCACCGTGGCCAGCGCAGCCGTGCCCAGGTGACCGCGGTCGCCGGGCGGTCCGTGCGTGCCCTCAATCGCGGATCGCGGGATCCCCGGGGTGACGAGGTTCGCCGTCTGGGGGCAGCTGCTGGGGCTGGTACAGGCCGATGATCATGCCGTAACGCTGGTGGCCGGCGCCGTCGTCGTCCAGCTCGGCGATGGTGTGGAGGGTCTCCCGGAGCTGCCTGGCGTGCTCGGCGGTGAGCCTGACGGACCGCAGCACCAGCAGCGGGTCGGGTTCAGCGGCGGCGATCTCCGCGGCGAGCGCGCGGAAGGCCACGGCGGTCGTCGCCTCGTCGTCATATTCCAGCCGGCGGGCGCTGCGCCGGTGGTAGCGCTCGGTGCCGCCGCGGACCTGGCGGGTTCCGGCCGGGCTGACCAGGCCCGCCGCGGTCAGCACCTTGAGATGGTGGGCAATGTTGCCCTTGTTGCTGCCCAGAGCGGCGGCGAGCTGGCTGATCGTCGCCTCCCCCTGGCCGAGGGCGAGCAGCAGCCGGTGACGCATCGGGTGGCCCAGGGCCCTGAACTGTTCCGGCGTCGAGATCCTGGCCACCTCACCGTCGTTGTCCATGCAGAAAGTGTTAACTGCTCTTGACACTTAGGGCAAGGGCCGGCTTCCCTTTGCAGCATGGACCAGCACGAGGTGACCCGGGTCGTCCAGGAGGTTCAGGCTCTGGCCGAGACCCGCTATGTCTATCCCGGCATCGGTGCACAGGTGGCGCAGGTGCTGGCCGCCGGGCTGGCCGAGGGCCGGTACCCGGCCGATGAACGCCAGCTCGCCAAGGCGGTCACCGCCGACCTGCAGTCGGTCAACGGCGACAAGCACCTGCGGCTGCTCTACCATGACCAGCCCATCGGCCACCGTGATCCAGGAGACGACGCGGAGGAGTACGCCGCCGTGGCCCGGTGGGCGCAGCAGACCTGCGGCGGCGTCGCCAGCGTGCAGCGCCTGGCGGGCAACGTCGGCTACCTGGACCTGCAGCCCATCCTGTTCCCCGCCGTCATCGGCGCCGAGCTGATCACCGCCGCGCTGAGTCTGGTCGCCGCCACCGAGGCCCTCATCATCGACGTGCGGCAGTGCCTGGGCGGTGAGCCCGCCATGGCGGCATTCGTCATCAGCTACCTCTGGGACCACGATCCGGTCCAGCTCACCGGCCTGCAGGAACGCCAGGACGACCGGCCCAGGCAGTCCTGGACCCTGCCGTACGTGCCGGGCCGCCGCTTCGGCAAGACCAAGCCCGTTTACGCGCTGACCAGCGGGGCCACCTTCTCCGGCGGCGAGCAGCTCGCCTATGACCTGCAGCAGCTCCGGCGGGCCGTCCTCATCGGTGAAACCACCCGCGGCGGCGGCCACGCCCGCGAGGGATTCCGCGTCCACCCCCACCTGGAGGCGACCATCTCCGTCGCCGCCGCCGTCAACCCGGTCAGCGGCACCAGCTGGGAGGGCACCGGCGTCACCCCCGACATCCACACGCCCGCCGCCCAGGCGCGCGACAAGGCTCACCGGCTGGCACTTGAGCAGGTAGCCGCCGCGGACGGCCCCCAGGCCGCCGAAGCCCGGTCCGCGCTGGCCGCACCGGCGGCCTGACGGCGGTCCGCGCCGCCCCCGGGCAGGAGCGCATCCCTACGGGCTGCTGGTCGTCGCGGGCTGCGTCGTCGCCGGCTCCGTGGTCGCCGGCGGCGTCGTCGCCGGCTGGGTCGTCACCGGCTGCGTGGTCACCGGCGTGGTCGCCGGCCCGGTGGTCGCCGGCCCGGTGGTCGCCGGCTGCGTCGTCGCCGGCGGCTGGGTGGCCGGCGAGGACGGGGACTGCACTGGTGAAGACGGCGGCGGCACCACCGTCGGTGTGGCCGACTGGGAAACAACTCCCCCGTTCTGTGAGGGCTGGGAGGACGGGGAGCCGGGCGTGCCGCTCGTCTGGGCCGGCGGCTGCGTGTGCGAGACCGGGGAACCCCAGATGACCTTGGGCACGACAATGGCCGCCGCGATGAGCACAGCGAGCAGCCCGGTGGCGAGCAATCCCCACGCCAGGCCCCGCCACTTCTTACGTGGCGGCTGGCCGTCCCCGCCGGGAGGCTGGGCCAGGAAAGCCGCCTCGGACGGCGCCCGGCCCGGCTGGCCATCCCCGCCGGGGGGCTGGGCCAGGAAGGCCGCCTCCGTCGGCGCCCGGCCCGGCTGGCCGTCCCCGCCGGGAGGCTGGGCCAGGAAGGCCGCCTCCGTCGGTGTCCGGCGCGGCACCGCGCCGGTCTTCGTCGGGGGCCCGCTGGTGCTGCCGGGCGGCGGCGGGGCGTAGCGGCTGAACACGTCGGTCAGGGGGGCCGGCAGCCAGTCCTCCGCGGGCTGCGGGTTTCCCAGCGCGGCGAGCAGGTCAGTGGTGGCTGGGCGCTGGCCCGGGTCCTTGGCCAGGCACCGCTCGACCAGCGGCCGGATCGGCCTGGGCAGGCCGGCGGTATCTGGCTGCTGATGTACGACGCGGTAGATCAGCGCGGGGGTGGCCCCGGTCCCGAATGGGCCCTGCCCGGTGGCCGCGAACGTGAGCACCGCGCCCAGGCTGAACACATCACTGGGCGGCCCCACCTCCCGGCCCTGGGCCTGCTCGGGGGACATGAACCCGGGCGAGCCCATGACCGTGCCGGTCTGGGTCAGCACGCTTGCCTCCGCCGCCCGGGAGATCCCGAAGTCGATCACCCGCGGCCCGTCCTCGGCCAGCAGCACGTTCGAGGGCTTCAGGTCACGGTGCACCAGGCCGGCCGCGTGGATCGCCTCCAGGCCCTCGGCCAGCCCTGCCGCCAGCGTCAGCACCGAGGCCACCGGCAGCGGCCCCTGGGCATCCACCGCATCAGCCAGCGACGGCCCGGCCACATACGCCGTCGCCAGCCATGGCACCGGCCCCTGCACGTCCGCATCCGCCACTGGCGCGGTGAACAGCCCGCACACCGTCCGGGCAGCGGCCACTTCCCGCGCGAACCGGGCCCGGAACCCGGGCTCCCCGGCCAGCTCCGGGCGGATCACCTTCACCGCCACCAGCCGGCCCCCGGCCGAACGGCCCAGGAACACCTGGCCCATACCGCCCGCTCCCAGCCGGCCGAGCAGCCGGTATGGCCCCATGGACTGCGGATCCCCTGCCCGCAAGCCTTCCACCATGGCGACCCCCCGGTGAACCTGGTAGCCACCATGTTGCGCACGGTGAAGTGCCCACGGCAACCCCGTTTACGGCCGCCAGGCCCGCAACCCGCCGAAGGCCGCCCGCCGCGGCCGCCAAGCCGCCCGCGGGATGGCCCGGGGCTCGTTCATGCGTTCGGCACAGTCGGTGGCCCCGGTGTGTGCGCTCTACCCGCTGCCGCCCTCCCCGGCAGTGACCTCGCTGAGCAGGAGGAGCGTGTAGGCGGCCACCGAGGAATCGTCGGTGATGATCCCGGTGCGGATCATCTCCTCCACCTCGGCACGCGGGAACCAGCGGTGCACCAGGTCCTGCTCCTCCAGCTCCAGCTCCGCCGTCCCCGGGGTCAGGCCGGTGGCCAGGAACACGTCGAAGCCCTGGCTGGACATCCCGCTGGCGCAGTACAGGTGCCCCAGATGGCGCATCTGGCTCGCCGTAATGCCGGTCTCCTGCCGCAGCTCCTCCCGGGCCACGTACTCGGGATCGTCCGCCGCGGTCATGCCGGGCAGCGTTCCCTGCGGGAACTCCCAGGACCGCTCACGCACCGGGTAGCGGTACTGCTCGACCAGGTGGAACCCGCCGTTCTCGGCCGCGATGACCAGCGCGAAGTCCGGCTTGTCGATGTAGGAGTAGATGCCGCCCGAGCCGTCGGGGCGCCTGATCTGGTCCTCGCGCATCCGCAGGTACCGCGTCTGGTACGCCACCCGCGTGGACAGCTGCTCGATCGCCGGCCCGGAGGTCTCGCGCACAGGGCTCACACTCTTCTCATCGCTGGACGGATCCCGCCAGGGTAAGTGCCCGCTCCTTCCAGCGAGCAGCAGAAGGCCCTGAGTTTGCGTGAAGGGAATGGGGAGGGGCCGGCGAACTAGCCGGTGACAGGTCAGAGGATAGCTGCTGGGCCGGCCCGGAAGGAATGCAGCCACGGCTGGCCCGGGCGCTGGCCAGCCTGTCCCGGGAGGAACGGGACGTGCTCCTGTGTCACTAGCATGCGGTGGTGGAAATCATCTATCCGGCGAAGCTCCGCCGGGGCGACCACGTCCGTATCGTCGCGCCGTCGTGTTCGCGGGCGATGGTGACCGAGCACGATCACACCGGGATCATCGAGGAGCGCTTCGCCGAGCTCGGGCTGAGCCTGTCGTATGGCGCGCACGTCGATGAGCGGGACGCCTTTGACTCCTCGGCCGTCGGATCGCCGGTGGCTGACCTGCACGCCGCGTTCGCCGACCCGGCGGTCGCGGCCATCATGACCGTGATCGGCGGCTACAACAGCAACGAGCTGCTGCCCAGCCTGGACTGGGAGCTGATCCGCGCCAATCCCAAGATCTTTTGCGGTTACTCCGACATCACCGCCCTGCAGGGCGCGATCCTGGCCCGCGCCGGATTAGTCACCTACTGCGGCCCGCACTGGTCGAGCTTCGGGATGGCCCGCCACTTCGGCTAGACCCTGCAGTGGTTCACGGCGTGCCTGTTCAGCGACGATCCGGTGCGGCTGGAGCCGGCCGGGACCTGGACCGATGACCTGTGGTTTCTCGACCAGGACAACCGCGAGGTACTCGGCACCGACGGCTGGTGGCCGCTGCAGCACGGTCACGCCACCGGCGGGCTGGTCGGCGGCAACCTGAGCACCCTCAGCCTGCTGCGGGGAACGCCATATATGCCCTCGCTGGCCGATGCGGTGCTGGTGGTCGAGGACGACGATGAGTCGCATCCGGCCAATTTCGCCCGCAACCTGACCGCACTGCTGCAACTCCCCGGCGCCGCCGCCATCCGCGGCCTGGTCGTCGGCCGGTTCCAGCGGGCCACCAACATGACCAGGCCGCTGCTCGAGCAGATCATCGCCCGCCAGCCGCGGCTGGCCGGCCTGCCGGTCCTGGCCAACGTCGACACCGGTCACACCTCGCCGATGGCCACCCTCCCCATCGGCGGCCAGGTCACCATGTCCGCCGTGCCCGGCGATGTCCATCTCACCTTGACCCAGCATTAACCGGCCCGCCGCCACACGAAACCGTGCCCCAGGCGCGCAGCGTCGCCGGACGGGTTCGGGGCTTCAGCCCCGGGCGGCGTGCTGGTGCCCGGGCGAGGGGGCGGTCACGGGCCGGCCGGGGGTGGATCGAGCGGCCGGCGGCGCTGCGCCAGGGCCTGGCGGAAGGCGCTGAGATCGGCGCCGGTGTGCGCCTCGGCCAGCGCCGCGGTGTCTTCCAGCAGGGCCTCGGCGGCCCGGAAAGCCTCCGCCGGCGGGCTCGCCGACATCGACTCCAGCCGCTCGGCGAGCCGCTCAGGAACCACCTCCAGCCCGGTGATCAGGTGGCGCTGCCATTTGATCAGGGGGTGCGGCAGGTACACCCGGTTGACCGCGAGGACCGCCCGGACCACCGCCTGCCCCGCCCGGGTCAGCAGGTCCCTGACCGCCAGGTCGTCTCCGCGGCTGGCGAGAGCGTCGCGGGCCGCCCAGCCGGGGAGCACCTCCGGGATCAGGGCCTGCCGCACCAGAGCCGAGGCGAGCCCGACGGGGAAGGTATCGGCCCGGTCCCGCCAGGACGCGATCAGCTCCGCGCCGAGGAGCGGGCGTGAGCGCTGCAGCGCGGCCAGGCGCATGTGCTTGACCGGGGCGGTGTCGGCGTTCAGGACGACGTCATCGAGCCACCGCTCGACCGTGCCCGTGGTGAAATTGCTCACGGTCACGCCGAGGTCGCCAACCAGGTACTCCTCGCCCCACTCCTGGTCGTCCTGCTCGTACTCCGAGAACCCGGTCAGCTCACCGCCCAGCGCGTCAATCGGCCCGGTGCGGTCGGCGTCGCCGGGCGCGCTGGACCAGTAGCAGTCCAGTTCCAGATCGGAGAACCGGTCGGCCAGGCCGGCGCCCACCGAGCCAGCCACGGTCAGCGCCGCCAGCCTCCCGTTTCCCGCGTACGCCTGCGCGGCCCGGCCGGCCACCGCCATCCGCCAGGCAGCGTGAACGTTCACCCAGCGTGGCTTGACCCGGGGTGGCGGCACGGCTCTCCATCCTGCCACCCGGAACCGGCCGCGCAGGCGGTGCCGGGCGGACGCCGGTGCCGCAGGCAGGCCGGCCGGCGGCGGCGATCGGATAGGTTGCGCTCGTGGTGGCTCTCCGCGCGGTCTGCGTGTTCTGCGGGTCCTCGGCACCGGCTGATCCCCGCTACCGGGATGCGGCCCGTGCCCTCGGGGCCCTGATCGCCCGCCGGGGCGTGGATCTCGTCTACGGTGCCGGCAGCGTGGGCCTCATGGGTGAGCTGGCCGACGCCGCTCTCGGTCACGGTGGCCGGGTCATCGGGGTAATCCCGGCTGGCCTGTTTGCCCGTGAGGTCGGCCATACCGGCCTGACCGAGCTGCACGAGGTCGCGTCGATGCACGAGCGCAAGCAGCTCATGTACGACCTGTCCGACGCCTTCGTCGCCCTTCCCGGCGGGCTGGGCACGCTGGAGGAACTCGCCGAGGTCGCCACCTGGTCACAGCTGGGGCTGCACAGCAAGCCGGTCGCCCTGCTCGACGTCGACGGGTTCTGGGAACCGCTGGTCTCCCAGCTGGACCGGATGACCGGCGTCGGGCTCCTCAAGCCGGCCAGCCGGGATCTCATCCAGCGGACCCGCTCCGCCGAGGAAGCGCTCAGGGTCCTCGCCGCCGCCAGGCCGGCCCGTCCGGAGAAGTGGATCAGCGCGGAGGAGCGGTAGACCCCGGGAGCTAGCCCGCCGTCACGCCGGGGCTGGCCGGGCCGGCGCCAGCGGGCGGGTGCAGCGCATCGTACAGTGCGGCGCTGGGCGGGGATGGCTCGTCGGGCAGGCCCGGGGTGCGGCGCAGCTGGCCGTCGTGGAGGTCGTAGTGGCCGATCGCCCGGATCGGCGGCGAGTAGACGTGGATGGTGATGGCCCCGGCCTGGTGATCCATACGGTGGATGCCCTCGCCGGGGAACCAGAACGTCTCGCCCGGGCCGTACTC
>DATINY010000310.1:0-22903 GCA_035473755.1 Streptosporangiaceae bacterium
CCCCGGATCGGCGTCCAGCTACAGGCGACGTCGTTTTTCGAGCGGCTCACCGCCCGCGAGCAGCTGCGCACCTTTGCCGACCTCTACCGGGTCCCGGCCAAGCGCGCCGACGAGATGCTCGAGGTGGTCGGCCTGACCAGCTCGGCCGCGACCCGCACCGAGAAGCTCTCCGGCGGCCAGGCGCAGCGGCTGTCGATCGCCTGCGCGCTGGTGCACCGCCCCGACGTGCTGTTCCTCGACGAGCCGACCGGGGCGCTGGACCCGCAGGCCCGCCGGAACCTGTGGGACCTGCTGCGGGCCATCGCGGCGGAGGGCCACACCATCGTGCTCACCACCCACCACATGGACGAGGCGGAGACGCTCTGTCAGCGCGTAGCGATCATGGATCACGGCAAGATCCTGCAGATCGGCGCGCCCGCCGCGCTGGTCCGGGGCCTGGCGCACCCGGTCCGGATCAGCGTCGAGTCGGGCCTGCTCGGCCAGGATGAGGCGCGGGCGGTCGCCGACGGCGCCACGGTCGCCGACGACGGCGTGTCGCTCACCTTCACCACCACCGAGCCCGGCCCCATCCTCGCCCGGCTCGCGGATCACAAGGCGCTCACCGGGCTGCAGGTGGCGGGCGCCTCCCTGGAGGACGTCTTCCTCCAGCTCACCGGGCGGGAGTACCGGGCATGACGACAAGCAAGCTGCCGGCGCCGCCGGCCGAGGCCGACCGGCCCAGCCCGCCCGGCCCGGCCCGCCGGAGAGCGAACTGGCAGGGCTTCCGGAGCCTGTCCCGGGCCATGTTCCGCGGCTTCGTCCGGGACCGGGCCGCCCTGTTCTTCACGATCTTGTTCCCGGTCCTGTTCCTGCTGCTGTTCGGCTCCATCTACAAGAGCAGCAGCACGCCCAAGATCAACGTGGTCGAGGTGGGCCGGGTGAGCATCCTCGACCAGGAGCGGGCGGCCAGCAGCCAGCTGGACAAGGTGCTCACGGTCACCCACACCACCAGCCTGCCCCACGCCCTGAACGAGGTCCGGCAAGCCAACGTCGACGCCGCCGTGCAGCAGCAGGGCGGCAGGCTCATCGTCCACTACTCGATCGCGAACCCCACCACGGCCGGGGTGGTCAACAGCGTGTTCGCCGGGATCGTGCAGGCGGCCAACCAGGCCGCGTCGCATAAGCCACCGGCCTACCAGCTGGCCACCCAGCAGGTGGAGGACAAGTCGCTCAAGCCGATCCAGTACCTGACCCCGGGACTGCTCGGCTGGGCCATCGCCTCCGGCGGCGCGTTTGGGGCTGCGCTCACCCTGGTCGGGTGGCGGAAGAACAAGCTGCTGCGCCGGCTCCGGCTCGCCCCGGTGAGCACGACGTCGATCGTCACCGCCCGGATCACGGTGAGCGTCGCGGTCGCGATCGTCGAGACGTTCGTGTTCATCGCCATCGCCACCACCCCGTATTTCGGGCTCAAGCTGACCGCCTACTGGTGGATGGCGATCCCGGTCGTCATCTGCGGCACGCTCGCCTTCCTGTCCATCGGGCTGCTGGTCGGGGCCCTGGCCAAGTCCCAGGAGGCCGCGACCGCGATAGTGAACCTGATCGTCCTGCCGATGGCGTTCCTGGGCGGTGCGTTCATCCCGCTCGCCTTCGCGCCGCAATGGATCGTGAAGGTCTCCTACTTCATGCCGCTGCGCTACCTGGTGGTCGGCATGCAGAACGTCATGGCCCGGGGCGACGGCCCGGCCTCCGCGCTGCCGGCCATGGGCCTCCTGCTCGGGTTCGCCGCCGTGCTCACCGTGATCGCGGTCCGGGTGTTCCGGTGGGACGAGATATGACCCTGTCCTTCCGGTAAGCTCGGGAATGCCGGCGACACCGTCCGGGAGAGATCCCACGCCGCCAGCGCGGGACGCCGAAGGGGCAACCTCCCCGGAACCTCTCAGGCATAAGGGACCGGACGGGACAGGCATCTCTGGAGTCGTGGTGCCCCAACGGCGGGGGGCGATGACAGAGGGGGAGGACCCTGAACCGGGTGCCCGGCACCCGGGTGGCTCCCCTCTGGAGGCTCCATGGACTTTTCAGCACGCCACATCGGGCCGTCCCCGGCCGAGCAGGAGCAGATGCTCGCCGCCGTCGGCTACTCCTCCCTGGATGATCTGACCGCGGCCGCGCTGCCGCCCGCGCTGGCCGGCGCCGGCGCCGACCCGCTCAGCCTGCCCGCCCCGCTCTCGGAGGCGGAGGCGGAGGCCGAGCTGCGCCGGCTGGCGGGCAGGAACACGGTGGCGACGTCCATGATCGGGCTCGGCTACTACCCGACCATCACCCCGGCCGTGATCCGCCGCAACGTGCTGGAGAACCCCGCCTGGTACACCGCCTACACGCCCTACCAGCCGGAGATCTCGCAGGGGCGGCTGGAGGCCCTGCTGAACTTCCAGACGATGGTCGCCGACCTGACCGGGCTGCCGGTGGCGGGCGCGTCCCTGCTGGACGAGGCGACCGCCGCCGCCGAGGCGATGACCCTTACCCGCCGGGCGGCGGGCCAGGGCAGCATCTTCCTGGCCGACGCGGACTGCCTGCCGCAGACGCTCGCGGTGCTGGCCACCCGCGCCGAGCCGCTCGGCATCGAGCTGGTCGTGGCCCCCCTCACCCCGGAGCTGGTGGCGGCCCAGCCGGACGGAGAGCTGTTCGGCGTCCTGCTGGCCTACCCCGCGGCCAGCGGCGAGATCACCGACCCGCGGCCGGTCATCGCCGCCGCCCGCGCCCGGGGGGCGGCGGTCGCGGTCGCCGCCGACCTGCTCGCGCTGACCCTGCTCACGCCGCCGGGGGAGCTGGGCGCCGACATCGCGATCGGCACCACCCAGCGGTTCGGCGTCCCGATGGGGTTCGGCGGCCCGCACGCCGCCTACATCGCGGTCCGCGAGGGGCTGCGCAGGCAGCTGCCGGGCCGGCTGGTGGGCGTGTCCGTGGACGCCGACGGCCACCCGGCCTACCGGCTGGCCCTGCAGGCCCGGGAGCAGCACATCCGCCGGGAGAAGGCGACCAGCAACATCTGCACCGCGCAGGTCCTGCTGGCCGTCATCGCCGGGATGTACGCCACCTACCACGGCCCCGACGGACTGGCGGCGATCGCCCGCCGGGTGCACGGCAAGGCCGCGGCGCTGGCGGCGACGCTGCGGGCCCAGGGCATGGTGGTGGATTCCGCCGCGTTCTTCGACACCGTCGCCGTCCGCGGGCTGCCCGGCGGCGCCGCGACGGCGGTGGAACGGGCGCACCAGGCCGGGTACAACGTGTACCTGGCGGGCCCGGAAACGGTGCAGATCGCCTGCGACGAGACGACCACCGACGGCCACCTGCGGGAGGTCGCGGCCGCGCTGGCCGGCCGGGCGGCGGGGGAGGTGAGCCTGGCCGAGGGCCGGGAGGAGCTCCCGGGGGCCCTGCGGCGGACCTCGCCCTACCTCACCCACCCGGTATTCCACGAGCACCGCAGCGAGACGGCCCTGCTCCGTTACCTGCGCCGGCTGGCCGACTTCGACGTCGCCCTGGACCGGTCGATGATCCCGCTGGGCTCGTGCACCATGAAGCTGAACGCGGCGGCGGAGATGGAGGCCATCTCCTGGCCCGAGTTCGCCAACCTGCACCCCTTCGCCCCGCCGGAGCAGGCCCTCGGCTACGCCGAGCTCATCGGCGACCTGGAGTTCTGGCTGGCCGCGATCACCGGTTACGACGCGGTGTCGCTGCAGCCGAACGCCGGGTCACAGGGGGAACTGGCCGGCCTGCTGGCCATCCGCCACTATCACCGCGAGCGCGGCGACACCGCCCGCGACGTGTGCCTGATCCCGGAGTCGGCGCACGGCACGAACGCGGCCAGCGCGGTGCTCGCCGGGCTGCGGGTGAGCGTGGTCAAGTGCGGCGGCGACGGCGCCATCGACGTCGGCGACCTGCAGGCGAAGCTGGCGGAGCATGAGGGGCGGGTGGCCGCGATCATGCTGACCTACCCGTCCACGAACGGCGTCTTCGAGACGACCGTGACCGGCGTGTGCGACCTCGTGCACGCGGCGGGCGGCCAGGTGTACGTGGACGGGGCCAACCTCAACGCCCTGGTGGGGCTGGCCCGGCCGGGCCGGTTCGGCGCCGACGTCTCCCACCTCAACCTGCACAAGACGTTCTGCATCCCGCACGGTGGCGGCGGGCCGGGCGTGGGGCCGGTCGCGGTGCGGGCGCACCTCGCCCCGTTCCTGCCCGGCAGCGCCGCGCCCGGCGCCAAGCGCGAGACCGGCACCGGCCCGGTGGCGGCGGCGCCCTACGGCTCGGCGGGCATCCTGCCGATCTCCTGGGCCTATATCGCGATGATGGGCGCCGGCGGCCTGCGCCGGGCCACGCAGGTGGCCATCCTGGCCGCCAACTACGTGGCGAAACGGCTGTCGCCGCACTTCCCGGTGCTCTACACCGGCCAGGGCGGGCTGGTGGCCCACGAGTGCATCATCGACCTGCGCCCGGTCAGCCGGGACAGCGGCGTCACCGTAGAGGACGTGGCGAAGCGGTTGATCGACTACGGGTTCCACGCGCCCACCATGTCGTTCCCGGTGGCGGGCACGCTCATGGTCGAGCCGACCGAGAGCGAGAACCTGGCCGAGCTGGACCGGTTCTGCGCCGCGATGATCGCGATCCGGCAGGAGATCGGGCGGGTCGAGAGCGGCGCCTACGACCCGCAGGACAATCCGCTCCATAACTCCCCGCACACGGCGTCGATGCTGCTCGCCGCCGACTGGAAGCACCACTACGAGCGGACGGAGGCGGCCTACCCGCTGCCGGGCGACCGCCGGGCCAAGTACTGGCCCCCGGTGCGCCGGATCGACCAGGCCTACGGCGACCGCCATCTGGTCTGCGCCTGCCCCCCGCCGGAGGCCTTCGCTGACTGAGGGACCAGCGCCCGGGCCGCGGCTCACCACCGTCGTCTTCGACCTCGGCGGGGTGCTCATCGACTGGGATCCGCGGTACCTGTACCGGCAGCTGTTCGCCGACCCGGCCGAGATGGAGGACTTCCTCGCCCGGATCTGCACCCAGGACTGGCACCATGCGCATGACCTGGGGGAGGACGTCACGCAGTCGTGCCGCCGCCTCGCCCGGCGGTACCCCGGCTACCGGGACATGATCATGGTGTGGGCGGAGCGCTGCGAGGAGATGGCGGCCGGCCAGTTCGACGAGGCGGTCGGCGTGCTCCGCGGGGTGAAGGCGGCCGGCCTGCGCTGCCTGGCGCTGTCCAACATGGAGCCGGCGACGTTCACCACCCGGCGCACCAGGTTCGCCTTCATGGACTGGTTCGACGGCTTCGTCATCTCCGGCATCGAGGGGGTGGCCAAGCCCGACCGGCGGATCTTCCAGATCCTGCTGCGCCGCTACCGGCTGGAGCCGGCCGCGACGGTCTTCATCGACGACTCACCGGGCAACGTCGAGGCGGCCCGCGGCCTGGGCCTGATCGCCGTGCATTACACCTCGGCCGGGAAGCTCAGGAGCCAGCTGCGCTCACTCGGGCTCACCGTCCTCGGCGTCCCATAGAGTTGCTGCGTGGCGGATCCGCATGCCTACCGGCCGGCCCCCGGCTCGATTCCCGAGTCGCCGGGGGTCTACCGGTTCCGCGACGGCCGCGGCCGGGTCATCTACGTGGGCAAGGCCAAGAACCTGCGGGCCAGGCTCAATTCCTATTTCGCGGATTTCGCGGGGCTCCACCCGCGCACCCAGTCGATGCTGACCTCGGCGGCGGGGGTCGACTGGACCGTCGTCGGCACCGAGGTCGAGGCGCTCCAGCTGGAGTACTCCTGGATCAAGGAGTTCGACCCCCGTTTCAACGTCCGCTACCGGGACGACAAGAGCTACCCCTACCTTGCGGTCACCATGGACGAGGAGTACCCGCGGGTCATGGTGATGCGCGGCGCCCGGCGGCGCGGGACCCGCTACTTCGGCCCGTACTCCCACGCCTGGGCCATCAGGGAGACCGTGGACACGCTGCTGCGGGTGTTCCCGGTCCGGACCTGCTCGGCCGGGGTGTTCAAGCGGGCACGCCAGATCGGCCGGCCGTGCCTGCTGGGCTACATCGGCAAGTGCTCGGCGCCGTGCGTGGAGCGGATCGGCCAGGCCGAGCACCACCGCCTGGCCGAGGAGTTCTGCGACTTCATGGCCGGCCAGACCGCCCGGTTCACCCGCCGTCTGGAGGCCGAGATGCGGGCCGCGGCCGCGGCCGAGGAGTTCGAGCGCGCCGCCCGGCTCCGCGACGACATCCAGGCCCTGGAGCGGGCGCTGGAGAAGCAGGCGGTGGTCCTGCCCGACGGCACCGACTGCGACGTCATCGCCCTGGCCGGGGATCAGCTCGAGGCCGCGGTCCAGGTGTTCTACGTCCGCGGCGGCCGGGTCCGCGGCCAGCGCGGGTGGGTGGTGGACAAGGTCGAGGACGTCGGCGACGGCGAGCTGGTCGAGCACTTCCTGAGCCAGGTGTACGGCGGGGACAGCGTCGGCGGGGACAGCGGCGCCGGGAACGGGCAGGCGCCGCCGCGGCTGGCCGGGACCGGCGCGCGGGATCCGGGCGCCACGTCCCGCGGCAGCGGGGCGACCGTCCCGCGCGAGGTGCTCGTCCCCGTGCTGCCGCCGGGCGCCGGGGCGGTGGAGGAGTGGCTCGCGGCCCGGCGGGGGAGCCGCGTGCGCCTGCGGGTGCCGCGCCGCGGCGACAAGAAGGCGCTGCTCGACACCGTGGCACGGAACGCGGCCGAGTCGCTGACGCTGCACAAGACCCGGCGGGCCAGCGACCTCACCACCCGCAGCCTGGCCCTGAACGAGATCCAGGAGGCGCTGGGGCTCGAGGTGGCGCCGCTCCGGATCGAGTGCTACGACGTGTCGAACCTGCAGGGCACGCACGTGGTCGCGTCGATGGTGGTGTTCGAGGACGGGCTGGCGCGCAAGAGCGAGTACCGCCGGTTCAGCATCAAGGGCACCGGCGGCGAAGGCGACGTCGCCTCGGTGCACGAGGTCATCACCCGCCGCTTCCGCCGGTACCTGGAGGAGCGTGAGGCCACCGGCGAGCTCGACGTGCTCGGGGATCCGGCCAGCCGGGGCGAGCCCGAACTCCAGCAGCGCAAGTTCGCCTACCCGCCCAACCTGGTGGTGATCGACGGCGGGCCGGCGCAGGTGGCGGCGGCGGTCTCGGCGCTGGAGAAACTGGGCATCGACGACATCGCGGTGTGCGGGCTGGCCAAGCGGCTGGAGGAGGTCTGGCTGCCCGGCGAGGACGCGCCGGTCATCCTGCCCCGCAGCAGCGAGGGCCTCTACCTGCTGCAGCGGGTGCGGGACGAGGCGCACCGCTTCGCCATCACCTACCACCGGGCGAAGCGGTCGAAGGCGCTCGCCGTCAGCGAACTCGACAGCGTTCCCGGGCTGGGCCCGGCCCGCCGGGCTACGCTGCTACGACACTTCGGCTCGGTCCGCCGGATCGCCGCGGCCACCCCGGCAGAGCTGGCCAGCCTGCCCGGCATCGGGCAACAGCTGGCCGGCGCGGTCCTGGCCGCCCTGCGGCCGGAACGGGGAAACGCCGAGGCCACCGGCAAGGGGATGTCATGAAAGGCGGGGCGATGCGCGGATGGACCAGAAGGTAACGGGGGGCAAGCCGCCCGGGCCGGGCACGGCCAGCCCGGTGACCGACATCGTGATCATCACCGGGATGTCGGGCGCGGGCCGGAGCACGGCCGCCAAGACGCTGGAGGACCTGGACTGGTTCGTCATCGATAACCTGCCGCCCGGCCTGCTCCCAACGATGATCAACCTGGCCCGCCGGGCCAAGGGGACGCTCCCCAAGATCGCCGCGGTGACGGACGTGCGCAGCCGGGCCTTCTCCAGTGACCTCCAGTCCGCCATCAGCGAGCTGGCCACGCGCGGCGTCCGGCCCCGGGTGGTTTTCCTGGAGGCCGCCGACGACACACTGGTCCGCCGGTTCGAGAGCGTGCGCCGCCCGCACCCGCTGCAGGAGGACGGCCGGGTACTGGACGGGATCGCCGCCGAACGCGAGCTGCTGCGCACCGTCCGTGGCGAGGCGGACCTGGTCCTCGACACCTCCGCGCTCAACGTGCACGAGCTGCGGGCCCGGTTGCAGGACTTCTTCGGGGCCAGCGCGGCGGCCGCCCCGCGGGTGAGCGTGGTGTCGTTCGGCTACAAGTATGGGCTGCCGGTGGACGCCGACCTGGTGGCCGACTGCCGGTTCCTGCCCAATCCGCGCTGGATCGAGGCGCTCGCGCCACTGACGGGGCAGGATGAGAGGGTCAGGGAATATGTGCTCAGCCAGCGGGGCGCCGCCGATTTCCTCGACTCCTACCTCACCGCGCTGCGGGTGACCCTGGCCGGCTACGAGCGCCAGGGCAAGCAGTACGTGACGCTGGCCATCGGCTGTACCGGTGGCAAGCACCGCAGCGTGGTGATGGCCGAGCACATCGCCCGGCGGCTGGAGGAGACCGGCCTGGGCATCCAGGTAGTGCACCGTGACCTGGGGCGTGAGTGACAGCGAGGGAAGCGAACCAGCCGGTGCCGGCGGGCGGCGGCGAAACGGGGGCGGAATCGAAGCCGGCGGCGCGCGGTGAGCCGACGCTGGTCGTCCCCCCCGTGCGCCCGCTCAACCCGCGCGTGGTCGCGCTCGGCGGCGGCCACGGGCTGTTCGCGTCCCTGTCCGCGCTGCGCCGGGTGACCCGCCAGCTCACCGCCATCGTGACCGTCGCCGACGACGGCGGGTCCAGCGGCGTGCTGCGCCGTGACTTCGGGGTGCTCCCCCCGGGCGACCTGCGGATGGCTCTCGCCGCCCTGTGCGGGGATGACGCCTGGGGCACGACCTGGAGCCGGGTCGTGCAGCACCGGTTCTCCGGCGCCTCGGGCCTGGGCGGGCACGCCGTCGGCAACGTGCTCATCGTGGCGCTGTGGGAACTGCTGGGAGACACCGTTCAGGGACTTGACTGGGTGGGCCGGCTGCTCGGCGCGCACGGCCGGGTGCTGCCCATGGCATCGGTCCCGCTGGACCTGGCCGCCGAGGTGGAGGGCGCCGATCCCGTCCACCCGGGCCAGCTCGCCGTCGTGCGGGGCCAGGCGGCCTGCGCCTCCACCACCGGGCGGGTCCGGTCCATCTCGCTCATCCCGGCCGACCCGCCCGCGTGCCCGGAGGCGGTGGCCGCCATCCGCGAGGCGGACTGGGTGGTCCTCGGGCCCGGCTCCTGGTTCACCAGCGTCCTGCCCCATCTGCTCGTCCCCGAGCTGGCCGACGCGCTGATCACCACCCGGGCGCGCCGCCTGGTGGCGCTGAACCTGGTCCCGCAGCCGGGCGAGACCGAGGGATTCTCACCGCACACCCACCTGGAAGTGCTCGCCGACCACGCGCCGGAGCTTACGGTGGACATCGTGCTGGCCGACCGGGGCGCGGCGGGCGGGTCAGCGGCACAATTGGAGAAGGCGGCCGGCCTGCTGGGCGGCAGGCTGGTGCTGGCGGACCTGGCGATGCGGGACGGCTCGCCGCGCCACGATCCGCGGCAGCTGGCGGGGGCATTCGCGGAGATCTTCGAGGGGGAGTGAGCCGATGGCCATGACCGGCATGGTGAAGGATGAGCTGAGCCGCGTCACCGTGCTCAAGCCATGCTGCCGTAAGGCGGAGGTCTCCACCCTGCTGCGCTTCGCCGGGGGCCTGCACCTCGCGGCCGGCCGGATCGTGGTCGAGGCCGAGCTGGACACCGGCGCCGCCGCCCGCAGGCTGCGAAAGGATGTGGCCGAGGTGTTCGGCCATTCGTCCGAGCTGATCGTGCTGGCCCCGAGCGGACTGCGCAAAGGCAACCGCTACCTGGTCAGGGTGCGCAAGGACGGTGAGAGCCTGGCCCGGCAGACCGGGCTGGTGGACGCCCACGGGCGGCCCGTCCGCGGCCTGCCGCGGCAGGTGGTGGCCGGGACCACCTGCGATTGCGAGGCCGCCTGGCGGGGGGCCTTCCTGGCCCACGGCAGCCTGACCGGGCCCGGCCGGTCGATGGCGCTGGAGATCACCTGTCCCGGCCCCGAGGCCGCCCTCGCCCTGGTCGGGGCGGCCCGGCGGCTGAAGATCCACGCCAAGGCCCGCGAGGTACGGGGGGTCGACCGGGTAGTGGTGCGGGACGGGGACGCGATCAGCGCGCTGCTGACCCGGCTGGGCGCGCACGACAGCGTGCTCGCCTGGGAGGAACGGCGGATGCGGCGTGAGGTCCGGGCGACCGCGAACCGGCTGGCCAACTTCGACGACGCCAACCTGCGCCGCAGCGCGAGGGCCGCGGTTGCGGCGGGCGCGCGGGTGGAGCGGGCGCTGGAGATCCTGGGCAGCGACGCGCCGGAGCACCTGACCGTGGCCGGCCGGCTCCGGATCGAGCACCGGCAGGCCAGCCTGGAGGAACTCGGCCAGCTGGCGGACCCGCCGCTGACCAAGGACGCCATCGCCGGCCGGATCCGGCGGCTGCTGGCCATGGCGGACAAGCGGGCCCGCGAGGAGGGCATTCCCGGCACCGAGGCGCACCTGCCGCCGGACATGCTCCTGCCCTGAGGGGACCTCCGGTCTTCTCCTGCCCTGAAGGGGATCTCCGGCCCTCTGCTGCCCTGAGGGGACCTCCGGCCTTCTCCTGCCCTTGAGGGACCTTCGGCCCGGCGCCGGCGGCCATGGGGCCTTTCCGGGCTGCGGGTGGCCCGCAGGTAGGGTTTCCAGCAGCGGGAACTGTGTCCGGTAGGGTCTACTGCTCGGGGCGCGCCCGGACGACATCGCAGCTACCAACGAGGAGATCAGCACCGTGACGATCCGCGTAGGCATCAACGGCTTCGGCCGGATCGGGCGCAACTTCTGGCGCGCCGTGCACGCCGCCCCCGGCCGTGACATCGAGATCGTGGCCGCCAACGACCTCGGCGACATGGCCACCTTCGCGCACCTGCTCAAGTACGACACGGTGATGGGCACCCTGGACCTCGACGTCCACGCCGCCGATGGCGCCATCATGGCCGGGGACAAGCGCCTCATCTGGCTGGCCGAACGCGACCCCGCCGCCCTGCCGTGGCGCGACCTCGGGGTCGACGTGGTGATCGAGTCGACCGGCCACTTCACCAAGGGCGACGACGCGCGCAAGCACCTGGCGGCGGGCGCGAAGAAGGTCATCATCTCCGCCCCGGCCAAGGGGGAGGACATCACCCTGGTGATGGGGGTCAACGACGACGCCTACGACCCCAGCCAGCACGACATCATCTCCAACGCGTCCTGCACCACGAACTGTGTCGCGCCGCTGGCGAAGGTGCTGCTGGACAGCTTCGGCATCGTCAAGGGCCTGATGACCACCATCCACGCCTACACCAACGACCAGGTCATCCTGGACTTCGTGCACAAGGACCTGCGCCGCGCCCGCGCCGCCGCGCAGAACATCATCCCCACCACCACCGGGGCCGCCCGCGCCACCGCGCTGGTGCTGCCCGAGCTCAAGGGCAAGCTGGACGGGATGTCGATGCGGGTGCCGGTCGTGGATGGCTCGGTGACCGACCTGGTGGTCCAGGTCAGCCGCGAGGTCTCCGTGGAGGAGGTGAACGCGGCGTACAAGGCGGCGGCCGACGGCCCCCTCAAGGGCTACCTGCACTACACCAGCGACCCGATCGTGTCCTCCGACATCGTCGGCACCCCGTACTCCTGCACGTTCGATTCCGAGCTCACCATGACCTTCGGGGACCAGGTCAAGGTGATCGGCTGGTACGACAACGAGTGGGGCTACTCCAGCCGCCTGGTCGACGTCACCGCGCTGGTCGGCGGGCGGCTCGGGCGCTGATGAAGCGGGTCGACGACCTCGACGTCGCCGGGCGGGCGGTCCTGCTCCGCGCCGACCTCAACGTGCCGCGCGACGGCGCGGTGATCACCGACGACCGCCGGATCCGGGCCAGCCTGCCGACCCTGGCCGCGCTGACCGGCCGGGGGGCCCGGGTGATCGTCTGCGCCCACCTCGGCCGGCCGAAGGGCAGCGAGTACGCGGCCCGCGCGGCGGGCGGCCCGTCGCTGCGGCCGGTGGCGGACCGGCTGGCCGAGCTGCTCGGCCGGCCGGTGGCGTTCGCCGGGGACGTGGCCGGGGCGTCGGCCGCCGCCGCCGTGGCCGGGCTGAGCGGCGGCGATGTCGCGATGCTCGAGAACGTGCGGTTCGAGCTCGGCGAGACCAGCAAGGAGGACACGGAGCGGGAGGTGCTGGCGGGCAGGCTGGCGGAGCTGGCCGACGCCTACGTCGGCGACGGGTTCGGGGCCATGCACCGCAAGCACGCCAGCGTCTACGACCTGCCGCGGCTGCTTCCGCACGCGGCCGGGCAGCTGGTGCTGGCCGAGCTGTCCGTGCTGCGACAGCTCACCGCCGACCCGGCGCGGCCCTACGTGGTGGTGCTGGGCGGCGCCAAGGCCTCCGACAAGCTTCCGGTCATCGGCAGCCTGACCCGGATCGCGGACCGGCTGCTCATCGGCGGCGGCATGGCCTACACGTTCCTGGCCGCCCAGGGTCACCAGGTGGGGGACTCACTG
Source organism: Streptosporangiaceae bacterium (assembly GCA_035473755.1). Lineage (GTDB taxonomy): Bacteria > Actinomycetota > Actinomycetes > Streptosporangiales > Streptosporangiaceae > UBA9676. The sequence goes on from DATINY010000310.1 coordinate 12,539, forward strand.
CTGGAGGCCGATCAGATCCCGCAGGTGTCGGCCGTGCTGGCGGAGGCGGCCAGCGCCGGGGTGGAGGTGGTGCTGCCGGTGGACCACCTGGTGGCCGATCACGCCGGCGCCGGCGCCGGCGCCGAGCTGGTGGCCGGCCCGGACGTCCCGGCCGGCAAGATCGCGCTCGATATCGGCCCGGCCACGCAGGAGCTGTTCGCGCGCAAGCTGGCCGACGCGAAGACCGTGTTCTGGAACGGGCCGCCCGGGGTGTTCGAGTTCCCCGCGTTCGCGGACGGCACCCGGGCGGTGGCCGGTGCGATCAGCGCCGTGACCGGCCTGACCGTGGTGGGCGGCGGCGACTCCGCGGCGGCCGTCCGCCTGCTGGGATTTCCCGACGATGCGTTCACCCACATCTCCACCGGGGGCGGGGCGAGCCTGGAGTACCTGGAGGGCGCGGATCTGCCCGGGCTGACCGCGCTGGAGGCCCCGTGAGCCGCGCGGGGGGCGACCGGCGCGGCGGCCGGATGCCGCTCATGGCCGGCAACTGGAAGATGAACCTCACCCACCTGGATGCGATCGCCCTGGTCCAGAAGCTGGCCTTCACCCTCACCGCCAGGGACTTCGACGCCACCGAGGTGGCGGTGCTGCCGCCGTTCACCGCGCTCCGCAGCGTGCAGACGCTGGTGACCGGGGACAAGCTGCGGATCCGCTACGGGTCGCAGGACATCTCCCCGCACGACAACGGCGCCTACACCGGCGACGTGTCCGGGTCCATGCTGGCCAAGCTCGGCTGCGCCTACGCCGTGGTCGGTCACTCCGAGCGGCGCCGGTACCACGGCGAGGACGACGCCACCGTGAACGCGAAGGCCAGGGCCGCCCTCGGGTCGGGAATCACGCCGATCGTCTGCGTGGGCGAGAACCTGGCCGTCCGTGAGGCCGGGGCCCAGCTCGAGCACATCCTGGCCCAGATCGACGGCGCCCTGGCCGGCCTGGCCGCCCAGCAGGTGGCCGGCCTGGTCGTCGCCTACGAGCCAGTGTGGGCGATCGGCACGGGGGAGGTGGCCCGGCCGGACCAGGCGCATGAGGCCTGCCAGGCGATCCGGGAACGGGTTTCCGCGGTTCACGGGCACGATGTGGCCCTCGATATGCGTATCCTGTATGGCGGGTCGGTTAAAGCCGACAACATCGCTGCGATCATGGCGCAGCCAGCCATCGATGGTGCTCTGGTCGGCGGGGCCAGCCTCGATGCCGGTGAGTTCGTCCGGATCTGCCGGTACCGGGAACTGGCCGTGCGCGCGTGAGAGTGCATAGCATAATAAGCACCCGGAAGGACGAGAATCGGCAGTGGTAATCGGAATTTCTGTCGTCCTCATCATCACCAGCCTGCTTATGGTGCTGCTCGTGCTGCTGCACAAGGGCAAGGGCGGTGGCTTGTCGGACCTGTTCGGCGGTGGCATGAGTTCCTCGCTCGGCTCATCGTCTGTCGTGGAGCGGAATCTGGACCGGCTCACTATTTTCACCGGGGTCGTCTGGTTTCTTTGCATCGTCGGCCTCAATTTGTTGCTGAATCACTGAGGGCCACAGGGCAGCGGAGAGGGCAAGGGGTGGTCTGTGAGTAGTGGCAACGCCATCAGGGGAAGCCGCGTCGGGGCGGGTCCCATGGGCGAGGCGGAAAGAGGCGAGTCCGCGCCGCGGGTGCGGGTCTCCTTCTGGTGTTCGAACAATCATGAAACCCGGCCGAGCTTCGCGAGCGATGTGGCCGTGCCGGAGACGTGGGACTGCCCGCGGTGCGGGTTCCCGGCCGGGCGTGATCAGGCCAACCCGCCCGGGCCGCCGCGCAGCGAGCCCTACAAGACCCACCTGGCCTATGTGAAGGAGCGGCGCAGCGACACCGACGGGGCGGCGATCCTCGCCGAGGCGCTGGAGAGGCTCCGGAAGCACGCTTAAGGCCGTCGTTTCCCAGGTGTCGGTTTGGTAACGGCCGACCAGTTTCTTGACCAAGCCGAGTGTCTTTTTTGGCTCCCGGCCGGCTTAACCGCGTCCCTTGCGGTTTCATGACTCATTTCTGTCGGACATTTTGCCCGGCAGAAGGCGCCGGGCGGAACTCCGTCCCGGTCGCGGGACGTTCCCGATCATGAGTCAGCCCACCGGCGGGTGACCCTCGCCGAAAGCCGTACATTGGCGGCTGCTCGGAGCGGTGATCCATCCCCGTCGGTCTCGAGTCATGCCCATCCGCGGTCTGGTGTGCCGGATGGTGGGCCTGACAAAGCCGGAGTGTGACCCATCGGCGAGCAAGCCCCGGCCCCGGCCGCGCCCCGCGTGCCCCCGGCGGGGGGAGGGCGGCCCGGCATCCTCCCCGCGGGCCCGTCCGCCCGCGCGCCGGCGCGGGCCCGGGGCGGGCGCCTGGGCCGCGTGGCCCTGGCCTGCATCGGGTCCTCACTGCTGACCATGATCGCGGTTTCGGCGGCCGGGCCGAGCCAGGCCGTGGTGAGCCTGCCCCGGGCCGGCCTCGGGCCGCCGTGGTGGATAGCCCTGCATCCGGCGGCGTGGCTGGTGGCGGTCGCGTTGTGGGCGGCGGCGCTGGCCGGCGCCGGTGGGGTGGCGGCCGGCCTGGTGGCGGCCCGGCGGGGGTGGCGGCCACCGGTCAAGATGCTGGTCGCCGGGGCGCTGGCCGCCGCCGCGGTGCTGGCGGTGCTCCCGCCCGCCGGGTCCACCGACACCCTCGACTACGCCGCCTACGGGCGGATGGTGGCGATCGGCCATGACCCGTACGTCATGACCCCCCAGCAGCTCCGGCTGAGCGGCGACCCCGTCGGCGCGGCCGCCCCCATCCCCTGGGAGACCAAGCATTCGCTCTACGGGCCGCTGGCGACGATCGAGCAGGGCACGGCGGCCATTCTCGGCGGGACATCGGCGGCGAGGATCACGTTCTGGCTGAAGGTGTGGAACGCGCTGGCCTTCGCCCTGGTGGTGCTGGCGCTGGACCGGCTGCTGCGCGCCGATCCGGCGGCCCGGGTGCGGGGGCACATGCTCTGGTCGCTCAACCCGCTGCTGCTGTGGGGGCTGGTCGCCGCCGGGCACGTGGACACGGTCGCGGCGGCCGTGGGCTTCCTGGCCCTGGCCCTGGTCAGCCCGGCCCTGGTGGGCCGGGGGGAGGCGGGCGGCAAGCCCAGCGTGCCGGCCGGCCTGGCGGCGGGCGCCATGGTCGGGATGGCGGCCGACATAAAGATCACCTTCGTCCTGTTCGGCCTGGGGATCGCCCTCGCCGCCCGCCGGTCGGTGCGCACGGTGCTGGCCGCGGGCGCCGCGGCGCTGGCTGTGCTGGTGCCGTCGTATCTGTGGTTCGGGCCGCCGGCGGTCGCCGTGCTCCTCTACCGCGAGGCCAGCGCCACCAGCGATAACTTCTATCAGCTGTTCTCGCGCCCGTTCGGGCTGATCCGGCCGCCGGACCTGCTGCTGGTGGCCACGGTCCTGCTGGTGGTGACCGGGTGGCTGCTGCTGCGGCGGCTGCCCGGCGGGCCGCCCGGCTGGCCCGCCATCCGTCCCGCGCTGGCGCTGAGCCTGGCCTGGCTGCTCGTGTGGCCCTACCAGCGGCCCTGGTACGACGCGATGGTGTTCTGCCTGCTCGCCGTGTTCCCGGCATCCCGGCTCGACTGGCCGGTCCTGGCCCGGCTGGGGGCGGGCACCCTCTACTCGATCCCGGGCATGCCCGGCCCGCTGCCCGCCGTGTTCTTCGGGCTCCTTCCCTTCGAGCAGCGCCTGCTGGTGCCGCTCGTCAGGCTGGCCGCCCTGCTGGCCGTGATAGCGCTGTGCCTGACCGGCGCCTGGCACGCCCGGCGGCGGGCGGGACCGCCCGGCCCGCGCCAGGGTGGGGCGCACCGCCTGCTCAGTGCGCGAACCCCTGCCGGAGCGGCTCCGGCGCGAGCGGCGTATGCGCCCGCGGATGCCCGGCCAGCGCCCGCGAGTGGCGCCGCAGGTCGGCCAGGAACACATCGGCCAGGTCCCGGCTGAAGCCGTTGCGGACCACGATCCGCATCACCGCGGTGCCGGTCAGGTTCTCCGGGAACGTGTAGGCGGGCACCAGCCAGCCGCGCGTGCGCAGCCGTTCGGACAGGTCGAACACGCTGTAGCCGGCCTGGTCACCGGCCAGCTTGAAGGCGAAGACGGGCAGGTCGCTCCCGTCGGTGAGAAGCTCGAACGGCCCCATCCCGGCGATCCGGGACGACATGTGCAGCGCGACGTCCTGGCACGCCTGCTGGACCCGCCGGTAGCCCTCGAAACCCAGCCGCAGGAAGTTGTAGTACTGCGCGGCGACCTGGGCGCCGGAGCGGGAGAAGTTCAGCGCGAACGTGGGCAGCTGGCCGCCGAGGTAGTTGACCTTGAACACCAGGTCCTCCGGCAGTGCCTGGGAGTCACGCCAGACCACCCAGCCGACACCGGGATACACCAGGCCGTACTTGTGCCCGGAGGCGTTGATCGAGGCCACCCGCGGCACCCGGAAGTCCCAGGCGAGGCCCGGGTGCAGGAACGGGGCGATGAACCCGCCGGACGCGGCGTCCACGTGGATGGGCAGATCCGGGCCGCCACCGGCGGCGAGTTTGTCGAGTTCGCCGCCGATCCCGGCCACCGGCTCGTAGCTGCCGTCCAGCGTCGAGCCCAGGATCGCGACGACGCCGATGGTGTTCTCATCGCATCGGGCCACGGCCTCGGGCCCGGTCAGGTGGAGCCGGCCCGGCTCGAGCGGCACCTTGCGCGGCTCGATCCGCCAGTAGCGGCAGAACTTCTCCCAGCACACCTGCACGTTCGCGCCCATCACCAGGTTGGGCCGCCCGGTGCCGCCGCGCTCGAGCCAGCGCCACAGCAGCGCCATTCCGCCCAGCATGCAGGCCTCGCTGGAGCCGGTGGTGGAGCACCCGGTCGCCTCCGAGCCGGTGCGCGCGTGCCACAGGTTGGCCAGGATGCTGACGCAGCGTGACTCGAGCTCCGCCGTCTGCGGGTACTCGTCCTTGTCGATCATGTTCTTGCCGAGGCACTCGGTGATGAGCGCCTCCGCCTGCGGCTCCATCCAGGTGGTCACGAACGTGGCCAGGTTCAGGCGGGGGTTGCCGTCCAGGGTGAGCTCGTCCCGCACGACCTGCAGCGCGGTGCCGGGCAGCATGCCCCGGCGCGGGATCGTGTGCATGGGCACCTCGTGGCCGGCCTCCTGCACGTAGATGGGGTTGATGTCCACGTCGGGCTCGTCCGGCACATCGACTTTCTTGTGCAACGCCATCGCGCGCTCCAGCTGGGTCAGGGGGCCGATCTTCCGACCAGCATGCAACCATCCGATGGCGGACGTGGAAGATGGGGGGATGCACCTTCCGGTCAACCCTCCGGTAGCGCCGATGCTGGCCAAGCCGGTCAACAAGATTCCCGAAGGCCCGTACAGCTTCGAGCCGAAGTGGGACGGATTCCGCTCGATCGTCTTCACCGACGGCGGCGAGGTGGAGCTCGGCAGCCGTAATGAGCGGCCGATGACCCGGTACTTCCCCGAGCTCGTGGCCGCGGTCACCGAGCAGTTCCCGCGCCGGTGCGTGATCGACGGGGAGATCGTGGTCCCCGGATCCGACGGCCACAGGCTCGACTTCGAGGCGCTGCTGCAGCGGATCCATCCGGCGGCCAGCCGGGTGAACATGCTCGCCGGCAAGACACCGGCCCACTTCATCGCGTTCGACCTGCTCGCCCTCGGCGACGACGACTACACCGAGCGGCCGTTCGAGCAGCGCCGGGCGGCGCTGGAAGAGGCCCTCGCCAGCGTGACCACGCCCCTCCACCTGACCCCGGCGACCACCGACCACGCGCTGGCGCAGCGGTGGCTCCAGCAGTTCGAGGGGGCCGGCCTGGACGGGATCATCGCCAAGCCGCTCGCGGGCACCTACGAGCCGGACCGGCGGGTCATGTTCAAGGTCAAGCATGAGCGGACCGCCGATTGCGTGGTGGCCGGGTACCGGACGCACAAGTCTAGTGAGGAGGCGATCGGCTCGCTCCTGCTCGGCCTGTACCGCGACAACGGGCAACTGGCCAGCGTCGGCGTCATCGGCGCGTTCCCGATGGCCCGCCGTCACGAGCTGTTCGCCGAGCTCCAGCCGCTCGTCACCACGTTCGACGAGCATCCGTGGAACTGGGCGCACCAGGAAGCGGGGACGCGAACCCCGCGCGCGGCCGAGCACAGCCGGTGGAACGCCACCAAGGACCTGTCGTTCACCCCGCTGACGCCGGAACGGGTGGTGGAGGTCCGCTATGACCACATGGAGGGTCAACGGTTCCGGCACACCGCCCAGTTCGTGCGCTGGCGGCCGGACCGCGAACCCCGTTCCTGCACCTACGAGCAGCTGGAGGAGCCGGTGAGCTTCGACCTGGGCGAGATCCTCTCCGGTCAGGCCCCGGCGATGGGCCAGGGCTAGGTCCCACACTGGTCAGCCGGCGGCGGGCCGCACGTACCGGCACAGCAGGTGCCCGTCCTCGGCCAGCACGTGCGCGAGGCTGAGCGCGCGGGCGTCCGCGCCCCCCGGCCCGCGCCGCGGGCCGATGTCGGCGACGATCCGGTCCCCCCCCGGCCCGGCGAGGACCGGGCTCAGGGTCAGGCACAGGTCGTCAAGCAGGCCCGCCTCGATGATCTGGGTCAGCAGGTACGGACCGCCCTCGGTGAGGATACGCCGGTGCCCGCGGCCGGCCAGCGCGGTGACCGCAGCCACGATATCGACGCTGTCCCGGCCGGCCACGATGACGTCCGCGGTGGCCGCGACCTGGGCCCGCCGGGCGGGCGGCGCCTCCTCGGTGGTGATCACGATGGTCCGTGCGTGGGCCGGCGACCCGGCCAGCAGCGGGCTCTCCAGGTCGAGGTCGAGCCTGCGGGTGACCACGGCGATCGGCGGGGAAGGGGCGCGGCCCGCGCGGAGCCAGGCCCAGCGCACGCCCTCGAGGCGCGGCCGGACGGGACGGTAGCCCTCCACCCGGGCCGTTCCGGCGCCGACCAGGATGACGTCGGCGAGCGCCCGCAGCATGGCGAACACCTGCTGGTCGGCCCCGCCCGACAGGCCACCGGAGCGCCCGCCGACCGTGGCCGCACCGTCGAGGCTGGTCACCATGTTCGCGCGGAGCCAGGACCCTGCGCCGCCGGCCTGGTCCGGATAGCCGTACCGGGCGGCGAGTTCGCGGTCGTCCAGGTCGGCTGGTTCCGGGTAGATCAGCCGCACGGCCCAGAGTCCTAGCCGGCCTCGGGCGCCGACGGCGCCGGGGCGGGATCGGTCCGGCGCAGAACCATCATCGCGTGCCCGGCCAGCACAATCTGCCCGCCGGGCCGGTGCTCGGCCTCGCTGCCCTCGGCGGCCCGGCCCGCGGCCGTGTCGAGCGCGACGGACCAGCAGCGGCCGAACTTCGGCCCGGGCAGCGTGAAGGTGACCGGCTCGTGACCCGCGCTGAGCAGGATCAGGAAGGTGTCGTCCCGCACCGGTTCGCCGCGCGGGCCCGGCTCGGTGATGGCGTCGCCGTTGAGGAACACCATCATCGCGCGCGCGTAGGGGGTGTCCCAGTCCCGCCCGGCCATCTCCCGGCCGGACGGGGTGAGCCAGGCGATGTCGGCCAGGCCGTCGCCGCCATCCGGGCCGCCCCGGAAGAAGCGGCGGCGGCGGAAGACCGGGTGGTCGCGGCGGAACGCGGCCAGCTCGCACGCGAACTCCGTCTGGTCCGCGTGGCTGCCGGCCAGGCTCCAGTCCACCCACGACACCTCGTTGTCCTGGCAGTAGGCGTTGTTGTTGCCGCCCTGGGTGCGGCCCAGCTCGTCCCCGGCCAGCAGCATCGGCACCCCCTGCGAGCAGAACAGCGTGGCGAGGAAGTTGCGCCGCTGCCGGGACCGCAGCTCGAGCACGGCCCCGTCCTCGGTCGGCCCCTCGGCCCCGCAGTTCCACGACCGGTTGTCGTCGGTGCCGTCCGCGCCGCCCTCGCCATTGGCCTCGTTGTGCTTGCGGTCATAGGAGACCAGGTCGGCGAGGGTGAAACCGTCGTGGCAGGTGACGAAGTTGATGGAGGCGACCGGCCGGCGCGCGCTCGTTTCGTACAGGTCGCTCGAGCCAGACAGCCGGGAGGCGAACTCGGGCAGGGTCGACGCCTCCCCGCGCCAAAAGTCCCGCACCGAGTCGCGGTACTTGCCGTTCCACTCGCTCCACAACGGCGGGAAGTTGCCCACCTGGTAGCCGCCCTCGCCGACGTCCCAGGGCTCGGCGATGAGCTTGACCTGCGACACCACCGGGTCCTGCTGGACCAGGTCGAAGAAGGCGGACAGCCGGTCCACGTCGTGCAGCTCCCGGGCCAGCGCCGACGCGAGGTCGAACCGGAACCCGTCCACGTGCGCGTCCAGCACCCAGTACCGCAGCGAGTCCATGATGAGCTGGAGCGCATGCGGGTAGCGGACGTTGAAGCTGTTCCCGCACCCGGTGTAGTCGACGTAGTAGCGCTTGTCCTCGTCGGAGAGGCGATAGTAGGCGGCGTTGTCGATGCCGCGGAACGACAGCGTCGGGCCCCGGTGGTCGCCCTCCGCGGTGTGGTTGTAGACCACGTCCAGGATGACCTCGATGCCCGCCTCATGGAGCGCCTTGACCATCGCCTTGAACTCGCCGACCTGCCCGCCCGGCGCCTGGGTGGAGGCGTAGCCGTTGTGCGGGGCGAGGAACGCGATCGTGTTGTAGCCCCAGTAGTTGGTGAGCCCGCGCTCGGTCAGCTCGTGCTCGGGCACGAACTGGTGGACCGGCATCAGCTCCACCGCGGTCACCCCGAGCCGCGTCAGGTGCTCGATCACAGCCGGGTGCGCCAGGCCGGCATACGTACCGCGCTCGTCGGCCGGGACGTCGGGATGGCGCAGGGTGAGGCCCCGGACGTGCGCCTCGTAGATGACCGTCCCGTGGTAGGGCGTGCGCGGCGGCCGGTCGTCGCCCCAGTCGAAAAAGGGATTGATGACCACGTTGGTCGGCATGTACGGGGCGCTGTCGGCCTTGTTGATCCGCGACGGGTCGCTGAACCGGTACCCGAACAGCGACTCGTGCCAGCGCACCCGGCCGTCCACCGCCTTCCCGTACGGGTCGAGCAGCAGCTTCGCCGGGTTGCAGCGGTGGCCCTTGGCGGGCTCGTACGGGCCGTGGACGCGGTAGCCGTAGCGCTGGCCGGGCCCGACATCGGGCAGGTAGCCGTGCCACACGAACCCGTCCACCTCGGTGAGCTCGACCCGGTTCTCGCCGCCGTCGTCCATCAGGCACAGCTCCACCCCCTCCGCGACCTCGGAAAACAGCGCGAAGTTGGTGCCGGCGCCATCCCAGGTCGCGCCCAGCGGATAAGGGGTTCCCGGCCAGAGGCGCATCAGCCGGCCCCGGCAGTGACCCGCGCACGCTCGAGGATGCCAGCCACACCGACCCCATCCGGCAGGGTGCCGAACGGCGCACCGGGCCCCCCGGCCGCGGCCGGACCGAGCCGCGACCCGCAGAACGCGTCCGCGAGCGGGCCCGGCAGGTACCGCACCAGCAGCGCGGCCTGCAGGGCGACGGCGATCAGCCCGGCCAGCCGCCTGGCCCGGTATTGCGCCTCCACGCTGGTCGCGGACTCCAGCCCGGCCAGCAGCTCGCGGAGCTGGTCCAGCGCCGCGTCCAGCCGCCGGTCGCCGCCGGCGGCGAGGTCCAGCTCGGCCAGCAGGGCATCGGCACAGCCGGGGGTGCGGGCGAGCGCGCGCAGCACGTCGAGCGCGGTCACGTTGCCCGACCCCTCCCAGATCGAGTTCAGCGGCGCCTCCCGGTAAAGCCGGGGCATCCCTGATTCCTCCACGTACCCGTTCCCGCCGAGGCACTCCAGGGCCTCGGCCGCATGGGCGGGCGTGCGCTTGCACACCCAGTACTTGGCGGCGGGCAGGGCGACTCGCAGCAGCGCCCGCTGCGCCTCGTCGCCGCGCCCGGCGCGGTCGGCGGCCCCGGCCAGCCGGAGCGCGAGCACGGTCGCCGCCTGCGATTCCAGTACGAGATCGGCCAGCACACAGCCCATCAGCGGATGCGCGACCAGGTCTTTGCCGAACGACTGACGGTGGCTGGCGTGGTGCACCGCGGCGACCGTCGCCAGGCGCATGCCCGCGGCGCTGCCCACCACGCAGTCGAGCCTGGTCGCGCTGACCATCTCAATGATCGTGGCGACGCCCCGCCCGGACTCACCGACCTGCCAGGCCAGGGCGCCGTCGAGCTCGATCTCGGCGGAGGCGTTGGACCGGTTGCCGAGCTTGTCCTTGAGCCGCTGCAACAACATCGGGTTGCGGGAGCCGTCCGGCCGCCAGCGCGGCACGGCGAAGCACGTGATGCCGCTCGGAGCCTGGGC
>DATINY010000311.1:0-4785 GCA_035473755.1 Streptosporangiaceae bacterium
ACCCATTCATCGGCGAACGGCGGCCGGTCGGCGCCGGCCGACGTGCTCGCCCGGTAGTAGAACGGGTGATGTGTCGATGCGATGACCGCGGCAACGGTGGCCATGGCGGCTCCCTGGGACGACGGCAGGCCCGCGGTCAGGCGGGCTCGGGGGGCAGATTTTCGGCGTTGTGCTCGACCGTGAGGTAGATGTCCATGCCGACCGGGCGGCGCCGTTCCTCGGCCAGCTGGCCCAGCAGCCCGGCGGTGCGCGCCAGCAGCGCGAACCCGCGCAGCAGCTCGGGCGGCAGCCCGAGATCGGCGAGGGCGGCGCCGCAGGTGCCGGCGCCGTTGAGCGGCAGCGTCCGGCCGAGCACCTGCGGGTGAACCCGGCCGATCGCCTCGAACAGCCGCAGATGCGGCCCGCGCAGCCCCTCCTCGTCGGCGATCGCGATGAGGGCCGGGGTGCGGGGATCGGTGACCTTGTGCACGGGATGGCCGAGGCCGGGGACGAACTTGCGCTCCGCGCGGGCCTTGGTCACCGCGGCCAGGGCCAGCACGTCCCAGCCCGCGTCGTCGGCGGGCAGCGGCTGCCCCGCACCGGCCAGCACATCGGACAGGAACCGCCCGGCATCCTCGGTGACCCCCAGGAAGCGGGAGCCGCCGCCGAGCAGGCCGGCCGCGAGCGCTCCCTGCACCGAGTCGGGCGCGCTCAGGTAGGTGAGCCGGGCCGCGATCGCGGTGGGCGTGAAGCCGTGGTCGGCCAGCGCCACCAGCACCGCCTCGAACACCCGGACCTCACCGGGGGTGGGCCGGCGCTGGGTGACCAGCCATAGCGCCAGCTCGCCGAACCCGACCTTGCCCATGAGGTCGTCGGCCAGGTTCTGGCCGAGCAGGGTGATCGTGTCCGGGTCGGAGGCGCCGAGCGAGGTGGGGAAACGGGGCACGGCCCCCGGCTGGGTCACGTGCCCGATCCCCTCTGGTGCGCGCCGGCCGGGGCCGGGCCGGCCCCGGGCGGGGCCAGCGGGCCGGGTGGCCCGGCGAGCCAGGCCCGGACCTGCTCGCCGTGCTCGTCCAGCGCCGGCGGGGGCAGCGGGTAGCTGGGCGGGGTGGCCGAGTAGATGATCGGGTGCCTGACCGTGGGCATCGCCGCCTCTCCCTGGCCCGCGGTGACCACCGGCTCCAGCCCGATGTCGCGGGCGAAGGCGACACCGGCGTCCACCGTGTTGATGGGCCCGGCCGGCACGCCCGCCGCGATCAGCTCGTCGAACCACTCCGCCGCCGTGCGCGCGCCCAGGTACCGCGCCAGCAGTGGCCGCAGCTCGGCCCGGTTGGCCGTGCGTCCCTCGTTGGTCGCGAACCGGGGATCGTCCGCGAGCTCAGGAGCCCCGATCACCTCGCACAGCCGGCGGAACTGTGCGTCGTTGCCCGCGGTGACGATCAGCTCCTTGTCGGCGGTGGGCAGCGGTTCATACGGGGTGAGGCTGGGGTGGGAGTTGCCCATCCGGAACGGGACCACCCCCCCGGTGACGTAGGCGCTGGTCTGGTTGACCATGCCGGACAGCGCGGAGGCCAGCAGGCTGGCCTCGACGTGCTGGCCCTCGCCGGTGGCCGAGCGGTGATGCAGGGCGGCCAGGATCGCGATGGCCGTGTGCATGCCCGCCATGACGTCGAACATCGAGATGCCCGCCCGGTACGGCGGCCCGTCCGGGTCGCCGGTCAGGCTCATCAGCCCGGACATGGCCTGGACCATGAGGTCGTAGCCGGGCAGGTCCTTGCCGCCGGCCGCGCCGAAGCCGCTGATCGAGGCGTAGATGATGGCCGGGTTGACGGCGCGGACCGAGTCGTAGTCGAGGCCGAACTTGGTGAGCCCGCCCGGCTTGAAGTTCTGCACGAAGATGTCCGCCCGGCGGGCGAGCTCCTGGGCCAGCGCCAGGTCGCCCTCGTCGCGCAGGTCCAGCGCCACCGACCGCTTGTTGCGGTTGATGGCCAGGAAGTAGGTGGACCTCCCGTCTTCGGTGACCGGTGGAACCCAGCGGCGGGTGTCGTCGCCGCCCGGGCTCTCCACCTTGATCACATCCGCGCCGAGATCGCCCAGCAGCATGGTGCAGTAGGGCCCGGCCAGCACGCGGGAGAAGTCCGCCACCAGCAGGCCTGCCAGCGGCCCGGGGCGCGCCGCGGGGCCGGGACCGTCCGGGGCGACGGCGGGGGGGCCCGGCGCTGGTGACCGGCCGCCGGGCGGCGGGGTGTCGGGACTTGGCGCAGGTGGCTGGCTCATAGCGGGGAACATGTCCTTTTGTCCGCTTGCCGGACACCCGTCCGGCAAGGTGCGATAGGGGTGCCGTGCAGATCCAGGGTCAAGGTTGGCCTCACGGCAGGGCCAGGGGCTGCGGGGCCGGCCGTGGGCCCGCGGGCTGCGGGACGGTGACCTGCGGCGCCGCCTGGCAGGCGGCCCAGTCGGCACTGATCGCCCCCGCGGTCTGGAGCAGCAGCGGCAGGTATTCCCCGGTCAGCACCTCGACCGGGGTCTCGGCAGCGTGCGTGTTCACGTTCAGCGACGCGATCACCCGGCCCTCCCCGTCCCGCAGCGGCGCGGCCACCGAGCGGATTCCCGCGGCCAGTTCCTCGTCGGTGAGCGCCCAGCCGCGGGCGCGGACCTCCCGTAGGCTGGCCGCCCGCTCTTCGCTGCTGAAGACGATGCGCGGGGGGATCCCGGACCGGCTCGGCTCGGCGAGCACGCGTTCCGCATCCTCGGGCGAGAGCGCCGCCAGCAGCACCTTGCCCAGCGAGGTTTGCATCGCCGGGAACCTGGTGCCGATGGTCACCGCCAGCGCGACGATCTTCGGCACCGCGACCCTGGCCACGTAGACGATGTCCGACCCGTCGAGCTGCGCGATGGATGACGACTCGTGGGTGCGTGCCACCAGCCGTTCCATGTGCGGCCTGGCCACCTCCCACAGGTTGCGGGACAGCACGTAGGACATGCCGAGCTCGAGCACGCGCGGGGTGAGCTCGTACCTGCGGTCCATGTACCTGCGGTCCACGGCCTTGGGGTCCACGGCCTCGCGGTCCACGGCGCGCACATGCCCCATCTGGTCCAGTGGTTCTACCGCGCGCACGTACCCCATCTGCTCCAGCGTGAGCAGGATCCGCCGCGCGGTGGGCCGGGCCAGCCCGGTCGCGCCCGCCACGGCGGCCAGCGACATGGCCGGCCGGCCCGGCTGGAACGCCCGGATCACGTCGAGGCCGCGCGCCAGGGCCTCGATGAAGTCCGGGCTGGTGTCGCGGCGTGCCATGGGCGCTTCTCCGCTTCTGCGTGTCCGCTCTGCCTGCTGGGTCGTGCGATGGGCTGTGCTGCCGGGCCGGCCGGGGGCCGTCCCGCCGGCTGCGCGCTGCCACGCCTTCACGACTGTAGCGTGACCGCGCCACGATGTCCGCATGGCGGACATGGCCAGTATGCCCCACGCGCGAAGGGGGCGAAATTGTTACTTGACACCGGCCGCGAGGCCGGCCAATGTTCCGGTCAAGCCGCAAATGGCCGCTCTACGGACACATGTCCGTAACAGCGCGGCCACATGCTCGCGCCCCGCGGAGTTCATAGGAGCACACTGGGTTCTTGCAGCACAGGGGTTGTGCCGCACAGGGGTCTGCAGCAGTGGGACTGCAGCACAGTGGAGGTAACTCATGACAGCCGCACCCAGCCCGGACCAGACGGGCGGCCGGCCAGCAGCTGCCCTGGCCGCCGCCGACCTGGCGCCAGGACGGCCAATCGTGTTCCGCAACGCGACCGTGCTGACGATGGACGACGCCCATCACGTCCTGGACGGCGGCGACGTCCTCATCACCGGCGACCGGATCACCGCCGTCGGCCCCGGGCTCCAGGTGCCTGAGGGCACGGCCGAGATCGACGCGACCGGCGGCATCCTCATGCCCGGCATGATCGACACCCACCGGCACATGTGGCAGACGGCGATGCGCGGTTACGGCGCCGACTGGACGCTCACCCAGTACTTCGTGTGGAACTACCTGCAGTGGGGCAAGTCGTTCCGGCCGCAGGACGTCTACGCCGGCAACCTGCTGAGCGCGATCGAGGCGATCGACGCCGGGGTGACGACCACCGTGGACTGGTCACACGGCCTGCAGACCACCGACCATGCGGACGCCGCGGTGGACGCGCTGGAGCAGGTACCGGGGCGTTTCGTCCTCGCCTACGGCAACATCCAGCAGGGCCCGTGGGAGTGGTCGGCGACGCCGGAGTTCCGCGATTTCGTGAACCGGCGCTTCAGCGGCGGCAGCGACCTGCTCGGCTTCCAGATGGCTTTCGACATCCCCGGTAATCCCGAGTTCCTCGAGCGCGCCGCGTTCGAGGTGGCACGCGACCTGGGCGCGCCGGTGACCACCCACGCCGGGGTGCGCGGGGCGACCGGCGACGACGGCATCCGGCTCATGTACGAGAACGGCTTCATGACCCCGTCCACGGTCTACGTGCACGCGGCCACCCTGTCGGCCGACTCCTATCACCGGATCGCGGCGACCGGCGGCTCGGCGTCGGTGTCCACCGAGAGCGAGCAGAGCGCCGGCCAGGGCTACCCGCCCACCTGGAAGCTGCGCGAGCACGGCATCCCCGTCTCGCTGTCGATGGACACCAGCGTCTGGTGGAGCGCCGACCTGTTCTCCGCCATGCGGGCCACACTGAGCGCGGACCGGGTCCGCGAGCACCTGGAGGCCCACGGCCGGGACGAGACCGTGACCCACCACTTCCTGCGCGCCGAGCAGGTGGTCGACTGGGCCACCCGGGGCGGGGCGA
>DATINY010000312.1:0-5183 GCA_035473755.1 Streptosporangiaceae bacterium
CCTCGCTGTCCGATGTGGACATTCTCTGCCTCGCCTCCGGTGGCGGGCAGCAGGGGCCGGTCCTCGCCGCCGCCGGGGCGCGGGTGACCGTGCTGGACAACTCGCCCCGCCAGCTCGGCCGCGACGAGGAGGTGGCGGCCCGGGAGGGGCTGGCGATCCGGACGCTGCTCGGCGACATGCGTGATCTGGGCGCCTTCCCCGACGCGAGCTTCGATGTGGTGTTCAACCCGGTGTCGAACGTGTTCTGCCCCGAGCTGGCGCCGGTCTGGCGGGAGTCGTTCCGCGTGCTGCGGCCCGGTGGCCTCCTGCTGGCCGGGTTCATGAACCCCGACATCTACCTCTTCGATGAGGCGGCGCTGGAGCGAGACGAGCTCGTGGTGCGCCACCCGCTCCCGTTCACCTCCCTCGACCTGCCCGAGGCCGAGCGGCGGCAGTACTACGGGGACGGCCCGGTCGAGTTCAGCCACTCGCTGACCGAGCAGATCGGCGGCCAGCTGGCCGCGGGCTTCACGCTCACCCACCTGGCCGAGGCGCCGCATCACGCGGACCCCACCGGGCGGTACATGCCCGGCTACATCGCCACCCGCGCCGTCAGGCCCGTCTGAGGCCCAGGGGCGGGCGGTGCCTACCAGGTGCCGGGGAGCGGGCCGCCGTACCAGGACTGGATGATCTGGTGCGCGATCGACACCGGCGGCGGCAGCAGCAGCTCGCCCGACGCGACCTCGGCGGCCAGCTCGGCGCGAGTGAGAAAGCGCGCCTCGGCGATCTCCTCGTCGTCCACCGTGATCTGCTGCCCGGGCCCGGCATCGGCGCGGAACCCGAGCATCAGGCTCTGCGGCATCGGCCAGGCCTGGCTGCCGACGTACCGGATGCCGCTGACGGCGATCCCGGTCTCCTCCCAGACCTCGCGCGCCACGGTCTGCTCCGCCGACTCCCCCGCCTCGACGAAACCGGCCAGGATGGACACCCGCCCCGGCGGCCACATGCGGTTGCGGGCGAGCAGGCAGCGGTCCTCGTCGTCGGTCACCAGCATGATCACGGCCGGGTCGATGCGGGGGAAGTGCTCGCTGCCGTCCACCGGGCACCGCCGCATGTGCCCGGCCGGGGCCGGCACGGTCAGGGCGCCGCAGCGGGGGCAGTGGGTGTGGCGGGCGTGCCAGTTGGCCAGCGCCACGGCGTGGGTGAACAGCCCGGCGTCGCGGTCGCCGAGCAGCGTCGCGGCCTGCCGCAGGCTGGCGGGGCGCACCCCCGGCTGGGGCGCCCCCATGTCCGTGCCGGGAGGCGGCAGGGCTCCCGCCCCGAGCCCGCCCGGCGGGCCGCCCACCCCGAAGTAGGCGGTCCCGTCGGCGTCGGTGCCGAGCAGGAAGCGCACCCCCTCCGGTGCCTGCGCGGGCGGCACCAGCACCAGTTCGGCGGCGCCGTCGCCGAACCGGATCAGTGCCTGGCCCTCGTCGAGAACCAGTACCCGGGTGCGGTCGTCGGCCCAGGCGGCGGTGATCCAGTCCGGGTCCTCGCGCCGGACGCTGGCCCGGTCCACCTCGCTGCGCGCCAGCACGAACCCGCCCAGGTCCCCCGCGATCTCCTGCTCTTCCTGTTCGCGCACCGCGTCATTGTCCCCCAGGCCACCGGCCACCGCGCCACCCGTCCCTGAGCCACCGGTCATCGCGCCACCGGCGCCCGCGCCGTCGGCCTTCATGCTGCCATCCACCAAGCCGCTGCCCTCAGCGCCCGTCCAGCTCCGCCAGCTCAGGCCACAGATATGCCGCTGCCTCGGCCCCCTTGAGCAGTAGCGGCAGCTCGGCCTTCTCGTTGGGCGCGTGGATGCGGTCGGAGTCCAGGCCGACCGCCACGAATACCAGCGGCGCGCCCAGGATGTCGGCCAGGTCGGCCTCGGGGCCGCTGCCTCCCTCCCGGGTGAACAGCACCTCGCGGCCGAACGCACGCTCCATCGCGCGCTTGCCCGCCTGAACCGCCGGTGACGCGATCGGTGAGAAGCACGGCCGCACGCCCGGGCCCTCGGGGGTGACCTCCGCCTCGATGCCGGGCGGGGTGTGCGCTGCCACATACTCCCGCAGCCCGGTGCAGACCTCGGCGGGTTCCTGATGGGCAACGAGCCGGAACGAGACCTTCGCGTGTGCCTCGCGCGGCACGATCGTCTTGCCGCCCGGCCCGGTGTGGCCGCCCCACATGCCGTTGACCTCGGCCGTGGGCCGGGCCCAGATCCGTTCCAGGGTGGTGTAGCCGGCCTCGCCCACGGCCGCCTGACTGTGCCCGGCGTCGGCGAGCCAGTGCTTTTCCTCATAGGGCAGCCGCGCGAACAGTTCCCGCTCCTGCAGCGTGAGCGGCACCACCCGGTCGTAGAACCCGGGCAGGGTGACCCGGTAGTCCTCGTCGTGCAGCCCCGCGAGCAGCGCGGCCATCGCGTGCAGCGGGTTGGGCACCCCGCCGCCGAATGAGCCGGAGTGCAGGTCGGAGGCCGGGCCCCGGAGCATGATCTCCGCGCCCACGAGCCCGCGCATCCCCGTGCACATGGACGGCACGTCGGCGGCCCACATGGTGGTGTCGGACACCACGACCACGTCGCAGGCGAGGCGGTCGGCCCGCGCGCGCAGGAGATCGGCGAAGTGCGGCGAGCCGGACTCCTCCTCGCCCTCGATCAGCAGCTTGATGGTGACCGGCGGGGCGGTGGCACCGGCCGCCGCCAGGCAGGCCCGGACGCCAAGAGCGTGCAGCATCACCTGCCCCTTGTCGTCGGACGCTCCCCTGGCCACCAGCTGGCCGTCCCGCTCGGCCGGTTCGAACGGCGGCGAATCCCACTCGGCGAGCGGCTCGACGGGCTGCACATCGTGGTGCCCGTAGACGCACACCGCCGGTGCGGCGGGGTCGGCGGCAGGCCAGCAGGCGAAGACCGCGGGCAGGCCCGGCGAGCCGTCGCTGCCCGTCTCCCAGATCTCCACCTCGGGGAACCCGGTGGCACGCAGGTGGGCGGCGAGCCACTCGGCGCTGGCCCGCACGTCCCGGTGGTGGCCGGGGTCGGCCGAGATGGAGGGGATGGCCAGCCACTGCTTCAGGTCGGCGACGAAATCACCTGCGTGCTGCTGGATGTAGTCACGGACGTCCATGACCGCTGACCGCCTCCTCGCCCGGGTCCTGTTCCGGCACTCTAGCCGCGCGCCGGTGCGGCCGGCACAGCGGATCGTCCCCAGGCCCGGCACCAGCGGGTAGCCCCCAGGGCCCAGCCACGGATCAGACCGGGGCATGACGGCTGGCCATCGGCCCGACGCTGATGTTCTGCTGGCGCCCGCCAGCCGGGCCGGCTATTTCGCATGCCCGCTGGCCTATCCGGGTGGCTGCCGCTAACCCGGCCGGGCGGCGCGAAGCAGCAGGTAGTCGATGATCCGGTGCCGCCACAGGAGCTCTACCTGCCACAGCATGATGCGGGCGGCGGCGTGGTGCCCGAGCGGGGCGGGCGGCGTACGCGAGAGCCGGGCCGCGATGACCCGGAGCGCCGGGGCGATGACGCGGTCGCCGCACCGCGTTACCTCCACATCCACCAGGCCGGCCGCGCGGGCGGCCGCCGCGATCTGCCCGGCGGTCATCGCCGCGCCGGGACGGAGCCCGAACACCCGCAGCTGGGCCAGTCCGGAGGCCAGCTCGGCGGGGCCCCGTGGCCATCGCTCGGTCGAGATGTCGGCGATGCTCAGCACGCCGCCGGGCCGCAGCACCCGGTAGCACTCGGCGAAGAAGGCACGGCGGGAGCGGAAGTGGAACGCCGCCTCCACGCTGATCAGCCCGTCGGCCACCCCGCCGGCCAGCGGCAGCCGGGCCGCGTCGCCGGCGACCGGGACCGCCGCGGCCTCCCGCAGCCGGTCACGCCCGGCCGCCAGCTGCCACTCGGCGATGTTCACCGCGATCAGCCGCCGAGGGGCGGCGCGCTCGGCGATCAGCGGATCCTGGGTCCCGAGGCCGTTCCCGACGTCGACGATGACGCCCCCGGCGGGCAGCGCCGACGCCACCGTCTGGACGAGCCGGCGGCAGGCGGCCTCCGCCTCGGCCTCCGTACCGGGGCCCTCCCACAGCCCCAGGTTCAGCCAGCCGGGCGCCAGCGCGAGGAAGCACTCGGACCCGAGGCTCTCGTAGACCCGCGCGGCCGGGTTGCGCCCCTGCCGGATCATCGCGGCGACATGCCGCAGGTTCTGGCCGGTCCATCCGGTGGCCTGCCAGGCCCGTTCGGCCGCCCGCAGGCCCGCCCCGGCGATCGCGGCCGGGATCCGCCCCGGCGGAGCCGTCACTGCCGCGGGGCGGCCGGCGGTGGCCGCCGGGCGCCCGTGCCCCGGGCCGGGGCTGGCTGCCGCCGGCCTGGCGTGCCGGGGCCGGTCAGAGCCTTCCACCGGCTCATCCGGGTCCTCCTCCCGCCGGGCTGGCCGCGGGCGGTGTCTGGCTGACAGACTCCTCCGCGGCGAGCCCCGGGTCACCCACGGCGGGTGTGATCTGCGGCGCGTCCCGGTCCCGCCGAAATGGCGCGAAGGAGCGCAGCCCGGTGTCGATGAGCCGGGCGGCGCGGCGGACGTCGGCGGTCACCAGCTCGTGGACCTGGGCCGGCGCGAGGCTGCCGTGCAGGTGTTTGCGCAGGCTGTCGGCCTGGACGTGCCACAGGCCGAGCAGGGCCCTGGCCGCGATCTGCGGCTCGGGGTCGCCGGTGCTCATCCGGGCGCGGGCGGCCAGGATCTGGGTGGCCACGCCGGCGAACCGGTCGATCATGTCGGCCTGGTAGGCGCGCAGCGAGGGGGTGGCCCGGATCAGGTCGCCGAACCGCTGGATCGCCTGGCGGGCCCGGCCGGGGTCGTCCTGGGCGGCGAGCCAGGCCGTCATGCCGCTCAGCTCGCGGTCCAGGATCGCCAGCGCCGCCTGCACCGGCGGGACGGCCGGGGCGGCCAGCCCGGTCCGCAGGGACTCCAGCGTCGTCTCCAGGCGGTCCAGGACGAGCGACTCCTTGGTGGGGAAGTAGTTGAAGACCGTCTTCTCCGACACCCCGCACGCCTCGGCGACCTCGGCCACGCGGACCGCGTCGAACCCGCGGTCCAGGAACATGCGCGTCGCGGTGTCGGATAGCTGCTGGCGCATCAGCCGCTTCTTCCGCTCGCGCAGTCCCTCCCCGGGCGGAGATGGGGTATCGGAGCCGG
>DATINY010000313.1:0-3157 GCA_035473755.1 Streptosporangiaceae bacterium
CTCGCCGGCCTCGTGCTCGTGCAGCTCGATCTTCAGGTCGGTGGCGCGCATCCGGGCCGTCATAATCGGTAACGTCGTTCTGCTATGAGAACCTGGCGGGCCGGGGTCGTCCGGCGTATCGCGCACCCCGGGCGGGGCTTCACCCAGGGGCTGATCGCGGACGGCGAGACGGTGTGGGAGTCCACCGGGCTCTACGGGCAGTCGGCGCTGTGCCGCTACCCGCTCGGGTCCGACCGGACCGAGCGGCGCGCGGCCCTGCCGTCCGACCTGTTCGGTGAGGGCATCTGCCGGTCCGGCGACGTCATCTGGCAGCTGACCTGGCGAGAGCGGGTGGCGCTGCGCTGGGACGCCGGGACCCTCGAGCTGACCGGCCGGGTGCCCTACAACCGGGAGGGCTGGGGCATCTGCGCCGCCGACGGCTACCTCGTGACCAGCGACGGAACCAGCGAGCTCGTCCGGCGCGACCTGGACCTGGCGCCGCAGGCGGTAATCCACGTCCGCTCCGCGGGTCGCCGGGTGCTCGGCCTGAACGACCTGGCCTGGTCGGCCGGGACGATCTGGGCGAACGTGGCCGGCACCCACTACCTGGCCGGGATCGACCCGGACAGCGGCGAGGTCACCGACGTCGTGGACGCCCGGGCCGCCGCCGAACGGCACCGGGGCGACCCGCAGGCCATCATGAACGGGATCGCCGCCCTGCCGGGATCCGGGGAGCCCGGTCCCGGGGAGTTCCTGCTCACCGGGAAGGGCTGCCGCTGGATCAGGCAGGTGCGGCTGAAACCGGCCCGGGAAGGCAGCGCCCGGCGGCACCTGCTATCGGGCCTGAGCCACTGACCGGTCGGCGCGTCGCAGGGCGGGCCGCAGCGGCTTGTCCGTGTAGCCGCCGTCGGTCAGCCCGGCCCGGCGCTCGAATACGTTGCGGCAGCCGGTGTCGCCGGTCAGGAGCCACGACACCGCCGCCGCCGCCAGGTACAGCGGCACCATCACCAGCCCGCCGCAGCAGGCGTACTGGGTGGCGTGCTGCGCCTCGTGCCGGAAGAGCGCCGAGGCAGGGTCGAGCTCGTCCAGCCGGGTCACGATGACGTTGCCCAGGCAGAACGCGGGCGCGGGCGGCACCGGGAGCCGGTACCCGGTGCCGAGGTACAGCCGGTCCTCGGTGCGGGTCAGCCGGACGCCGCCGAGGGTGGCGACGCCCAGGCCGGCCAGCGTCGACCCGTTGGCCAGGTTGATCCACGCCCGCAGGCCGGCCCGCATCGCCGCGGCTCAGGACCCCTCGGCGGGGTTGTGCCCGTTCAGCCCGGGCGGCGGGTCGTCGGCCACGACCACTTCCGCCCACGACGGGACCGGCGCGGGTGCTGGGACCGGCGTCGGCAACTTCATCTGCTCCGGGCTGTGGTCGTGGTGCGCCCGGGCCGCCGACAGGTGGTAGTCGTTGAGGCTGTCCAGGAAGCTCTGGTCACTGTACGGCCTGCCGTCCACCAGCGGACCCACGGTGTGCTCCATGACCGCGACGATATCCTCGCCGCTCAGCGTCTTGTGCGTCTCCAGGGCGTGCGCCAGGGCCAGGACCTGGCTCCGGTCCTCCCTGAGGATCTGCTCGACCCGGGCCAGCAGCGTATTCAGGTTGTCCTCGATCCGGTCCGCGAGCGCGTGCCGGGCCTGGGCCTCGGGATCCTGGCCCTTCTTCAGCGCGCCGCCCCGGCCGCCGCCCGGCGAGCCGACCTCGAGCCGCTTGGCCGTGGAGTACGAGGACACCGTGGTGCCCATGCCCCAGAAGCCCTCCATGAACGAGGCCACCGCAGTCGCGGACTCCAGGTCCCCGGACACGCCGGAGGAGCTGTCCTGATCGAAGAACATCCGCTCGCCCGCCAGCGACGCCAGCGACACCAGGATGTCGGTCTCGTACTCGCTGCGCCACCGGGTGAACTGGTCCTCGGGCGGGATGCTCGCCACCATGCCGAGGTAGTCGCTGCCCTTCTCGATCGTGGCGATGTCGATCTCCATGTGCTGCCTGGTCCGGAACGCGACCAGCGCGTGGCAGGCCTCGTGCACGGCCACGGCGTGCCGCTCGCGCTCGATGTACTCCACGTCCTCGGGCGGCCCGAGCTCCTTAAGCTGCTTGGCCTTGATAACGTCCCGCCAGGTGATGACGTCCCGGCCGTCCCGGATGGCCTGGATCAGCGCCTCGTTGACCAGGTCCTTGATGGTGGCGCCGGTGGCGTAGGGCGTGATGGTGGCGAGCTTATCCATCTGCTCCTCGGTCAGCTCATGCTGAACCTTGGCGAAGTACCCCTCGTAGGTGCGGATCCGGCCGGCCTTGGACGGGTAGCCGACCTTGTAGATACGGTCGATGCGGCCCGGGCGCAGCAGCGCCTCGTCCAGCGCCGACGGCATGTTGGTGGCCATCATGACCAGCATCCGGTACTTGGGCGGCGGCTTGGGCCGCATGCCGAAGACCCGCCGGACGTAGCGGTTGACGAAGCCGCGCGGCTTCTTCAGCCCGGACAGCTCGGTGAGCAGGGCCTGCAGCGTGCCCATGCCGCCGCCCCCGCCCCCGTTCATCATCCCGCCGATCATCTGCCGGTTCCGGCGGGTGCCCGTGTCGTCGCCGATCTCGGACCCCATCGCCTCCCGGGTCAGCAGCCACCGGGTGTCCTCGGACAGGTAGGAGAACCCGTGGCAGCCCGCGGCCGCGAACGGCGCGGGGGTAGCCCGGCCACCGGGCCCACCGCCGACGCCGCCCTGGGGCAGCTGGCCGCGGTTGCCGAGCGAGTCGGCCTCGTCGAAGAAGACAATCACGCCGCCGTACCGCAGGGCGAGCCGCCGCAGCTTGCGGAAGAGCGACTTCACCTTGAGGATGCCGACGCCCATGAACATGTTGATGAACGCGCCCGGGTCGACGAACACGTACGGCCGGCCGGTCTCGCCGGCCACCGCCTCGGCCATCAGCGTCTTGCCGGTGCCCGGCGGCCCCCACAGCAGCAGGCCGGCCGGCACGTAGCCGCCGCGCTCCTCGACCAGCTCGGGGTTCTCCAGGAAGATGATGTTCTCCTTGACCCGCTGGAGCACGTGGTCCTGGCCCCAGACGTCGGAAAACCTGGTCTTGATGTCGTCGGGGTAGTAGACATCCACCCCGCCGCGGGACATGAACCAGAAG
>DATINY010000314.1:0-29432 GCA_035473755.1 Streptosporangiaceae bacterium
CACGTCGACAGTTCCAGCGGGCAGGCTGGCCAGCCCGAACACGGCCGCGAGCCGCTCGTTCGGCGGGTCAACCAAGACCTCCCCCGTGTACATCACCAGGACCGGGAGCGCCGAGCCGTCCTGCCCTGTCTGCTGCAGCCACGACCGGCCATCATCGGACCCCGCGGTGTGGAAGACATAGGGGATGCTGTTACGGGCCAGCAGGTCACGCAGCTCATGCGCACGCGCCGAGCGCTCTTGCGCGATGATCCGCACCGCGGGCAGGGCCGTGGCGGCGCCATGAGCCCATTCCTCCAGCAGTTCGCCGACGGCCCGGTGAAATCCCTCGTCCCGCTCCGCGGCGGGCGCCGGCAGGTAGGCGTCGATCATTCCGAGTGCCATCGCGCGCAGCACCGGCGTGGCCACCTGCCGGTCCGCCACCATCGGCACCGGAACACGCAGGCTGGGGGCGGCCGGGCCGCCCCGCGGCACCACGAGCACCCGCTTGGCGGCCGGCTGGATGCTGCGGACCTGGGCGAGGAACTCGGCAGCGGGCGTCGTGGTCACGCCCGCGGCGGCCATCACCACCGCAACTGGATGGCCGGCCACCCCCAGCTCCCGGAGGCGTCCGAGGGCCATGGCGGTAGAGGCTTCGCTGATGATCAGGTAGTCGTGGCCGTAGCGGCGGCGCAACGTGTCATCGAGCGTCCCGAGGCTGCCCGGATCGTCGTCAACCACCATCAGCATAGGATTTGCCATCGCGGTATCCCTTACGTCGATGCCGCCGGGCGGCCGGCGGATGTTGCGGGCGGCGGCGTGAACGGCTCACCCGCGGGCAGGCACCTCGCGCACGCCGAGCTGCTGGAAAAACAGGAGGCTGTCGGCGTTGGCCCAGTACTCGGCGAGCTTGCCGCCGGCTATGCGCAGGGTGTCGGTACCGGTGAAGGTGACGGTCCGGCCGATCGCTTCGGCTGGCGCGCCAGGGAAGCCGCCGCGGTAGGTGCCTTCCGCCTTCCACCGCACGACCATATGCTCGTCATCGGTGATTGGCCCGACCTCGATGACGAAGTTCAGGTCGGGCATGATCGCGTGGATGCCGCTGACCCATCCGTTCAGGGCCTCGCGGCCGTGGATCTCATCGCCTCCGGTGCCGGTTATCGGCGCGGCATGGGCCACGAAGTCCTCGGCGATGATCTGGTCGGTGAGCTCCAGGTCGCCGTTCCACAGGTCTTTCCACGGGGTGGCGAGCGCGGCGTTGGCTGCGTTGGACATGACTGTTCCTTCCGAGGGTGTGCGCGTTCTGCGTGTGCCAGCGCGGTGGTGGCGGTCGCCGCCGGGCGGCACGAGCCCGGCAGCGGGTGACATATCCTATTTTTCGTTAGAGGATATAACAAGAGCATGTACCTGTTACGCTTCTGCTGTCAAACCCGGGGAGGGTGGGACTGTGCCGGCAACGCCCGCGTCCGAACCGTCAACCATGCGTGAGCGCTACCGCGCACAGGTGCGGGCTGAGGTCAAGCAGGTGGCACTGCGCCAGCTCGCGGAGTCCGGGCCCGCGGGCCTGTCGGTCTCGGCGATCGGCAAGCAGCTCGGGGTCTCCGGGCCGGCGCTGTACCGCTACTTCGCCGGCCGCGACGAGCTGCTCACCGAGCTGGTGATCGACGCCTATAACGACCTGGCCGACGCACTCAGCGCCGCGATCAGCCACGCGCCAGGCCAGGAGCCGCCCGCCCGGCTCGAAGCCATGGCGCGCGGCTACCGGTCCTGGGCTCTGGCTGAGCCGCACCGGTACCGGCTCCTGTTCGGGCCGCCGCTGCCCGGCTACGACGCACACGCGGAACGGCTCGTGGCCGCGTCGCAAGCCGCGATGAACCTGCTGATCGGCACCCTCCGCGAGCTCGGCAACCGCCCGCCCGCCCCGTCCAGCCCGCCGCTCACATCCCAGCTCACAGCGTGGGCGCGCGCACACGCCTTCGACGTGGACCCGGCCATCGCCCTGCGCGCCATCCTCATCTGGAGCCGCCTGCACGGCCTGGTCAGCCTGGAAATCGCGGGGAACTTCGCATCCATGGGCCTCGATCCCGACGAGGTCTTCGAGGCCCAGCTTCCGGCCCTGACGGCGTGAGCACGCCCCCTGCGCCGGCCGCGCCGGGTGCAGCTGGCGGTACGCCAGACAGGCCCGCTGGTGATCTCGGCGGGGCGGGTAGGCGCAGCTAAGGCGCGGCCCGCCCGGCGCTCTTGTGAACCTCGGTGTCCCTTCCGGTGGCGGGTGCCAGGGCCGCGGATGAGTCCTCGCGCCGCGGCGGGCCGCGGTGCAGCGCGACGCCGAGGATGACCAGCCCGATGCCGGTGAGGTCCCGCGCGGTGGGGACCTGGCCGAGGACGATCAGGCCGATGACGGCGGCGGTGGCGGGCAGCAGCGCGAGCATGAGGGAGAAGGTGGCGCGGGGCAGGCGGGCCATCGCCAGCTGGTCGGTGACGTAGGGGATGACCGACGAACACACACCCACGCCGATGCCCCACACCAGCCACGCCGGATGGGTGAACGCCGGGGCGGCCGGGACGATCCCGAACGGTGTCGCGGCGGCGGCGGCGATGATCATGGCCAGGCCAAGCTGATCGATGCCGCTCAGCGGCAGCCCCCGGGAGCCGCCGCCGCCCACCGCGCTGTTGGCGATGCGGTGCCCGAGCAGGACGTACAGCATGAACCCCGCACAGTTGGCGAAGGCGAACAGGTAGCCCAGCGGCTGGCCGGCGAGCTGCACCGAGGTCAGGACGGCAACCCCGCCGACGGCCAGCGCCAGGGCGAGCACGTTGCGGCGGGTCCGTGCGCCGATGGCGGCCAGGATCACCGTGCCCAGGAACTCGATCGCGCCCACCGTCGCGAGCGGCAGCCGGTCGATGGCGAGGTAGAACAGCAGGTTCATCGCGGCGAGGACGATGCCCAGGCCGGTGAACACCAGCCGCTGACCGGGGCTGGCCGCGGTGAAGATGTGCCAGGGCCGGCGCCACAGGGCGAACACCACCGCGGCCGCGGCGATCCGCAGCCAGGCCACGCCCGGCGCCGCGACATGGGCGAACAGCAGCACGGCCAGCGACGGGCCGAGGTAATGGAACACCGCGCTGATCAGGAAGAACGATGTGGGCGGCATCCTGGCGACCGTGCGCGCGACCGGCCCCGGCGAGCTGGCCCGGCACGCCCGCGCATCGGCTGCTGGCATACGGGCTATCCTCCGGTAGAAGCATCCCGAGGTACATGGCAGATCGAAGGCCCAGCCAGTTAACTACCTTAAGTTTCAAGGAAGGAAGCGCCTGCAACCGTGACTAATCCGTCCGCATTGCTTGACACGGTTAACCGGCGGCTGCTGCACGAGCTGGCTGCCGAGCCCCGGATCACCATGTCCGCGCTGGCCCGCCGGGTGGGCATGTCCGCTCCCGCCGTGACCGAGCGTGTCCAGCGCCTGGAGCAGGCCGGCGTCATCACCGGCTACCGCACCGACGTCAGCCCGGCCGCGCTCGGCCTCCCGGTCGCCGCGTTCGTCCGCATCCGCCCGACGGCAGGCCAGCTGCCCAAGATCGCCGAACTGGCCGCCGCGACACCCGAAGTCTCCGAATGCCACCGCATCAGCGGTGACGACTGCTTCCTGATCAAGGTCCACGCAGGTGCGATCGAAGACCTGGAAACGATCCTGGACCGCTTTCTGACCTACGGGCAGACGACCACATCGTTCGTCGTATCCACGCCGGTGCCGCCCCGGACCCTGCCCATC
Source organism: Streptosporangiaceae bacterium (assembly GCA_035473755.1). Classification (GTDB taxonomy): domain Bacteria; phylum Actinomycetota; class Actinomycetes; order Streptosporangiales; family Streptosporangiaceae; genus UBA9676. The sequence goes on from DATINY010000314.1 coordinate 3,750, forward strand.
ACCGGCTGACCACGGCGGCGAGCGGGCCGGGGGCGGCAGCCCGCGCCCGGTCCGGCTGCCTGGCGCCAGGCGGGTGCCGGCGGGACGCCGCGTGGCCCGCTGATCGTTCCGGCCGGCCCACCGGGTGACGGGCTGGTGGCGCCTACGATCGCGGCCGTTGCTTGATCCCGGCCGCGAGCAGGTCTACTACCTCGGCGATGCGCGCCGCGCGCAGGTCCGGCCTTCGGGTCGTCGCGTCGATCCAGCGCAGGTAGGCCCTGCGGTAGAACTGGGCCAGCGTGTCGAAGAACGCCCCGGCGGCCGGGTTGGCCTCGAGCGCGGCGGAGATGTCATCGGCCAGGTCGCCGCGCTGCGGGCCTTCCGGCGCCAGTTCCACGAGCACATCGTCGCCAGCGGCAACGCCCGCATCGCGCATCCAGATCGGGGTCACGGTGAACGCCCAGCCGCCGCCGCTCGGAGCAATCGTCCCGCGGACCTGCCTGCCGTTGATCATGCCGCCTACGCGATGCTCGGCCTTGGCCCCCCACAACTGGTCCGGGTCAAACGGGACCGCGATGATCGCGCCGCCACGAGGACCAGCAGCGGCGTGGGCGCCGAACCGCTGAACGCGCATGCCCTCATCGTGGCACGGCGAAGGCCGGGCCAGGTGCCATGGCGGGCCGTCCGGGGGGGTGTGCCCGGGTTAGCTGACCGTCGTGACCAGGCCGAGCTTGGCGGCCCGGGTCGCGGCCAGGCCCCGGTTCGGCGCGCCCAGCTTGGCCAGCACCGCCGACACGTGATGGTCGACGGTCTTGACCGAGATGAACAGCTTCCCGGCGATCTCCGCGTTGGTGTGCCCGGCGCAGATCAGGTCGAGGACCTCATGCTCGCGCCGGGTCAGCCCGAGCGGGTGCGCCCGCGTCGCCGTGCGGGGCCCGGCCGGGATCGACCGGATGGCGAGCCGGCGCATCTTGTGCCGGGTGAACCGGACCGTGGCCGATGCGCCAAGGTCGCTGAAGATCCACAGCGCCTCGCGCAGCGAGGCTTCGTCGGCCGACCCGAGCAGGGCCAGCCCGGCTTCGTAGGGGCAGCCCAGGTCCATCCAGAGGCGGGCCGCGCTGGCCCAGTCGCCGTCGAGCTGCCGCCGGTAGGGCGCGGCGAGCTCACCGCGTGGCGGCCGCGGCGAGCCGGTGCGCTGCAGCCAGACCGCCACCGCCCCGCGGTCCCATCGGTCGCAGCCGCTGGCCGCGTCATCGGCCAGCTCGGCCTCGCGGCGGGCGTCAGCCAGGTTGCCGTCCAGCCAGAACGCCTCGGCGCGGGCCAGCCGCACCGGGACGATCGACTGCGACTCGCCGGCCCCGTCGGCGGATTCGATGGCCTCGTCGAGGCATTCCCAGACCCCGGGTTCACCCCGGCGGGCCCGGATCATGCCGAGCCGGCACAGCGGGCAGAGCCGGATGTTCGGGGACGGGCCGCCCTTGCGCAGCAGCTCAAGGCAGATGGCCACGGCCTCGGCCCAGCGGCCCGTGCGCTCCAGGACGGCGGTGCGCTCGCTGCGCAAGAAGATGGAGTAGGTAGTGATGTCATGGTCGTCGCAGTAGGCGGCGCCCTCGGTGAAATACCGTTCGGCGGCGGCCCAGTTCCGGTCGGCGACGTAGCAGGAGTGCAGGTTCACGTAGGCCCGCGCCACCTCGGCCTCGTGCTGGCCGGCCAGCGCGCTGTCCAGGGCACGGTGCAGCGTGTCCGCCCACTCCCCGCCCGACGCGTGGACGGCACACGCCTCGCTGTTCAGCGCGTCGCTGAGCACTTCGGTCAGGCCCATCGGCCCGGCGACCGCCTGCGCCCGGCGGGCCAGCTCGATCGCATCGGCGTTGGCGCGGCGCACCATCCACATCGCCGCCAGGCTGGCGTATGCCCAGGCCAGCTCGACGCTTGAGCCCAGCGGCTCGAGCAGCGCCATCGCGGCCTGGGCGGTGGCGATTCCCTCGTCGCCCCGGCTCAGTGAGCACAGCGAGTAGGCCAGCCAGCGGAGCGTGTCGCCCTCGCGCCGCCGGTCGCCCACCTCGCGCCACAGGCCGAGCGCCCGCTCGCGGGCGTCGGCTGCCTCCTGCCAGCGGTCGAGCAGCGATACCTCGTAGGCGAAGCCGTCGCACAGGCCGGCGACCGTGAGGGGATCGGCCCCGTCCGTGAACCGCAGCGCCCGTTCGAACTGGGCGGCCGCCTCACGGTGCGAGGCCAGCACGGCGGCCCGGCGGGCGGCCGCGGACGCGTGGCGCAGTGCCGCCGGGCCGTCACCGGCCTCCTCCGCGTGAAACGCCATCCGGGCATCGTCGTCGCAGCCGAGAGCCTGCAGCGACGCCAGGGCCCGCGCATGGATGGCGGTACGCCGGTGGGCGGCGACCGCTCCTTCCACCGCGAGCCGCGCGATCTCATGGCGGAACTGCAGCGTCATGCCGTCCCCGGCGATCAGCCCGGACGCCAGCAGCTCATCGATGGCCGTCGGCGGGCAGCCGGTGACCGGCTCCAGCAGCGCAAGCTCGACCCGGGTACCGATCAGGGCGGCCGCGTCCAGCACCGCGCGCGAGTCACTGCCCAGCCGCGCGGCCCGGGCCAGCACCGCATCCCGGGCCGACACCGGCACCTCGTTCATCCCCGCCGCCACGGCCTGGCTGACGTAGAACGGGTTGCCGCCGGTCAGCCGGTAGAGCGCGGCAGGATCGAGGCCGCTGCCACCGGCCAGCACCGCCACCGCGTCAGCGGAGAGCGGCGGGAGGCTGAGGCGCCGGACCGAGCGCTGAGTGGCCAGGTCGCCCAGGGCGATCCGGAGCGGGTCCGTGGCGGTCAGGCTCTCGTCCCGGTAGGTGGCCAGGAGCAGGACCGGGACATCCCGGATGCGCCGGCCGAGGAAACGCAGCAGGTCGATGGTGGCCTCGTCGGCCCAGTGGATGTCCTCGACGACCAGCACGTGCAGCTCACCCGCCGCACGGACCTGCCGCAGCAGGGCGCTGAACAGTTCCTCGCGGGGAGCGTCGGCCGCGCACAGCTCCTGCAGCTCGCCACCGAGCTTGCTGGCGATGTCGAAGAGCGGGCCCAGCGGCCGCGGCGTGAACAGGCCGTCACAAGCCCCCCAGCACCAGGTGGCCTCGGGCAGGCCGTGCTGCACCTGCTCGACCAGCGCCGACTTGCCGACGCCCGCCTCCCCCGCGATGAGCACCAGCCGGCCGTCCCCCTGCCGGGCCTCGGCTGCGTACTCCCCCAGAGATGCCAGCTGCGCCTCCCGTTCCAGCAGCAGCACGACGTCACTCCCCCCGTATTCACGTTTGCCAGCTACCAGGCATAACGCCGCCGACGGGCAACCGGTTCAGCGTGGGTGGGGGCGCGGAAACGAGTGCGGGGGGTCGCCGGGCCGATCAACGACCGGATTCCGTCACCGGCGGATCCAGCGAGCAGGAGAGGTGCGACGGCCGGACCGCCGTGCCGAGGTGTGCCCCGCCACCGCGGTCACCGCCGAGTCCGCCTGGCGAAGCAGTTTCGCCGACCGGGCGGAGGCGTCACGGCGGTCAGCGGCCACGGCCAGGCGGTGGACGAGCAGCCGGGCCAGCGGCAGTGCGATGGCCAGCAACAGCCAGGCCCGCAGCCGGGCGGTAAGAAAAACCCACATGCCAACGTCCTTCCGCACAGCGATGTGTCCCATCACCTGCACGGCGCTACCCGCAGCGCGGTGCTCCAATCACACAGGCTCAGTCGTCGTCGTGCGCTGCGGCCGCGTCGCGGAGCCGATCGAACGTGCCCGCGGCGTCCGGCGCGATGACCACGGTCAGACCACCATCGCCGGGGCTGGTCGCCGGCCAGGTGGCCCGGCACGGCCTGCTCACCAAGATCCGCGACCTGGGCCTGGAGCTGCTGGAGGTATGCCGCACCGGCAGGACCGGATCGATGTGAACGCGGTCCGGTATCTTGCGGAATGGCTGGGGGAGCGCCCGACGGGTTCAAGATCAAGACATGGGTGATCCGGCTATGGAAGGTGCATGCCCGGGCCACGGCTGAACGCCGGCGACGGCAGGTGGGTGCGGACGCTGTCCGGGGCCAGGTACGGTTTCAACGCCCCGTACTCGATCGCCTCCGCCGGTGGCCGCATCTGGGTCACCAATCTCTATCCCGGCATGGCCGATGGCTCGGTGACGGAACTGAACGCCAGCAACGGCGGCTGGATCCAGACCCTGTCGGACGGCACCTGGATCCAGTCCCTGCTGCGCGGCTGCGTCCCCGGCGTCCTGGCCAGCGGCGGGTACCACTTCACCAGCCCAGTGCTCGTGGCCGCCGTTGGCGCGCATATCTGGGTCTTCGGCCGCGACGGCGTAAGGGTGCTGACCGACCCGGCGCCGCGCCCCGGCCGCGGGGAGCGGCAATGACGCTGGCCGGGCGGTACCCCGCCGCAGGCCGTTTTGCTCACTGCGGGTATACGCGCGCTTGACGTACTTTGCAAGCAATGGCCAGTGTGCTCAGGGCAGCAACGACGTGAGCCGGACGCGGTATGCCCGCGGTGATGGGCTGCGGGTCGCCTACGAACTGCGGGGGAAGCTGCACTGGCGGCGGTCCTGGCTGGTCCTGATCCAGGGGATGGGTCTGGACCGTTCCGGGTGGGGGCCGGTGCTGCGGAAACTACCTCATGCCCGCCGCCTCGCTGCGGCTGATCACGGCGGAGGGCGGCAGGCCAGTCGGTGCGGCCCCGCCGCCCTGGAGGAGACGCGGCATCACGCCCGCGGGTGCGCCGAGAACATGGCCCAGACCGCTTTCCCCTCATTCCTGGGTGCGGTGTAGCCCCACAGGTCGGCGAGCGCACCGACGACATGGAGCCCGCGGCCGGTCTCGGCGAGTACGTCGGCCTCTTTCGCCACCGGAACCGTCCAGCCCGGGTCGGCGACCGCGCACAGCACACATGGCCCAGGCTGCAGCAGGCCAAGCCGGACCGGCCTGCGCCGCGGAGCCTCGCCGGGGGCCGGCAGGGCGTGCCGCAGCGCGTTGGTCACCAGCTCGGACACGACGATCGCAACATCGTCCGCGCATCCCGCGGCGCCCCACCGCTGCACGGTGGCGACGGCGAAATCCCGGGCCGCGCGGACCGGCCTTGGTTTCATGTCCAGCGAGCGGGTGGCGACACGCGGAAAGCACGTCCAGCCCTCGGGACCTGGTTCTGGCCATAGCGGCCAGTTCCCGCTGGCCACGGCGGCCATCTGGAGAACCGGTGCCAGCCAGCAGCAGTCCACGCCGCTGGCTCCATTGCCCGCGAGGCTCAAGGGGAGTGCTGTCATCACCGTCCGTTCGCCCGCGCCGCGGGGGACGTACGCGGATATGCGCATCCTCCCGCATGCACACAGCCACTGCAACCGCCTTCTGCACAACCTTTTTGCACGAATCCTCTGCACTTGCACTTGGGGCGGAAGTTGCGCCCTGCCGCCGGTGTGGCGGCGCCGCACCGCAGGCCGGTCGCCGCTGCAGGCCACGAACGTCATCGGCTGGCCGGCCGCGATGGTGCGGCGGGCCCTATGGGTACCGGGGCCGGTGTTCTCGCGCGAGCCATGAAAACAGATAGCCAGGTGAACCGCGCCCGCCGGCGACGGCAATGTCATGAATGTCAGGTCATACCCGGAAATCATGGGAAATGATGATGCCGAGGGTACGGATTACGCGGTGATATCGTGCTACACGCGGCCCGCCGTGGCCCATGGGCCAGTGGTGCAGCCACTTGCGTCCCCGCATTCAGGGACGTGCACCGAACGCCAATTAATCGGGTCCCGGAGCCAGGATGAGCACGGTTGAGCCGGGTGGCGAGCCGCCGGTCGGCGCCCTAGGGCCGACCGTGCTGCGCATGATGCTCGGGAACCAGCTGCGCCAGCTGCGTGAGGCGGCGGGTGTCACCCCCGAGCAGGCTGGCTATGAGATCCGGGCGTCCCGCTCCAAGATCAGCCGCATGGAAAACGGCCGCGTGAGCTTCAAGGAGCGGGACGTGGCCGACCTGCTCACCATGTACGGCGTCAACGATGAGCAGAAGCGGGCCGGAATGCTGTCGCTGGCCCGGCAGGCCAACACCCCCGGCTGGTGGTCGAACTACAGCGATGTCCTGGACGACTGGCTGGACACCTACCTTGGCCTGGAGGCGGCCGCCTCGGTCATCCGCACCTTCGAGCTCCAGTTCGTGCACGGCCTGTTCCAGACCGAGGCCTACGCCCGCGCCGTCACCATGCTCGGCCACAAGGCCACCCCCGCCGAGGAGATCGACCGCCGGGTGAGCCTGCGGCTCAAGCGGCAGGACCTGCTCACGTCCCCCGAGCCGCCGCGGGTGTGGTCGGTCATCGACGAGGCGGCGCTGCGGCGTCCGGTCGGCGGCCGCAGCGTGATGCGCGGCCAGCTGAGGCACCTCACCCAGGTCGCCGAGCTGCCCCGGGTCACCATTCAGGTCGTGCCGTTCGGCAGCGGCGCTCACGCCGCCGCGAGCAGTTCGTTCAGCATCCTGCGCTTCGCCGAGCCGGAGCTGCCGGATGTGGTGTACATCGAGCTGCTCACCACCGCGCTCTACCTGGAAAAGCGCGACGAAGTAGACCACTACATGGAAGTCATCAACCACCTCAGCACCCAGGCTCTCACCCCGGACCGCACCGCCCGGTTCCTCAACGAGATCACCCGGGAGACCTAGCGTGGAAGCACGGGCAGTAACCGGCCTCCTGGTGAATGCCGTGACTCAGGCGGCCACCCGGGGAATGGTGGCGAATTCAGAGGTGCTACCCTCCCGCACGTCTCGCAGGCAGACGGCACCAGGCCTTTATTTCCGTGAATATCCCAATCCGTTAAGGATTTCCCGTGACCGATGACCGTATGGCGACCTCGGGCGCGCTAGGGCCGGAAGACCCCGAGGACACGGCCGGGGCCGGAATCGACACGACGGTGCCGCACTCCGCCCGGATCTGGAACTACTGGCTGGGCGGCAAGGACAACTACGCCGTGGACCGGGAGGCCGGCGACCAGTACGTCAAGATCTACCCCGGCATCGTCGGCATCGCCCGTGCTGGCCGGGCGTTCCTCGCCCGGGCCGTGCGCTACCTGACCCTTGAGGCGGGGATCCGCCAGTTCCTGGATGTCGGCACGGGCCTGCCGACCGTGGACAACACCCACGAGCTCGCCCAGCACGCTGCTCCCGCATCGCGGATCGTCTATGTCGACAACGACCCGCTCGTGCTTGCGCATGCCCGCGCCCTGCTGACCAGCACCCCGGAAGGCGTGACCGATTACATCGATGCCGATATGCGGGACCCGGGAACGGTACTGACGCGGGCGGCGGAAACGCTGGACTTCGGCCAGGCCGCCGGACTGATGATCATGGGTGTCATGGGCCATATCCCCGATGACGATGAGGCGCAGTCGATCGTGCAGCGCCTGCTGGCCGGCCTGCCGTCAGGGAGCTTCCTGGCCCTGTATGACAGCCTCGACATCAGCGAGGCGCTGAACGAGGCGCAGCAGGGCTACGACGACACCGGCGCGGTCCCGTACAAGCTCCGCCGCGCCGATCAGATCGGGCGGTTCTTCGACGGCCTCGAGTTCGTGACGCCCGGTCTGGTGCGCTGCCCGCAATGGCGGCCCGAGGCGGGCCAGGCCGGCGGGGCCCCGGATGTGCCCACGCTGGCCGGGGTCGCGCGTAAGCCCTGACCAGCCCGGGGTCCCGGGTCCAGTCCACCCCGCGCCCGGAGTCAGGGTCAGGGGCCCAGGGGCGGGAGGGACTGCGGTAGCGGTCGTGTGGCGAGCGCCCAGATGGTCGTGCGCTTAATGTCGGTGTCCTCCAGCTGGCGCAAGCCGGGAACGTCGTAGCTGGCCAGCGGGGTCAGGCGGTCGCGGGGCAGGTACGCCCGGCCGCAGTCACCGGCCAGGACCGCGGTGCCGCGGGTATGGCCCCGTTCCAGGAACCGCATCACCCTGGCGGCCAGATCGCGCTCGTAGAAGGCGTCGCCGGCCAGCACCAGATCGGTGCCGGGGGAGGAGGGACCGTCCTCGTCCAGGACATCAGCGCAGACCGCCCGGATCGTCACGCCGTTGGCCGCCGCGTTGATGCCAATGGCCGCCGCGGCGAGCGGGTCGATGTCATAGGCCGTCACCGCCGCCGCCCCGGCCCTGGCCGCCGCGATCGCCACCAGGCCCGAGCCGGAGGCAATGTCGATCACACGCCGGCCCCTGACCGCCTCGGGGTGGTCGAGCAGGTAGCGGGCCAGCGCCTGGCCGCCAGCCCAGGCGAACGCCCAGAACGGCGGGTCCAGGCCGGTCCGCCCGGCCGCCAGCTCGGTGCGCTGCCACAGGCTTATCGGATCACCGGCCTGGTACAGCCGGATCTGGGGAACCAGCGGCACGGGCCTGAGCCGGGTGCCAGTCCGGATGATCTCCAGCGCAGGCGGCTCCGGCTGGGCGCTGCCGATCATGATGGTCCTCCGGTCCGGGCGGGCCGACGCTGAACACCGCACGGACGTCCCTCAGCATGACAGGAGTGGCTGGGCGGGAGCCAGCTGGCGGTCCTCACCGGCATGGCCGTGGCCCGGCGGCTGTGTGTGGTAGTTACGGTCATGTCGTGGCCGATGAAGCGGGGGCGAACGCATGACGACCGTGAGAATTACCGAGGCTCCGCTGGCGATCGAGGATCTGCTGGCGGTGATCGACGGCGCGCGAGTGGAGCTGGACGACGGGACCCGGGCCAGGATCGCGGCCGGCCGGGCGGTGGTGGACCGGGCCCTGGCCGACGGCGAGGCGGTCTATGGCCTGACGACCCAGGTCGGCCACGGCAAGGACACGCGGCTGACCGAGGAGGAGATCCGGGGCGAGCAGCGCTTTCTCGTCGTGTCGCACAGCGGCGGGATCGGCCCGCCGCTGCCGGCCGCGATCGTGCGCGCCGCCCTCGCCGTGCGCCTGAACGGTATCGCCCGCGGCGGATCGGGCGCGGGAGTTCCGGTGGCGGAGATCCTGGTGGCGATGCTGAATGCCGGCGTGCATCCGGTCGTGCCCGAGACGGCCTCGGTCGGGGCAGCCGACATCGGGCAGATGGCCGGCATGGCGCAGGTCGCGATCGGCATGGGCCGCGCCGAGTACCGCGGCGAGGTCGTTTCCGGCGGTGAGGCGCTGCGTCGCGCGGGGATCACGCCGCTCGTGCTCGGCGGCAAGGACGGGCTGGCCCTGATCTCGGCCAACGGCGTGTCCGTCGGCCAGGCGGTGCTGGTCGCCGACCGGGCGGCCAGGGTGGCCGAGGCCGCCGACGTCGCCGCGGCGCTATCGATGGAGGCGACGGGGGCCAACACGTCGGTCCTGCAGCCCGCGGTGGGGCGGGCCAAACCGATCCCCGGGCAGATCGCGGCCGCGGACCACCTGCGCGCGCTGCTCGCCGGGAGCCCGCTGCTGGAGCCGGGCGGCGCCCGGTCGGTCCAGGATGCGCTGTCGTTCCGGGTCGTGCCGCAGGTCCACGGGGCGCTGCGCGAGTACGTCACCGCCGCCCGGTCCGCGGTCACCACGGAGCTGAACGCCGCCGCCGACAATCCCCTGGTGTCCGTGCCCGGCCAGGCGCTGATCAGCAACGGGAACTTCCAGCCGGTGGTCCTCGCGATCGCGCACGACGCCCTGCGGATCGCCCTGGCCCAGGCCGGGCAGCTGAGCGATCGCCGGATGAGCCACCTATGGGAAGCCTTCTTCCGGCAGCGGTCGGGCGGCCCGCCGTCCGCGGCGCCCTACGGCCTGCAGCTGCGCTATCCAGCGGCGGCCGTATTCACCGAGCTGAAGCAGCTCGCGGCGCCCGCGAGCCTCGACACGCCCCCGCTGGACCTCGGCGTCGAGGACCACGGCACCGGCGCGCCGCTCAGCGTGCGCAAGGCCGACGCCGCCCTGGGCCTGCTCGAGGACCTGCTGGCGGCCGAGCTGCTGCTGGCCCATGACGTGCTGGCCGCGGCGCCGGTCAGGCCGGCCCTTGGCTCGGGCACGGGCGCGGCCCTCCGCACGGTCGAGGAGGCGATCGCCGCCGCCGGGCCCTATCCGGACGCCGTTCACCGCGCCCTGCGGGAGCGGTTCCCGGCCCGCCGTTCGGCGTGACGATCGTCGCCATCAGCCACTTCGACACGTGGCGCGGCGACGCCTGACCCGCCCCGCGGGGGGCTCAGCTCATCCCACGCCTGCGCGATGCGGCGCACGTTCCAGCCCCTGTCCTGGGTGGGCCCGGAGAAGCCATAGCCCGGGATCGACGGGACGACCAGGTCGAAGGCGTCGGCCGGCATTGTCTTCTCCCTGCTGGTTTCGGTCATGGTCATTTTCTCGCTCCTCCTGCGTAGTGGCGCCGCTGGGCACGCCGCCGTATGATCCCGGGGGATCGGCGGGAAATCCATGGGAGTTTCGGCCAGAGAAGCGGAGTCCCGAACATGAGAATTACCAAAAGCCGGTTAGCGAATTGGCCAGGACTTGCCGCGCGGATGCTGGCGTTATTAGCCGGGTCGGCCTTGGTGGCGAGCCTGGTGGCCGCCACCGGGAACACCGCCGCCGCGGGGTTAACGGCAGCTCAGGGCCGGGCCGGCGCCAGCCGGCCGGCGGTTCTCACGCCGGCGGTCCAGTGGGGTTCGTGCCCGGCCACCATTCCCGCGCAGTTCCAGTGCGCGACCGAACCGGTCCCGCTCAACTACCAGCACCCGGCCGGCCAGAAAATCAGTCTTGCCCTGATCCGGCTTCCCGCCTCCGACCCCAGTGAGCGGATCGGCTCGTTATTCATCGATTTCGGCGGCCCGGGCGGCCCGGACGTCACCGACCTGGTCAACCGGGCCGACACGGTGTTCAGCCCGGCCATCCGCGCCCGGTTCGATCTGGTGACGTGGGACCCGCGCGGCGTGGAGTACTCCGACCCGGTGAACTGTTTCGCGACCGACACCGCGGACACCGACTACTTCAACTCGATTCCGGTCTTCCCCTACCCGCAGTCCGGCGAGCCCGCCTTTTTCCAGCTGAACGCCCAGCTCGGGCGGGACTGCCTGCAGCGTTCCGCCGCCCTGATGCGGCACGTGTCGAGCGCCGACACCGCCCGTGACCTGAATGTGCTCCGCCAGGATGTCGGCGACCCGAAGCTCACCTACCTGGGCTTCTCGTACGGGACGGTGATCGGCGCGACCTACGCCAACCTCTTCCCGGACAAGGTCCGGGCGATGGTCCTGGACGGCACGCTGGACTTCGTCGGCAACGCGACCGGGCACCGCCCCGGCGACGGGGCCGCGTTCCCGGTCGACGTCCGGCAGGGCGTGGACCGGGCGGGCCAGGAGGTCTTCCTGGACCGCTTCCTCCCGCTGTGCGCGCAGGCCGGGAGCGCCTGTGCGTTCTCCGCCGGCGGGAACCTGCGCGCGAAATGGCGGACCCTGCTGGCGCGGGCGCAGGCCGGCCAGCTCTCCTACCAGGACCTGATGATCTTCGCCTACTACGACATGGAGGACCCGATCGCCGACTGGCCCGGTCTCGCCTCCTACCTGCAGGGCCTGTACACCTCGACCTCCGCGGGGCAGGCGCTGACCGCCGGGCAGTCCGCGGGGCTGGCCCAGGCGGCCAGTCGCGCGGCAGGCCAGAGCCTGATGGGCCCCCAGCGCGCCACGAGCGGCGCGCCGCAGCCCACCACCAGCCCGCCCGGGTCGAGCGCGCCCTATACCGACAACCGGGCCGACGCCTACTACGCCATCCAGTGCGCCGACAGCCTGGTGCCCACGAGCGACGCCGTCTATCACAACCTGGCGATAACCGAGGACCAGCAGGTGCCGGGCTTCGGAAGGCTGATCGTGTACGACATGATGCCGTGTGCGACCTGGCCGACGATGCACACCGACGCTTACGACGGGCCGTGGAACCGGTCGCGGACCCCGATTCTGGTGCTCAACGCGGTACACGACCCGATCACTCCGATCTGGGGCGCCGAGGCCGCGGTTGACGAGCTCGGCAACGCGCGGCTGCTCAAGGTTAACGGCGACGGCCACACCAGCATGTTCGTCGAGCCCAGCGTGTGCCGGGACGACGCCGAGCTGGCCTACCTGGTGTCGCTGCAGCTGCCGGCCAAGGGCACCACATGCAACGTCGACCAGCTCCCCTTTGGCCTGAGCCCCGGGCCCTGACCCATCCATACGCCGCGCTGGCCCGGCCGCCTGATCGGGCCAGCGCAGGCGGCCGGAGCCGTTAGAAGTGTCTTTACGGCGGAGCGTGGAATTTCTATCGGATATATCCACCGCCGGGGATCTCGCTTGACGCCTCGACCTATCCGGTTCAAACTTGATCATGCTATCCCGGGATAGTTTCGCCGGGGATGTCGGGGGTTCGGGAGAGGGATAACCATGAGCATGTATCTGGCTTTTGTTTCAAACAACGATACAAACAGGCTGCTCGTGAGCAATTCCGGAGACGGCAAGAACTGGCAGCCCAGTACCCAGGTGGGAAACGAGTCGGGCAAACGGGCTCCCGCAATTTCGTTCGTCAGCTCGGGGCCACAGGGTTTTACGCTGGGATTTGTCGCCAACGACGCCAGCAACCAGCTGCTCATCAGCCAATCCGCCGATGGCAAGACCTGGAGCCCCAACTCCCAGGTGCAGAACCAGTCGAGCAAGGCGGCGCCCGCGCTGGCGGAGTTTGAGAACAAGCTGTGGATCGCCTTCGTCGCCAATGACGCCAGCAACCAGTTGCTCGTCTCCCACTCCGCCGATGGCCAGACCTGGAGCCCGAGCACCCAGGTGCAGAACCAGAAGAGCAAGGCGGCGCCCGCCCTGGCGGTGTTCGAGAACAAGCTGTGGATCGCCTTTGTCGCCAACGACGCCAGCAACCAGCTTCTAGTTTCCCAGTCGGCCGATGGCGTGAACTGGAAGCCCAGCACCCAGGTGCAGCATCAGACGAGCAAGGCCGCACCGGCGCTGGCGGTGTTCGAGAACAAGCTGTGGATCGCCTTCGTCGCCAACGACACCAGCAACCAGCTGCTCGTCTCCCACTCCGCCGATGGCCAGACCTGGAGCCCGAGCACCCAGGTGCAGAACCAGAAGAGCAAGGCGGCGCCCGCGCTGGCCGTGTTTGACAACAGGCTGTGGGTCGCGTTCGTCGCCAACGACACCAGCAACCAGTTGCTCGTCTCCCACTCCGCCGGTGGCAAGACCTGGAGCCCGAGCATCCAGGTGCCGCATCAGTCCAGCAAGGCCACCCCCGCCCTCCTGGCCCTGGCCTGAGGAGGACCCCGGCGGTTCCGCCCGGCTAGAGCTTGCTCCGGACGGCGAGCTGATAGAGCTCCGGCAGCTGCCGCCCGGCCGCGCGAGCGGCGATCCACGCACCGGCCCAGGCCAGCGCGAGGCCGTACCCGGCGGCGCACACCACGAGCACCGGTATCCGGACCGCGGCCGGGACCGAGTGGGTGAACTCCACGGCCAGGATCACCGGGACGGCGGCCAGCGCCACTCCGAAGAGGCTGCCGAAGGTGCCGGCGACCGACCGGCCCCCGTATCCATCGGCGGGGCGGGGCCACGGACTGCCGACGCGCCTCTCGGCCGGGTAGGCCAAGCTCACGGTGAAGATGCTGCTGAGAGCCAGGCCCGCGCCGATGCCAGCGAGATCGATCCCCACCACCCAGAAACCATCCGCCGGGTGCCCGGCGACGGCCGCGATGCCGAAGGACACCGCCGTCATCAGCGGCACCGCGACGAGGGCGAGCGCGATGCCGCGACCGGTGAGGTAGCCGCGCAGGGCGCGTGCGCCGGTGAGGGCTGACGCTTCCAGGCCGAAGGCAGGTCCGCTGAGGCCGATCGAGTTGGCATTGAAGGCGCCGAGGATCCCCGCCCCCACAATCGCGCTGATAATCAGCGCCACGTGGTAGTGCGGAGTCCGGATGGTGCTGACGGACGCGGCGCCCATGACGACGGCGATTATGCCCCAGCGGACGACCGATCCGGGGTCGCGGCGCTGGTAGATCAGGTACCTGCCAGCCACTGTGCCTCGTACGCCGGAGCGGGCGAACGGAAGCGGCCGGCCACGCACCGCCGATGACTGCGTGCTGGTGTCGACCCTGACCAGGGCGCGGCCGAGGGACCGGATCCACAGCCCAGCGAGCACGACGACAACGGCGGCCAGCAGGGCGAGGCGCAGCAGGGCGGCGCCGGCGTGGCCGGCCGAGGCGTCCTGGATGGCGTGCGCGGCCAGGCCCGGCGGCAGCCAGCGCAGCCACTTGTCGATCCCGGCGAAGGTCTCGGCAGTGATCTTGCCTTCGGCGGCCATCCTGGGCACCACCTGGGCGAAGGCCTCGTACAGGGCGAAGATCGGGATGACCAGGAACACCGCGAGGTCCCGGCCGCGCCGCGACCGCAGCAGCCCGGCCATGGCCGTAGTCACGAGCCGGGCCAGCGTGATGCAGAACAGCACCTGCAGCAACACCGCGAGCACCGCGGCCAGCTCGCCGGGAACCCCATGGGCCAGGCCAATGGTCACGCCGAGCAGGCCGACCACGTTGGCCAGCGGCCAGGCGCCGGTGGCCGAGGCGGCCAGCAGGCCGACCGCCAGCGGGCGGGTGCGCAGCGGGTAGAGGGCCAGCGTGGCCGGGTCCAGCGTTCCGTCCAGGCCGAACGAGAACAGCGGCACGATCAGCCAGCCGAACGCGAACACGGTGAAGACGGCGGCGGTCTGGTCGACCGCCGCGCTCTGGCCGCGCAGCGCCGCCAAGACCGTGAACGTGCCGATGGCGAGCAGCACCGCGAAGATCGTGCTGACGATGAAGGAGATCTTGGCCCCGGTGGACGAGCGCAGCGCGTTCGTCAGCAGGCGCAGCTTCAGCTGGACGAGGAGCCGAGCCATGACAGTCCCTCCCCGCCGCCTGCCTTCGCGCCGACCAGGTCGATGAACGCCTGCTGCAGGGTCTTGCCGCCGCGGACCTGGTCGGTGGTGCCGGTGGCGACGATCTTGCCCTTGTCGATGATGGAGACGTGGTCGCACACCTGCTCGACCAGCTCCATCACATGGCTGGAGAACAGCACGGTCGAGCCGGAGCCGACGAAACGCGTCAGCAGCCGGCGGATGACGTCGGCCGAGACCGGGTCCACGCCCTCCAGCGGCTCGTCCAGGAACAGCACCGCCGGGTTATGGATCAGGGCGCAGCCCAGCCCAGCTTTCTTGCGCATGCCGGTGGAGTAGTCGGCGACCAGCCGCTTCGCATCGGCGGTCAGGTCCAGCACGTCCAGCAGCTGCGCGGAACGGGAGCGCGCCTCGCCGGCCGGCATGCCGCGCAGCCGGCCCGCGTACTCCAGCAGTTCCGCGCCGCTCAGCCGCTCGAACAACTGGGCCTCGGCCGGCACCACCCCCATGACCGCCTTGGCGGCCGGCGGGTCGGCCCACACATCCAGGCCGTCGACGAGCACCTGGCCGGAGTCCGGCCGCAGCAGGCCGGTCATCATCGACAGGGACGTGGTCTTGCCCGCCCCGTTCGGCCCGACGAGCCCGGCGAGGGAGCCGCGTGCGATCTCGAGATCGATCCCGGCTACCGCCTCCTTCGCGCCGAAGCTTTTGCGCAGTCCGCGCACCGCGATGGCTGGCTCACTCATTTCTGCCTCCTGTGGTCGGGCTACGAGCCCGCGGAGCCGGGGAGCTTGCCCGTGGCTCCGAGCCGGTAGGCGACGATGAACATCCGCTGCCCAGCCGATTGGGCGACGCTTCCTGCGGTGATGACGTAGTCGCCGTCGATGGTGACGGGGGCATTGGTCCTGGCGGGCAGCCGTGTTTTCAGCAGGATCGCACCGGTGGCCGCGTTGAACGCATAGAGGTCGCCGCTGTAGGTGGTGGTGAACACGACGTTGTTGGTGACCGCGGCGGCGCCGTAGGGCGAGGAGGGGAGCTGGTCGGCCCATTCGATCTTGCCGGTGTCCTGGTTGACCGCGACCATCTCGCCGGTGGCCTCGGCGAAGGCGGCAAAGAGGGCGGAGGTCGAGGGCTCGGTGTAGCCGGGAGCGGTCGGGGTCATCGGCATGGGGAGGTTGTTGACGGCGGCGAAGGTGGTCGTGCCGTTGGTGGCGAGCTGGGACTCGATGCCGCCGAACCCGCCGGGCTCCAGGCAGAACCTGGCCGGCAGCGGGAGGTGGGAGGTGGGCCGGGCGTGCTCGGTGAGCAGCCCGTCATGATCATGGCCGTTGTGCACGCCCACCGGGAGGCTCCAGAGCAGCTTGCCAGTGTGCGCGTTGAGCTCGATCAAGATGCCGGCCTTGCCGCCGTCGACCACCACCGGCTGCCCGTGGGCGGTGGTGAGCACCGGCGAGTTCTGGAGATCCCAGTCGAACAGGTCATGCGGGGTGAGCTGGTAGTACCACAGGAGCTTGCCCTGCGGGCTCAGCTTCACCACCGAGTCGGTGTACAGGTCCGGGCCGGGCCGGCTGGTCCCCCACGGGTAGCCGCGGGCGCCGCCCAGCGGGCCGGGGTTGGCCACGCCTAGGTAGAGGTTGCCCTGGGCGTCGAACGACGGCGGATCCCACAGGCCGCCGCCGGAGTTGATGCCGGGCTTGCCCCACAGGTCCTGTACCTCGTCCCAGCTCCACTCCGGCGCGCCGGTCCTGGCGTTCAGTGCCCACAACGTCGCCTTGGCGCCGCCCAGATACTCGCCCACCGTCGGGTTGACCGGCACGGTCGACACGTACACGGTGCCGTGGTTGTAGCCGGGCGCCATGTCGATGCCCTCGCGGTTGTTGCCGATCAGCGTCCGGCTCCACAGCTGCCTGCCGGTGGCCGCCGACAGGGCGACCGCGGCGTGGTTGGTCGCCGCGTAAACGGTCCCGTTGACTACGTTGACGCCGTCCGGGCCCCCGTTCGTCGAGCTGTAGGTGTGCCGCCAGAGGACCTTGCCGGTGGCGAGCTCGATCGCCATCACATTCGACTCAAGATCCTGCGTGTAGACCACACCGTTCACAACGACGGGCGTGGTGGCGTACCGGCCGTATGCTGCCTCGATCGGCACGGTCCAGGCCACTCCCAGCTTCGAGACGTTGGAGCTGGTGATCGCGCTGGCGACGTCCCGCGTGTTCTGCAGATTGCCGCCCGGCAGCGTCCAGCCCGCCGCGACCGCCGGATTGGCCGGCCCGCCCGCCGCCGCCGCGCTGCCGGAGACCGCCGGACTGACCGCGCCGCCTGCCGCTCCCGCTTGAGCGGCGGCCGCGCCCTTGGAGAAGCAGGCTGGTGCGCCCGAACTGCTGTTGCCGCTGCTTCCGCAGCCAGCTACGGCCAGCCCCGCCGCCACCAGGGATATGCCGGCCATCGCGGGCCGCCAGCGGGTGCCGATCGCCCCGCCTTCCCGCCCGGCAACCGTATGCCGCAGTAGACCCATGACTGCCTCCCTTGTCAACGCGCCACCCGTCCCGGGGCCCCGCTGGCTTCCCGCCGCGCTGGCGGTCCTTACTTCATTAATTTGATATCACTATGATAAGCACGTGGTATCAGGCACGTCAAGGGCAGGGGCGGCAGCGGGGCCGGGTGGAGGAGATGCGCAGGCCAGGCCGCCCCAGGTACCGCACCGCGCGCAGGAAGGAGGCGTGCCCCGCGCTGGCCCGGTGTTCAGGCCGGCGATGGCGCGAACGTGAACCTGGTTGGTGATCCGCTGAAGTTGCTGGAGTCCAGGGCAAACACCCACTCCGGCTGCAAGGCGAAGACGCTGTTGGACGCCGGATCCACCATGTCCTGACCATAGGCGGTTCCGTATTTCGCGTTCTCGGCCGCGAGCATGGCCGTCAGCGCGCCGGGGTCGGTAACCCGGTGAACGCGGCCCTGCATGATGACGGGCTCGAGCGGGCTGTCGGTGGACAACGTGCAGCGGGGCTCCGAGCCAAGGTTCCGCGCCTTGCGGGATCCGTTGGAGCTGCTGAACCACAGCCGGCCCTCATGCCAGACCGCCCAGACCGGCATGAGGTGCGGCGCTCCGTCCGGGGTCACCGTCGCCAGCCAGAAGTCGTGCGAGCGGACCAGCCTCTCCTCGGCCCACGACCAGGGCAGCAGGCCGCCGCCCTCGCCCTCGGGCAGCGTTCCGTAGCCAGGCATGTAGGGCCGGGACGCGATCGGCTCGTTCACCCTCCCGAAGTTAGCAACCCGGGTCCTGGCCTACCCGACGGGACGGGGAAAGGCGAGTGCCCAAGCTAACCTGGGGTGATGAAGGCGGGAGGCGCCCTCGTCCTGACCGAGGATGCCCGCGAGGCGGCGAGCCGGGCGGCGGGGGAGGCCCGGGCATCGCTGGGAGGCCTATCTCCCACGTTCGCGGTGCTGTTCGCCTCCGCCCATTTCTTTGGCTCCGCGCAGGACCTGGTGACCGCGGTCGCCGAGGAGACCGGCCGGATCCCACTGATCGGCTGCGTGGCGGAGGCGGTGGCCGGCGGGGCCCGCGAGGTCGAGTCCGGGCCGGCCGTCGCGCTGTGGCTGGCCGAGGGCCTTGGCCCGGTGGAGACGTTCAGCATGGAGTTCGTCCGGACGCCTACGGGGGGCACCTACGGCGGTTACCGGTTCGGCCAGGGTCCGGCGGGTGCTCACCTGATGATCTGCGACCCGTTCACGTTCCCGGTCGCCGGCCTGCTGACCCACCTGAACTCGCGCGTTCCCGGGGCGTGGGTCATGGGTGGTCTGGCCAGCGGGGGGCTGCCGACGCGGCAGAGCCGGCTGTTCCTGGACGGGCGGGTGCTGCCGGGGGGCGCGGTCGGTGCTCACCTGCCGCGAGCCGAGGTCCATCCCCTGGTGGCGCAGGGATGCCGCCCGGTCGGTGATCCCTACACCATCACCCGGGCCGAATCCAACGTGATCTTCGAGCTGGGCGGGCGTCCGCCGCTGGTACGGCTGCAGGAGCTGGCCGCGGCGCTGCCCGTCCGGGACCGGGAACTGCTCGCCCGCGGCGTTCAGGTCGGGCTGGTCATCGACGAGTACCGGGCCGAGCCGCGCCAGGGCGACTTCCTGATCCGCGGTGTCGCCGGCGCCGACCCCGACTCGGGAGCTATCGCGGTGGGGGATGAGGTCGAGGTGGGCCAGACGGTGCAGTTCCACGTCCGGGACGCCGACTCGGCGGATGAGGATCTGCGGCGCACCCTGGAGCGGGAGGCCAGCGCCCTCGGCGGCCGCCGGGCGGCCGGTGCGCTGCTGTTCACCTGCAACGGCCGCGGATCACGGCTGTTCTCCGAGCCGGACCACGACGCCGGGCTGCTGGCGAAGACGCTGGGCGAGATCCCGGTGGCGGGGTTCTCCTGCGCCGGGGAACTCGGGCCGGTGGGCGGCCAGAACTACCTCCACGCCTTCACCGCGTCGATCGCGCTGTTCCCGGATGTGGAGCCGTAGGGGGCAGGATCTCGGCCAGGAAGGCCAGGGCGGCGGCGAACGATCGCCGGTCAGCGGGCGCATCGTAGGCGACCCCGGGGATGGCGCCCGGCGTGGCGTGCTCGTGCGTGAAGCCATGCATGGCACCGCCGTACATGATGAGCTGCCAGTCGGCCCGGGCGTGGCCCATCTCCTCCGCGAATCCCACGACGTCCGCGAGCGGCACGTGCGGGTCCAGGGCGCCGTGACAGACAAGCATCTTGGCCCTGACCGCGCCGGGCTCCGCCGGCCTGACCGTAGCCAGGCTGCCGTGCATGCTGACCACACCCATCACATCGGCCCCCGAGCGGGCGAGCGTGAGGACGGCTAGCCCGC
This sequence comes from Streptosporangiaceae bacterium, assembly GCA_035473755.1. GTDB lineage: Bacteria > Actinomycetota > Actinomycetes > Streptosporangiales > Streptosporangiaceae > UBA9676. The sequence goes on from DATINY010000314.1 coordinate 23,430, forward strand.
CGAAACAGAAGCCGACGGCGGCAAACCGGCCGTCGGCCTCGGGACATCCGGCCAGGGCCGTCAGCCCAGCCTGCGCCCGCCGCGACAGACGCTGTGGATCATCCCGCAGCCCCGTCAGGCACGCCATCACGCGCTCACGGTCACCCGCGACGCCATCCCCGAACATGTCACACGCCAGGACCGCGTAACCGTGCGCGGCGTACCGCTGGGCCTGGCCCTTGGCGTGATCATCGAGACCGGCCCCGCCATGCACGAGCAGCAGCCCGGGGACCGGGCGCGGCGCCGCATCGTCCCAGGCGAGAAAGCCGGTCAGAGCCGTCTCCTGATCGTTGTAGGTCACGATGCGGGTCGCGGTCGCCATGCCGTTCTCCTGTCAGATGGTCTCGCCCTCGGTCAGGCGGTGGGGGTGTCCGCGCTGGCCAGGAACTGGGTGGCGGCCAGCTCGGCGTAGAGGGGGTCGCTGGCGACGAGTTCGGCGTGGGTTCCCGCCGCCTTCACCCGGCCCGCGTCCATGACGATGATGCGATCGGCCATGGTCACCGTGGACAGCCGGTGCGCGACGACCAGGACCGTCGTCATGAGCGCGGTTTCGGCGACCGTCTCGCGCAGCGCGGCCTCGTTCAGCGCGTCGAGCTGGGAGGTGGCCTCGTCGAGCAGGAGCAGCCGCGGGCGGCGCAGCAGCGCCCGGGCGATGGCCACCCGCTGGCGCTCGCCACCGGACAGCCTGGTGCCGCGGTGCCCGACCGCGGTCTGGAGCCCCTCGGGCAGGCTCGTCACCAGGCCGGTGAGCCTGGTGATCCGCAGTACCTCGCCGACCTCCGCGTCCGTCGCGTCCGGGGCGCCGAGGATGAGGTTCTCCCGCAGGCTGCCGGAAAGCACCGGGGAGTCCTGCTCGACGTAGCCGATGGCGGCGCGCAGCTCCGGGATAGGCCAGTCCCGCAGGTCGGTGCCGTCGAGCAGGACCCGCCCGGCGTCCGGCTCGTAGAAGCGCTCGATCAGCGAGAACACGGTGGTCTTGCCGGCGCCAGACGGGCCGACAAAGGCGGTCATCCCGCGGGGCGGGATCGCGAAGCTGATGCCGTGGTGGACCTCGGGCAGCTCGGGCCGGTAGCGGAAGCGCACCTGCTCGAACACGACCGCCGCCGGGGCGCCGCCCCCGCCGCGGCCGCTCGCGGGGGCGCCGGAGGGTTCCACCGGCAGCCGTTCTGCCTCCTGGATCCTGGCCACCGCCACGGCGCCTATCTGGTAACCGGTGGCGGCGCTGACCAGTTGCTGGATGGGCGACATCAGGTAGTACACGTACAGCAGGAAGGCGACCAGCGTGCCCACCTGGATGGCGCCCGAGGCGACCCGGGCGCCACCGGTGGCGAGTACGGCGATGAACGCGCACTGGATGGACAGGCCCGCGGTGTTGCCCGCTATCGCCTCCCACTTGGCGGCGCGGAGGTCGGCCCGCCAGGCGTCCCGGGCGGCGGCGTGGATGCGCTGGCCCTCGCGCTGTTCGGCGCCCGACGCCTTGATGGTCCGGAACGCGCCCAGCATCCGTTCCAGCGCCGCGCCCATCACGCCCACGCTGTCCTGGGCGCGCCGGGCGGCGCGGCCGATCCTCGGCACCACCAGGCCGATGACCACGGCCGCCAGGATGAACACGCTCAGGGTGACGCCGAACAGCACCAGGTCCAGCAGGCTCATCAGCACCAGCGTGGCGATCAGGGTGATGCCGCCGGTGACCACGCCCACGATCGAGCCGGTGGTGACATCGCGCAGCAACGTGGTGTCGGAGGCCACGCGCGACATCAGGTCACCGGGCTCGGCGCGGTCCAGTCCGGTGATCGTGAGCCCCAGCAGCCGGTCCACCAGCCGCCGCCGCGCGGCGAGCACCACCGACTCCGCGGTCCGCTGCAGCACGTAGCTGCCCAGCGCGCCGAGCGCGGCGTTGGCCACCACCAGGCCCGTCATCAGCAGCAGGAGCTGTGAGACGGAGCGATGGTGGCCCAGATCATCGATCAGCGCCCGGACGACCAGCGGCAGCGCCAGGCCGGTCGCCGCGGTGAGCAGGCTCAGCAACCCCCCTATCAGCAACGCGAGGCGGTGGGGCCGCACGTAGGCGTACATGACCCGCCAGGGGGCGCGTTCGCCGCCGCCGCGCCCGTGCGCCCCGTATGCCTCGGCGCTCACCCGGGACCTCCTTCGCCTGCTATGACGACAGTCTCACCGAGGCCGCGCCGGGCTGCCAAAGCATTTCGGCCGGGCGGCGGGCGCGGGACCACGACGGGCCCGGCACCACGGCCGCGGCACCACGGGGGGCGAGGCACCACGCGGGGCGCGGCACCACGCGGGGCGCGGCACCACGGCAGAGCGCCGGGCCTGCGGATCAGCCGTCAGTTGCCGCGTGCGCTCGCTGTGCGGTGCGGAAGAGGCCCACCAGTTCCTCGGTGGTGGTGGCGTCCTGCGCGGCCTTGTCGTCGCGCCAGCGCCCGGTGAAGCGCGGGAACCGCATCGCCAGCCCGGCGTCATCCTTGATCTGCCCCCAGCCCGCGGTGTAGGTGGGCGACAGGGTCAGCTCCGCGCTGAGGATCTCCAGCACGAGCCCGGGCTCGAACCACACGTCGGGCTCCTGGCGTGCATCGACCCGCGCGGGCCGCTCGGCGCGGGCCAGGGGCTCCAGCCTGCCGGGCAGCGCCGCCAGCTCAGCGTCGGAGAACCCGGTGCCGCATTTGGTCACCGTGCGGTAGACGTCCGCGACCGGGTCGTAGGCGGCCAGCAGCAGCGCGCCGTAGACGCCGCGGCGGCGGCCGCGCCCGGCGAACGCGCCGACGATGACCAGGTCCACGGTGTCGGACAGCTCGGTGCGGTAGTCCCGCTTGAGCTTGATCCAGAGCCAGCCGCGGGCGCCCGCCTGGTAGCCGGCGGCCGGGCTCAGCGACTTGCACATCAGCCCCTCGCAGCCGTCGGTGACCGCCTGCTCGAACGCCGCGTCGAGGGCGGCCGGGGTGGCGACCTCGGCGGCCGTGGTGAGCCGGAGCCGGGGCGCGACCGTGATCGCCTCGGCCAGCCTGGCCCGCCGCTCCGGGTACGACAGCCTGGTGAGGTCCTGCCCGTCGGCGTAGAGCAGCTCGAAGCAGAACAGGCCCACGGGCACGTCGCGCACGGCGTCGCTGATGCCGTACTTGCGCCGCCGGAACATGACCTCCTGGAACGGGCGCAGCTCCCCGGCGGCCGGGTCGAAGGCGACGACCTCCCCCTCGACGATCGCCTCGCGGGGGCCCAGCCCCGCCGCGAGGAGCTCGACGACGTCCGGGAACTGGGTGCTGACGCGCTCCAGCCGCCGGGTGAACAGCTCGATCTGGCCGTCGGCGGTCCGGTGCGCCTGGACGCGGACGCCGTCGTATTTGTATTCGGCCGCGCACTGCCCGCCCAGCTTTTCCAGGATCTCCGCAGCGTCGGACAGCCGCTGGGCGAGCATGACGCGCACCGGGTTGCCCGGGCGGACCTGGAGCTGTTCGACCGCCGCCAGTCCGCCCCGGATCAGGGTGGCGGCGACCCGGCCGAGGTCGCAGCAGATGTTGTAGGCGCGTTCCAGCACCGGCCGGGCCGCCCGGCCGCCGGCGTGTGCCTGCGCGAGCGCGTCCAGGATGGTGGGCGTGCCGATCCCCAGCCGCAGCCCCCCGGTGACCAGGCGCAGCAGGTAGCGGGCTTCCAGCGGGGTGGCCTGGGTGAGCAGGCCGGCCAGCAGCTCCAGCTTGCGGCCCTGCGAGCCGGGCCCCTCGGCCTCGGCGATCCGGTGCAGGGTGTCCACCACGGCGGCGACCTGCAGGCTGGCGGGACGGCCGGCGGCGGTCGTGGCCAGCAGCTGCTCGGCGGCCTGGCCGAGGTCGCCGGTCTCCCGTACGCTCGCGGCCACCTGCTCGGGCCCGGTGCCGGTGGTGGTGGCGACCGCGCGGACGGCCATCTTCTCGGCCAGGCCGAGGTCCACCCCGGCGAATTCCGGCGCGATCAGGCCCTGGCACAGGTAGCAGACCGTGGGCAGCAGCTCGGCAGGGGTTCCGGCGAGCAGGGTGGCCAGCCGGTCGGTCAGTGCCAGCCGCCCGCTGGCCTGTTCCAGGTCGCGGTAGGCCTCGGCGACGGTCTCGTACCTCACCACGCCCCTTTCGTTTCGCTCGATCATGACACGCGGCCGTTACCCTGCCGGGTCGTGGGTGAGCGGTGGCGACCTCTACGCCAACCGCTGACCGGACCAGTGCACCGGGCGGGTGAGCGACGGCGGCAGCCTCGTGCCGGTATCGCCCTCGGCCGCGTCGAGCTGGGCCTGGGTGACGAACAGGGCCTGGGCCAGGTCGGCGCCCCCGAGGTCGGCGCCCCTGAGATCGGCTCCGGTGAGGTCGGCCAGGTTGAGGCTGGCGCGCCTGAGGTCGGCGCCGATGAGGCGGGCCCCGCGCAGGCTGGCGCCCTCGAGGCCCGCGTTGGCCAGGTGGGCACCGATGAGGTCGGCTCCCTGGTAGTCCTGCTTCTGGCCCGGTACCTGGGCCCGCGCGAGTTCGCTCGCGCGGAGCAGCAGGGCGTTGACCTGTGCCCGGTGCCGCCCGGTGTCCAGGCGCAGGAGAACGTCAGCCGGGCGGTTTGTCATCGCCTGCGTCGCCGTGAACGCCTGACGCAGCTGGCCGTGGACGGCGTGGGCCGGCCGCAGGGCCAGCGCCGCGGCCAGATACCACAGCAGCTCATGAAGCTGACGCATGACCGGGAACACCTCATACATCTGGGCGGCGGCCCGCGGGTCCCGGCGCCAGTCCTGGCCGCCGAAGGTGACCTGGGAAACCTGCTGGCCCGCGCCGAAGCAGTCGTACACGGCACAGCCGCGGAAGCCCTGACCTCTCAGATCTTTGTGAATGCCGCACCGGAAGTCGGGTTGCAGGTGGGGACAGGGGTGCCCGGCGGGCTTGTCGATCGCGAAATCGGCCGAAGCCGAGAACGCCGGCGCCACACAGCACAGCCCGAAACAGCGTCCGCAGTCAGCCCGGAGCACGCGGTGCGCGTTCTCGGGGGCAAGCCCCGCAGGGTCGTGTTCTTGGCTCAAGGGTGGCCTCCGGACCGGAGCGACGCTGCTAGCTGCCAGGCTAAGACCTGGGCGGTGGGCCTTCCTGGCGTGCTGACCTGGCCGCGGTTAGGATCGGGCCCACCACGACCACCAGCAGCCATGTGGCGGCGAGATCGGGGCCAGGTCATGAAGTCGTCTGTGCCGGTAATCGACCTCACCCCGTGGTTCAGCGGGGACCGGGAGGCCCGCGCTGTCGTCGCCGCCAAGGTCGACGCGGCGCTGCAGAGCGTGGGTTTCTTCCTGATCACGGGCCATGGGGTGCCGGGCCAGATGCGTGAGCAGGTGCGCGCCGGGGCGCGGACGTTCTTCGCGCTGCCGAGCGAGACCAAACAGCGCTACGCCGTCACCGTCGGCGGCCGGGGCTGGCTGCCGCCCGGCGTCGAGGCCAACGCCTACGCCGAGGGCACGGAGACCCCGCCTGATCTGAAGGAGTCGTTCGCGGTCGGCGCCGACGAGCCGACCGGCGACCCTGACGTCGATGGGTACTGGTTCCAGCCCAACGTCTACCCGTCCGAGGTGCCGGCGCTGGAGGCCGCCGTCAACGCCTACCTGGCGCGGATGCGCGAGCTGGCGGACGAGCTCCTCGTCGTGTGCGCGGCGGCATTGGCCCTGGAAGACGACTTCTTCACCCGGCATACCGGGCACGCCACGCACACGATGAACATCAACTGGTACCCGCCGATGGCGCTGGCCGGTGAGCCGGAACCGGGCCAGTTCCGTATTGGCCCGCACACCGACTTCGGGACCGTCACCATCCTCGACCGGGAGCCGGGCCGGGGCGGTCTGCAGGTGTGGACCCCACAGGATGGCTGGGAGGACGCGCCCTACGAGCCCGGCGCCTTTACGATCAACACCGGCGACCTGCTCGCCCGCTGGAGCGGCGGCCGGTGGAAGTCCAACCGGCACCG
>DATINY010000315.1:0-3968 GCA_035473755.1 Streptosporangiaceae bacterium
TCCAGCGCATGGGAGAAACGGCTGTAGCAGGACTGGCTGGCCGTGATCGTGTTGGCGCCGCTCAGGCACCGGCCGTAGTCCGACAGCTGCCGCCCGAACAGGCCGAACGCCATCAGCATCACGCCGGCGAGCCCGACCCCGATGCCGGCGATCACGGCCGCGACCACGGAACCGCGGGGCCGGGCCGTGCGGCTGCGCCGCGCCCGCCTCATCGCGGTCACGGCCAGCCAGAGCGCGGTCGCACCGGCCAGCAGGGAATAGACGACGACGAGAACGGCCCGCTGCGCCTCGATGTTGAACCCGAGCAGTCCCACCAGGCTGAGCAGCGCAACGATCAGCGCGGCCAGTGCCCGGTGCCGGAGCGCGGGCTCGGGCGGGGGCAGCGCGGTGGCCTTCCCGCCCGGGCCGGCGAGCGGCTTCTTCCCACCGGGTCCGTGAGCGGGCGGCATAGCCCTCTATTCTGCATTGCCCCGGGCACCGGCCTGGCCATCGTGGCGGCCGTTAGGGTTGGCCGCATGAGGGCGCGCCTGGTGGTACTGGTCTCCGGCGTGGGCACCAACCTCCAGGCGCTGATCGATGCCTGCGCCGGTGAGTCGTACGGGGCGGCGGTGGCGGCGGTGGGCGCGGACCGCTCCGGCATCGAGGGCCTGGCGCGGGCGGAGCGCGTGGGCATTCCCACCTTCACCGCCCGGCTGGGTGACTACCCGACCCGGGCCGCGTGGGACCGCGCGCTCGCGGAATCGGTCGCCTCGTTCGGCCCGGACCTCGTGGTCTCGGCCGGGTTCATGAAGCTGGTGGGACCGGCGTTCCTGGACCGGTTCGGCGGCCGGTTCATCAACACCCATCCCTCGCTGCTGCCGGCCTTCGCCGGCATGCACGCCGTCCGGGATGCGCTGGACTATGGAGTGAAGGTCACCGGCTGCACCGTCTTCATGGTGGACGCCGGCACCGACACCGGGCCGGTCATCGCGCAGGCGGCGGTGCCCGTCCGCGATGATGACGACGTGCCAGCGCTGCACGAGCGGGTCAAGGTGGCCGAACGGGCGCTACTGGTCGACACCGTGGGCGCGATGGCCCGCGGCGGATGGTCCGTCCAGGGCCGGGAGGTGAAGGTCGGGCGTTGATGAGGGTGGAGGTCGGGCGTTGACGAAGATAGCCATCAGGCGGGCACTGATCAGCGTCTACGACAAGACCGGGCTGGCCGGGCTGGCGCAGGCACTGGCCGGTGCCGGGGTCGAGATCGTCAGCACCGGCAGCACCGCAGCGGCGATCGGCGCCGCGGGCGTGCCGGTGACCAGGGTGGAGGACCTGACCGGCTTTCCCGAGTGCCTCGACGGCCGGGTCAAGACCCTCCATCCGGCGGTGCACGCCGGGCTGCTCGCCGACGTGCGGCAGCCCGCGCACCGCGAGCAGCTCGGCGAACGCGGGATCGCCCCGTTCGAGCTGCTCGTGTCCAACCTGTACCCGTTCGAGGAGACCGCCGCCAGCGGCGCCCCGGCGGAGGAGTGCGTGGAGCAGATCGATATCGGCGGCCCGGCCATGGTGCGCGCCGCGGCCAAGAACCACGCCAACGTCGCCGTCATCACCGATCCATCGATGTACCCGGATGTGGCCGGGGCCGTCACCAGTGGCGGGTTCACGCTGGCGGAGCGCCGCCGCCTCGCGGCCCGCGCCTACGCGCACACGGCCCGCTACGACGCCGCCGTCGCCTCCTGGTTCGCCTCGGTCTACGCGCCGGACGACACCGCCACCGAGACCGGCTGGCCGGACGTCGTCGCCGCGCTCTGGTCCCGGCGGGAGGTACTGCGCTACGGGGAGAACCCGCATCAGCGCGCGGCCCTGTACGCCGGGACGGCCGGGCCGCCGGGCATCGCCGGGGCCCAGCAGCTGCACGGCAAGGCGATGTCCTACAACAACTACGTGGACGCGGCGGCGGCCTGGCGGGCCGCGTTCGAGTTCACCGAGCCCTGCGTGGCGATCGTCAAGCACGCCAACCCGTGCGGGATCGCGATCGGGGCCGACCTGGCCGAGGCGCACCGCAAGGCGAACGCCTGCGACCCGGTGTCGGCCTACGGCGGGGTCATCGCCGCCAACGGCGAGGTGACGCGGGACCTGGCCGCCCAGATCGCCGACATCTTCACCGAGGTCGTGGTCGCGCCCGGCTTCGAGCCCGCCGCCTGCGAACTGCTCACGGCGAAGAAGAACCTGCGGCTGCTGGCCTGCCCGCCACCCGCCCGCCCGGCGGCGCGGACCGAGTGGCGCCAGCTGGACGGCGGCCTGCTCATGCAGTCGGCCGACCTGCTCGACGCGCCCGGCGACGATCCGGCCAGCTGGGAGCTGAAGGCCGGGCCGCCGGCCTCTCGCGAGGCCATGGCCGACCTGGCCTTCGCGTGGCGCGCCTGCCGGAGCGTGAAGTCCAATGCCATCCTGATCGCCATCGAGGGCGCCACGGTGGGGGTGGGCATGGGGCAGGTCAACCGGGTGGATGCGGCCCGGCTCGCGGTGGCCCGCAGCAAGGAGCGCGCCATCGGCGCGGTCGCCGCCAGCGACGCATTCTTCCCCTTCGCCGACGGCCTCAAGGTGCTCGCCGGCGCCGGGGTGCGTGCCATCGTTGAGCCCGGCGGGTCGGTCCGCGACGACGAGGTGGTGGAGGCCGCGCAGAACGAGGGGGTCACCCTGTACTTCACCGGCGCCCGGCACTTCTTCCACTGACAAGCACCTATCCTCCACAGACGGCAAGCACTGGCGATCCGAGAGGGGTTTCATGAGCATCCCGGCAGGGGCGGCGACGGCAGGAGGTGCCCGATGACGGCCGTGATTCTCGACGGCAAGGCGACCGCCGCGGCGATCAAGGAGGATCTCGCCAAGCGGGTGGCGGTACTGACCCGGGCGGGCATCGTGCCGGGCCTGGGCACCGTGCTGGTCGGTGACGACCCCGGCAGCCATGCCTACGTGGCGGGCAAGCACCGTGACTCCGTTCAGGTGGGCATCACCAGCATCCGCCGCGACCTGCCGGCCGACGCCACCCAGGAGCAGGTGGACGCGGTGATCGACGAGCTGAACGCGGACCCCGCGTGCACCGGGTACATCGTGCAGCTGCCGCTGCCCGCCGGTCTTGACGCGCACCGGGTGCTGAACCGGATGGACCCGGCCAAGGACGCCGACGGCCTGCATCCGGTCAGCCTGGGGCGGCTGGTCCTCGGTGAGCCGGGGCCACTGCCGTGCACACCCCGCGGGATCGTGGAGCTGCTGCGCCGCTACGACGTCCCGATCGCCGGCGCCGACGTCACGGTGATCGGGCGCGGGATCACCGTCGGGCGGGCGCTGGGCCTGCTGCTCACCCGGCGCAGCGAGAACGCGACCGTCACCCTCACCCACACCGGGACCAAGGATCTGCCCGGGCACACCAGGCGGGCCGACATCGTGGTGGTGGCGGCCGGCCGGCCCGGGCTGGTCACCGCGGACATGGTCAAACCCGGGGCCGCCGTGCTCGACGTGGGCATCACGCGGACCGACGCCGGGCTGGTGGGTGACGTCGCGCCGGAGGTCGCCGAGGTGGCCGGGTACCTGGCGCCGATGCCCGGCGGGGTCGGGCCGATGACCCGGGCGATGCTGCTCGCCAACGTGGTCGACGCGGCCGAGCAGCGCCTTGGCCAGTAAAGCTACCTGTTAGTAACATATGGGGGGCGCACGCCGGGCGTGGCGACGGGCGCCGGCCGGGGCATGGCGGGCAAGGCACCCCGGGGCGGTGCCCGGCTGGTGCGTTTGGCAGTCTTAACGGTGCCCGGAGCCGTTGAGGTACGGTCACGGGATCACAGGCAGGAGGTCGGCCGCCGGTCATGAACATCGTCGTCTGCATGAAGCAGGTTCCCGATACCTGGGCGGAACGCACCCTGCGGGCGGAGGACTCACGGCTCGACCGCGCATCGGTCGACGGGGTCATCAACGAGCTCGACGAGTACGCGATC
>DATINY010000316.1:0-5642 GCA_035473755.1 Streptosporangiaceae bacterium
CCCCAGGTGTCCCCGTGATGGCTCCACCCGGCCCGCCGGATCAGCAGCACGAGCGGCCGCCCGGAACCGTCCGGCGCCCAGATCAGGAGCCCGGCCGCGCCGTGCCTTCCCCAGTGCTGGTGGTCCTGGCCGCAGCCGACCCAGCCGTCTCCATCGCCGTGTGTCATTTCAGCCGACGATAGCTCAGTTAACGGCCGTCCCAGCCATGCTCACCGGCCGCAGCCGACGATCCTGCCCCCCGTCGCCGGAACCGGTGCCCCGTAAGGTGGAGCGCATGGCCGAGGCGATGCTGCAGCAGAAAATTGTCAAGATACGTCAGCGGCGGACCGCCCCCCTGATCCTGGAACTCGACCTCACCGAGGGACTCGCCGAGGAGCCGCCCTCCGATCCCGTCTCCGCCCTGCTCACGATGCGGCGGACCCGCCTCGCCGACGTGCTGGAGGGGCTGCGCCGGGCCCGCTCCGACGACCGGGTGAAGGCGCTGGTGGTCAAGCTCGGCGGCCGGGCGATCGGGCTGGCCCGGGTCCAGGAGCTCCGGGCCGCCGTGCAGGAGTTCGCCCGGGCCGGCAAGACCACCGTGGCCTGGGCGGAGACGTTCGGCGAATCCTCGCCCGGGAACGTGCCGTACTACCTGGCGACCGCGTTCGACCGGATCTACCTTCAGCCGTCCGGCGAACTCGAGCTGACCGGGATCAGCATCCAGCAGCTGTTCTTCCGCGACGCGCTGGACAAGCTCGGCCTGGACTACCAGGTAGCGAAGCGGCAGGAGTACAAGAGCGCCGCCGACCGGTTCACCGAGCGCGGGTTCACCGGGCCGGCCAGGGAGGCGATGCAGCGGCTCGCGGTCTCGATCACGCAGCAGCTCACCGACGCGATCGCGGAGCGGCTCAAGATCGGCGACGGCGAGGCCCGGGCGCTGATCGATCGCGGCCCGTTCCTGGCCAGCGAGGCGCTGAACGACCGGCTGGTGGACGCCCTCGGCTACCGGGACGAGGTCTACGCCGACGTCCGCAAGGACGCCGGTCCCGATGCCTTCCTGCTCTACCTCGGCCGCTACCAGCGTTCCCGCGCCCTGGCCCAGCGGGCGCGCAAGCTGCCCAACCCGGCCGAGAACGTGGTCGCCCTCATCCACGCGACCGGCCCGATCCGGCGCGGCCGCAGCGGGCGCGGCCCGGTCGGCGGCGGGGCGATGGGATCCGACACGATCGCCGCCGCGCTGCGGGCCGCCGCCAAGGATCGCCGGGCCCGGGCGATCGTCCTGCGGATCGACAGCCCCGGCGGCTCGTACGTGGCGTCCGACACGATCTGGCGCGAGGTGGTGCGGGCCCGCGCGGCCGGCAAACCGGTGGTGGTGTCGATGGCGGACGTGGCCGCCTCCGGCGGGTATTACATCGCCATGGCGGCCGACGCGATCGTGGCCCAGCCGGGGACGCTCACCGGCTCCATCGGGGTACTCGGCGGTAAGCCGGTCACCGCCAGCCTGCTACAGCGCGCCGGGGTGAGCGTCGACACGGTGACCGAGGGCCGCCACGCCGACATGTTCACCACGACACGCCCGTTCAGCGACGAGGAGTGGGCACGGCTGAACACCTGGCTCGACCGGATCTACGCGGACTTCACCAGCAAAGTCGCCGACGCGCGCGGGCTGTCCATCGACCAGGTGCACGACGTCGCGCGGGGACGGGTGTGGACCGGGGCGGACGCGGCGGCCAACGGGCTGGTCGACCACCTCGGCGGGCTGGAGACGGCGGTCGCGCTGGCCCGCCGCAAGGCCGAACTGCCGGACACCGCGCCGCTGCGGCTCTTCCCGCGCACCCATCCGCTGGACCGGCTGCGGCCGCCGGAATCGAGCGAGGACCGCGCCGCCGCGCGCGCCAGCCTGCTCGCGGAGAGCTGGGGGCCGCTCTGGCGGCTCGCCGCCGACGCCGGCCTGCCCACCTTCGGGCCGCTGCAGCTGCAGGGGCACTGGGTCATTCGTTGACCGAACGCCTCGTGCCCGGCCGGCGCGCGCCGGGGCCAGGGCCGCAGCCGGCCGGCGGGGGCGTGGACGGCCTGGCGGAGGCGCTGGCGTCGTTCCCCACCGGCGTCACCCTGGTGATGGTGGCCGACGGGCGCGACGACATCGGGACCACGGTGAGCGCGTTCTGCCCGGTGTCGCAGTCTCCCCCGCTGGTGCTCGTCTCGCTCATCGCCGGCTCGTACCCGGCCGAGGTGCTCGGCCGGGTGGACCGGTTCGCGGTGACCATGCTGGCGGCCGGGCAGCGCGCGCTCGCGGGCCGGTTCGCCGCGGCAGGCCGGCCCGGCGCCCGGCTGCTGCTGGAGGGTGTCCCGTACCAGCGGGGCGCCGCTTCGGGTGCCCTCATCCCCGACGGCGGCGTGGCGGCGCTGGAGTGCGAAGCGGTCCAGCGCGTCCCGGCCGGCGACCATCTGCTGGTCATCGCCTCGGTGCTGCGGGTCCCCTACGTGGCCGAATCCGGCGATCCGCTGGTCCGTTTCGCCGACCGCTACCCCGGCCTCCGCTAGCCCGCCCCAGCCGGTGCGCCTTCCCGCCCACCGCCGGGGCCAGCCCACGCCGGCCGGGCGCGGCCACCCAGCGTCTCGGCCGACCCACCCGTTCTCGGATGGGTCCCGGACCAGCCCCTTAGCCCGTACCCCGCCGACTCCAGAGCGTTGCCGACCGGGCACGGAATTGCAGCACTGAGGGGCCTCCTGTGGACTACTTGTGGAGAATCTGAGGCAACAGGGGGATAACTCCCGCTGAACTGTGGATATTTTGTGGATGGCTAAAAAATCTTGAAATAGCCGGCCGAAACCTCTTGTGCGGCAGCCCCGGATAGGCGTAGAAATCTCTCACCGCCGAAAACGGGAACCATCCGGGGGGCACCCCGGGCGCAAGAGGAACTGGGCAACTGGGACTTCAAGCGGGTATCCGGCTTGGTGGCTGGTCGAACGGCACGGGCGCTGAGCATGAGTTAGCGGTGTCTGAGCTGCGAGATCGGGAGGGCCCCTCCATCTCATGCGTGGAGGGGCCTCTTCCCTTTATTGTGCCCGGCCCTTCTCTTATCGTGCCGTATCTTATTGTGTGCGGCCGGTCTCAAATTGTTCCCGTCGCGTCCGGTGCGGCGTGGCCGGGATAAAGGATCCAAAGCCCAGCAGCGATCGGCTTTGATCTGTGGACTTCCTGTGGAGAATCCCGGCCAACAGGGGGATAACTCCCGCTGAACTGTGGATATTTTGTGGACCGCTAAAAAATTTTGAAATTGCTGGCCGCAACCCCTTGTGGAGGCCCGCAAGAAGGGCGTAGAAATCTCTCATCACCGAAAACGGGGACCACCCGGGGGGCACCCCGGACGCACGAGGAACTGGGTGACTGGGACTTCAGGCGGGTATCCGGCTCGGTGGTTGGTCGAGCGGCACGGGCGCTGAGCATGAGGTAACGGTGCCTGGCGCTGCGAGATCGGGTAAGGCCCCTCCATCTCATGCATGGAGGGGCCTTCTCGTATTGTGCCCAATCCGCCGGCGCATATCCCCGAGCGACACGCCGGGGAATTCTCATCGCCAGACGGCCCGCGCGTCAGGCTGACGGCACGGCCCCGGCGGCCAGCTCACCGTTCCGCCAGACCGCGGCGACCAGGGGGACGCCCGGCCGGTAGGCGGGGTAGGCGTGCGACGGCGCGTCCAGCAGGACCAGGTCCGCGCGGGCACCAGCGCCGAGATGGCCGACATCGGCGCGGCGCAGCGCATGGGCCCCGCCCGCGGTGGCGGCCCACACCGCCTCCTGCGTCGTCAGCCGCATCTCCCGGACCGCGAGCGCGATGCACAGCGGCATGCTGGAGGTGAAGCACGACCCGGGGTTGCAGTCGCTCGCGATCGCGACCGTCACCCCGGCGTCCAGCAGGCGGCGCGCGTCCGGGTAAGGCTGCCGGGTCGAGAACTCCACCCCCGGGAGGAGGGTGGCGACCGTGGCCCCGGCCGCGAGCGCGTCCACGTCCGCGTCGGTCAGGTACGTGCAGTGGTCGGCCGAGGCGGCGCCCGCCTCCACCGCGAGCTGTACCCCCGGCCCCGGGCCCAGCTGGTTGGCGTGCACCCGCGGCATCAGGCCGGCCGCCTTCCCGGCGGCCAGGACGGCGCGCGCCTCGTCCGCACCGAACGCCCCCCGCTCGCAGAACACATCGACCCACCGGGCCTGGGGCGCGCACGCCGCCATCATCGGGCCGCACACCAGGTCCAGGTAGGCACCGGGGTCGGCTTCGTACTCCGGCGGCACCACGTGCGCGCCGAGAAAGGTCACCTCGCCGGTGATCCCGGCGGCGGCCGCCACGCTGCGCCGCTCATCGTCGACCGTGAGCCCGTATCCGGACTTGCATTCCAGCGTGGTCGTCCCCTGGCGGAGCATCTCGGCGGCCAGGCGTTCCGCGTTCGCCCGCAGCTGCCGATCGCTGGCCTGCCGGGTGGCCGCCACCGTGCTCCGGATGCCGCCCGCCCGGTAGGGCGTGCCGGCCATCCGCGCGGCGAACTCGGCGCTGCGCTCACCGGCGAACACGAGATGGGCATGCGAGTCGACGAAGCCCGGCAGGACCGCACGCCCGCCGCAGTCGGCCATCTCGTCGGCGGCGGGAGCCTGCCCGGCCGGCCCGGTCCACGCCACCCGGCCGTCCTCCACGACCAGCGCCGCGCCGGCGATGGCCGCGAACGGGCCGGGCCCGGCGGGACGGGCGCCGCTGGCGGCATCGGGCGCGTTGGTGACCAGTTCGCCGATGTTGGTGATCAGGAGGCTCACGCCGATCACGCTAGTCGTTGCGCCGCCGCCGCGCCCTCGCCGGGCCGGTCCGCGCGGGTCAGGCGAAGTCGCCGGGCGTGAACTCCTTGGGCTCGACCAGCACCAGCCAGTTGCCGGAGACGTCGCGCATGACCGCCTCCACCCCGTAGGGACGGTCCGACGGCTCCTGCAGGAAGGTGACGCCCTTGGCGCTGAGCTCCTCGAAGGTCTTGCGGCAGTCGTCGACCCGGAGCCCGAGGCCGCCCATCTGGCCCGCCTCGAGCTGGCGCCGGATGAAGTCGGCCGCGTCCGGCTCGAGCGGCGGTCCCGGCAGCATGAGGGTGACTTCCAGTTCGGGCTGGCTGGGGTGGCCCACCGTGACCCAGCGGAACCCCTCACCCATGGTGACGTCGGTGTGGGGCTCGAAGCCCAGGACGTCGACGTAGTAGTCGCGCGCGGCGTCCTGGTCGAGGCAGTAGACGGTGACGAGAGAGATATTTGTGATCATGTAACGAGCCTAGGCGGAGGCCGCGGGCCGGCGCTTCTCTCAGATTGCGCGATCCGGCGCCGCCGGGATCCCCGCCGTCCCGCCGGGATCCAGCACGCCACGCATGAACAGGTAGCAGCCCGGTATGTGCGGTCCGCCCCGCGCCGCCCACCGGTCGCGGTAGGCGGTGGGGCTCTCCCCCACCAGCTGGGCGAAACGCGACGAGAACGACCCCAGGCTGGAGAACCCGACCAGCATGCAGACCTCGGTCACGGTCAGGTTGGCGGCGCGCAGCAGGTCCTGGGCCCGCTCGATGCGCCGGCGGGTGAGGTAGCGGATCGGGGTCTCCCCGTACGTCGCCTCGAAGCAGCGGACGAAGTGGAACTTGGAGACTCC
>DATINY010000317.1:0-9050 GCA_035473755.1 Streptosporangiaceae bacterium
CACCCGGAGCCCGAGCTGCACCACCGGGTACCGCGACTCGTACTGGGGCAGCACGGCCGCGAACGGGCGGCCCGCCACCTCGATCACCTCCAGCGCCCGGACGATCCGCCGCCCGTTGGAGGGCAGGATCGCCGTCGCGGCCACCGGGTCGAGCGCGGCGAGCCGGGCGTGCAGCACGCCGGCGCCGGCCGTGGCCAGCTCGGCCTCCAGCCGGTCCCGCACCGCCGGGTCGGTGCCGGGGAACTCCAGGTTGTCCAGGGCGGCCCGCAGGTAAAGGCCCGATCCCCCGGCCAGGACCGGCACCCGGCCGCGGGCGTGGATGTCGGCGATGGCCTCCCGGGCGAGCCGCTGATAGGTGGCCACACTGGCCGCCTCGCGGACGTCCCAGATGTCGAGCAGATGGTGCGGGACGCCCCGCCGCTGCGCGGGGCTGAGCTTGGCCGTGCCGATATCCATGCCCGCGTACAGCTGCATCGAGTCGGCGTTGACCACCTCGCCGCCCAGCGCCAGGGCCAGGCCCAGCGACAGCTCGGACTTCCCGGCCGCGGTCGGCCCGACCACGGCGATCACAAGTTCTGGCATGGCTCAGTCCGCCCGCGGTTGCTCCCAGGAGGCGACCAGATACGTGACGCCGTAGGGGCTGGCCATGCAGCGCAGCCGGCCGCACATCCGCGCCCCGGCGGCCGCGCCCGCGAGCACCTGCCAGGCGGCGCGGCCCGCCACCAGCAGCTCACCGTCGAGCGCGGGGTCGAGCCGGCCGAGCCAGCGGGCATCCGCGGCGGCGAGCGCCTCGGCCACCTCGGCGTCGTAGTCCTGCGCCTGCGGGTCGGGGGCGCCCTCGATGTCGCGGGCGCGGCGCGCCGACGCGTCGCCCATCGCGAGCAGCGCGACTCTGGGAGCCCGCTCGGCGATCATGATCCCCAGCTTGACGCAGTCACCGGCGGGCGCCCGACGGTCGACCGCCTGCAGCAGCACCGGTGGCCCGCCACCCGGGGGCCGGCTCCCGGGACCAACTCCGGCCTGATCCAGCAGCCACCGGCCGACGGTCAGCGACAGCGGCAGCACCGGCTCGCCTTCCCCCACCGTTATCGCGATCCCGAAGTCGCCGAGGGAGCCGGCCGCGCCGGCCTCGTACTCGCGGTCGGCGGTCCCGCCGCCGACCACCGCGATGAGGTCGGGCTCCGCCCGGGCCAGGGCCCGTACGGCCGCATCACAGGCATCCCGGACGGCGCCCAGCGCGGGCGGCGGGTCGCTGACGGCGGCGCCGATGGCGGCCGGGATGAGCAGGGGCGGGTGCGGGCAGACGGCGGCCGCGATCAGCATGGCCCGTTTCCACGGCCCCGGCGCCCCCCTCGCGCCCGGCCCACCTGGCCTGCCGCGGTCATGATGCAGGTGCGCCGACGGCCGGCATCCCGAGCAGCACGCCGGTGGCCCGGCCGCCGGGCTCGGCGCCTTCCTGCCGCGCCTGCCAGGCGTCGCCGCCCGGGGTTCGCCGCACCGTCAGCGGCTCCCCGTCGGCGATCAGGTAGTGCGGGGCGGCACTGGTCACCGTCGTGGTCACCACGTCGCCGGGACGCGGGCTCGCGCCGGCCGGCGCGAAGTGGACCAGCCGGTTGTCCCTGGCCCGCCCGGACATCCGGTGCGTGACGCCGTCCTTGCGCCCCTCTCCCTCCGCGACCAGCACTTCGACCTGGCTGCCGACCAGGGTCTCGTTCTCCGCCAGCGCGACCTCGGCGACGAGCGCGGCCAGCCGCTCGTAGCGTTCCGCCACCACCTCCGGCGGGACCTGCCCGTCCATGGCGGCGGCGGGGGTGCCCGGCCGGGGCGAGTACTGGAACGTGTACGCCCCGGCGAAACGGGCCTGCCGGACCAGGTCGAGGGTGTCGGAGAAATCGCGTTCGGTCTCGCCCGGGAACCCGACGATGATGTCGGAGGTGATGGCGGCGCCGGGGATGGTGGCGCGCACCCGCGCCAGGATCCGCAGGTACTTCTCGCGGCGGTAGGCACGCCGCATCGCCCGCAGCACGGCGTCGGACCCGGACTGCAGCGGCATGTGCAGCTGTGGCATGACGTTGTGGGTGGCGGCCATCGCCTCGATCACGTCGTCGGTGAAATCGGCCGGGTGCGGCGAGGTGAAGCGGACGCGCTCCAGGCCGTCGATCTCTCCGCACGCCCGCAGCAGCATGCCGAACGCCGTGCGGTCCCCGAACCCCACGCCGTAGGAGTTGACGTTCTGCCCCAGCAGCGTGACCTCCAGGACCCCGTCGCTGACCAGGGCGCGGATCTCGGCGAGCACGTCGCCGGGGCGGCGGTCCTCCTCCCGCCCGCGCAGGCTCGGCACGATGCAGAACGTGCAGGTGTTGTTGCAGCCGACGGAGATGGCGACCCAGGCCGCGTAGGGGGACTCGCGGCGGGCGGGCAGCACGGACGGGAACCGCTCCAGCGACTCGACGATCTCGACCTGGGCCTGCTCCTGCACCCGGGCCCGTTCCAGCAGCACCGGCAGGGAGCCGATGTTGTGGGTGCCGAACACCACGTCGACCCACGGCGCCCGGCGCGCGATGCCGGCCCGGTCCTTCTGCGCCAGGCAGCCGCCGACGGCGATCTGCATGCCTGGCCGGGCGTTCTTCACCGGCAGCAGATGACCGAGGTTGCCGTACAGCCGGTTGTCGGCGTTCTCCCGGACAGCACAGGTGTTGAAGACAACCACATCCGGGTCCTCGCCGTCGCGGGCCCGCTGGTAACCGGCTTCCTCCAGCAGGCCGGCCAGCCGCTCGGAATCGTGGAAGTTCATCTGGCACCCGTAGGTGCGAATCTGGTATGTGCGCACGTCCTTCTCCTCGGCTTACGAGGGTACGCGTGTCCGGGGGCATACCGGGAATCTTCGGTGGCGGGCCTGGGGAAACTTCCGTGGCGGGCCTGGGGAGTGGTAGACGATACTGCCATGACTGAGAGCGCGACGCCCCTACCGCCCCCGCCTCCCCCGGCACTCCCCTACGGCACCTGGCCCTCCCCCATCACCGCCGCCGACGTGGCCGGGCGGCAGCGGCTGATCTCTTATCCGCGCGGGATCGGCAGGGACGTGTGGTGGCAGGAACGCCTGCCCGCCGAGGGAGGGCGGGTGACGATCGTGCATCTCGGTGCGGACGGCCAGCGGCGTCCGCTGCTGCCCGAGCCGTGGAACGCCCGGACCCGGGTGCACGAGTACGGCGGCCTGTCCTACCTGCCGGTGCCGGCCTCCGGCGGCCGGATCGCGATCATGTTCGCGAACCATGCCGATCAGCGGCTCTACCTGCTGGACCCGGCCGGGCCTGACCGCCGGGGCGGCGGCGAACCGCGCCCGCTGACCCCCGAGCCGGGCGGGACGCCGGAGCAGCCGTCGCTCCGTTACGCCGACTTCACCCTCTCCCCCGACCGCACCGAGGTGTGGTGCGTGCAGGAGCGGCATTACGACGACAAGGTGGTCCGGGCCATCGTGGGCGTCCCGCTCGACGGCTCCGCGGCGGCGGATCCCGCGGCCGTCCGCGAGCTTGTCACCGGCTCGGACTTCTACGCGTTCCCCACGCCGTCCCCGGACGGCAAGCGCCTGGCCTGGATCTGCTGGAACCATCCGCGCATGCCCTGGGACGGGACCGAGCTGCGGGTGGCACCGATCGAGGATGGCGTGCCCGGCCGGGGCAGGCTGGTCAAGGGCGGCATGCAGGAGTCGGTTCTGGCGCCCCGGTGGCGCGACGCGACCAGCCTGTACGTGGTCACCGACTGGCCGGGCTGGTGGAACCTCTACCAGGTGGGCCTGGTCGGCCAGCCGTCGCAGGCCCTCTACCCAACCGAGGAGGAGTTCGCGGGCCCGCTCTGGCAGCTCGGTGAGCGCCCCTACGCGATCCTGGGCGACGGCCGGCTCGCGGTGCTGCACGGCCGGGGCGAGATGCGGCTCGGGCTGCTCGACCCAGAAACCGGGGAGCTGGCCGACCTCGACATCGGGTACCCGGTCTTCACCTCCGGCCTGTCGGCGGACGGGATGTCCATCCTGGGCATCGCGGGCGGGCCGGCGACGCCCCTGTCCGTCATCCGGGTCGACGCCGACGCCGGCACGGTGGAGGTGCTCGCCCAGGAGCCGGGCGCCGCTGACATCCGCTACCTGCCGACGCCCCGGCGGGCGGTGCTGGAAGGGCAGTTCGGGCGCACGGTCCATGCCCTGGTGTACCCGCCCGCCAACCCGGATGTGACGGCGCCCACCGGTCAGCTGCCCCCCTACGTGGCCTGGGTGCACGGCGGGCCCACCGCTCACGCGGTGCCGCTGCTCGACATCGAGAAGGCGTATTTCACCAGCCGGGGCATAGGCATCGTCGACGTCAACTACGGGGGCTCGACCGGCTACGGCCGCCGCTACCGGGAGCGGCTCCGCCGTCAGTGGGGCGTCGTCGACGTGGAGGACGCGATCGCGGCCGCACGGGCGCTGGCCAATGCCGGTGAGGCCGACGGCGCCCGGCTGGCGATCCGCGGCGGCTCGGCCGGCGGCTGGACGGCGCTGGCGGCGGTGACCACCCAGGCCGGCCCGCGTTCGGTGTTCAGCGCCGCGACGTCGTATTACGGTGTCGCGGATCTGCGCGAGCTCGCGGCCCAGACGCACGACTTCGAATCGCGCTACCTGGATGGCCTGGTCGGGCCGCTGCCGGGTTATGAGGCGATCTATGCCGAGCGGTCCCCGGTGGGTCATGTGACGGCGGCGACCTGCCCGATCCTGCTGCTGCAGGGCCTCGACGACCCGGTCGTCCCACCGGCGCAGTCAGAGGCCATCGCCGCCCAGCTGGCGGAGTATGGCATCCGGCACGCCTACCTGACCTTCGAAGGCGAGTCACACGGCTTCCGGCGGGCCGACACGATCATCCGGTGCCTGGAGGCCGAGCTGTCCTTCTACGGCCAGAACCTGGGCTTCAGCCCACCCGGCATCCCCGTCCTGGCGATCGTCACCGGGCGAACTCGGTAGCCCGCGACTCTCGCACCACCGTGACCCGGATCTGCCCCGGATAGGTCAGCTCGTCCTCGACCTGCTTCGCCACGTTCCGGGCGATCACCTGTGCCTGGATGTCGTCGACCCGGTCCGGCTTGACCATGACCCTGATCTCCCGGCCGGCCTGCATGGCGAAGACCTTCTCCACGCCCTCGTGGGCGGTGGCGATCTCCTCCAGCCGTTCCAGCCGCTTGACGTATGCCTCGAGCGACTCC
This sequence comes from Streptosporangiaceae bacterium, assembly GCA_035473755.1. GTDB lineage: Bacteria > Actinomycetota > Actinomycetes > Streptosporangiales > Streptosporangiaceae > UBA9676. Next base: position 5,227 of record DATINY010000317.1, read on the forward strand.
CGCCGCGCTCCCGGGCGCCCCCCGCTGATGGCGTCGGCGGCCTGGGTGAGCACGGCCTCGACCGTGCGCACCTCGACCTCATTGTGGTGCGCCTCGATCGCATGGACCACGTCGGCCGGCTCGCCGTATTTGCGCGCGATCTCGGCACCTATCAGTGCGTGGCTGCCCTCGACCTCATGGGTCAGCGCTTTGCCGATGTCGTGCAGCACGGTGCAGCGCTTGAGCAGGGCGGGATCCAGCCCCAGCTCGCTGGCCATCATGGCGGCGATGTGGGCCGACTCCACCAGGTGACCCAGCACGTTCTGGCCGTAGGACGTGCGGTAGCGGAGCTGCCCGAGCAGCGTTACCAGCTCGGGGTGCATGTCGGTGATGCCGAGATCCACCATGGCGTCGTCGCCCGCCCGGGCGCACAGCTGTGCCACCTCAGCCTTGCTGCGGTCGTAGGCTTCCTCGATCCGCTGTGGGTGGATCCGCCCGTCGAGCACGAGGTGCTCCAGGGTGAGCCTGCCTACCTCGCGCCGGACCGGGTCGAAGCAGGAGAGCAGGACGGCTTCGGGCGTGTCGTCGATGATGAGGTTGACGCCGGTCACCGACTCGAAGGCCCGGATGTTGCGGCCCTCACGGCCGATGATCCTGCCCTTCATCTCATCGCCCGGCAGGTGCAGCACCGACACGACGGATTCGCTGGTCTGCTCGCTCGCCACCCGCTGGATAGCCAGGGTCACGATCCGCCGGGCCCGGGTCTCTCCATCGCGCCGGGCCTGGCTCTCGGTCTCCCTGACGATGAGCGCGGCCTCCCGCTTGGCCTGGTTCTCGATGCCCGCCACCAGTTCCGCCTTCGCCTGGTCGGCGGTGAGCCCGGCCGCCCGCTCAAGCACCTCCCGGCGCTGGTCCTCGAGCCGGGCCAGCTCGTCCCGCTGGCCCTCCAGCTCCCGTCCGGCCTGCTCCAGCGCGGCGGAACGCTGTTCCAGCGTCTGCTGTTCGGAGTCCAGCCGGCGCTCCCGGTCGGCCAGCCGGTCCTCACGGCGCTGAAGGTCGGCCCGCAGCCCGCTGGCCTCGTCCTTGGCCGCCCGGAGAGCGGCCTCGGCCTCGGCGCCGGCCTTGGCGATCCTCTCGGCCGCCTCCTCGGCGCGGCCGACGATCCCGGCGGCGTCGGATTCAGCGGCCGCCCTGACCTGCTCGGCCGCCCGGCTGGCTTCGTCGAGTCGCTGCTGGGCCTCGGTTGCCCGGGCGGCTTCGCCCGGTGGATGCTGTACCCCCGGCGCGACCTGGGGGGCGGAGGCGCGAGCGGGCTCTTCGTTGGCGTCCGCGGGGGTGACGGCCGCCGGGCGCGGAGCGGCTGACCGGCGGATGACGATGACCAGCAAAGCGGCTGCGACGAGCACGGCGACGAGCCCGATCACCGCGGCCACGATGCCGATAGCGCTGCTCATTGCGCACCCCAATCCTGCTCGCTGGCCCGGATACCGGCATCTTGTGCCAGGTCTCTCTGCGGCGAGGGGTCACGCGCGCCGTCCGTGGCGGCTATCGTCCGTGGCGAGTCACAGCCATCCTGCGGCTGCCCGTAGCTTCCTGGCAGCCTCGTCACGCACGCTGCTGAAGAACCGGCCGAGCCGGCCAGGGGGGCCTTATCCCTGGCCAACCTGCCTGCCTCCAGCCTGTCCTGTGCCGGGCCGGTTGCCGACGGCCCGAGTGTGCTCAAGCTCCCTGGCCTAGCAGCCGGGCGCGACCGCCTGCAGGACCATTTCGTCTATTTACATCCGCCTTTGCGGACCAACACCTCGCTGCCGTGAGGTTAAGCCTAGATAACGATTTGGGCAAGCATGCCCCTGCCCGGCGGGCCTTCCCGGGGTCAGCCGCCGGTCCACTCGTCGCCGGCCAGCGCGTCCGCCGCGATGTCCGGCCCGAGCATATTGTCCAGGTCAAAGCCCGCATCCGGGCCAGGCGCGGCTCCCGCACTGGGCGCGGCTTCCTGTTCCAGCGCCTCGCGCACCACCTGGTAGGCCAGCCCGGCCGGGTATCCCTTGCGGGCCAGGATGCCGACGAGCTGGCGCACCCTGGCGGGCAGCGGACGTCCCCGGGACGCGCCGAGCCGCTTCGCCACCAGCCGCCGCGCCGTCGCGAGCTCGTCGGCGTCGCCGAGCGAGCCGACCGCCGCGCGTACCTCGTCGGCGGCGACACCCCGCTGGCGGAGCTCGGCGGAGAGCGCCCGGCGGGCGAGACCACGGCCGTGGTGCCGGGTCTCGACCCATGCCTGGGCGAACGCCGCGTCGTCGATCAGCCGCACCTCGGCGAACCGGCCAAGGACGGTCTCCGCGATCTCATCCGGCACCCGGCGGCGGCGCAGCGCGCGGGCGAGCTGGGCCCGGGTGCGCGGCGCGGCCTCCAGCAGCCGCAGGCAGATCTGGCGGGCCGCCTCCTCCGGGTCCACGCCGCCATCACCAACGCCTGCCGTTGCTGCCCGGCCCGCCCGCTTGGTCCCCGCCAAGCCGCGCGGCGGGCCCGACGGGTCCGCCGTCCCGTTACCCGACACCACCGGGGAGGGGGACGCCGGGATCGCTGGCCAGGCCGTTGCCCGGTGGCCCGCTCGACTCCGCAGCGGGGGCCGCGCTCAGGTTCCCGGCCTTCCCCGGCCCGCCACCGGCAGCTGGGTCCGCATCCAGGCGCGGGCCCACGCCGAGCTTCTCCTTGATCTTCTTCTCGATCTCGTTGGCCAGGTCGGGGTTGTCGCGCAGGAAGGTGCGGGAGTTCTCCTTGCCCTGTCCCAGCTGGTCGCCCTCGTAGGTGTACCAGGCGCCGGACTTGCGCACGATCCCCTGCTCGACCCCGAGGTCGATCAGGCCACCCTCCCGGCTTATCCCGATTCCGAAAAGGATATCGAATTCCGCGGTGCGGAAAGGCGCGGCGCACTTGTTCTTGACGACCTTGATCCGGGTACGGCTGCCGACCGGCTCGGTGCCGTCCTTGAGGGTCTCGATCCGCCGCACATCCAGCCGGACCGAGGCGTAGAACTTGAGCGCCCGTCCGCCGCTGGTCGTTTCCGGGCTGTTGTGGACCATGACGCCGTCGACGAAGTAGCTGTGAGACCCCTCCACTTCGATGTCGAAGCGGTTCATGGACCGCGTGGGTGGCTTGACGTGAATGTCGAGGATTCTTGCGGGCGTGAGCCCAGCTTCGGGTTCGGTGAATTCCGGCTGGACGGCGAACCGGTCGCGGAACCGCGGGAGCAGCTTGTACTCCATCGAGGGATGGATATACGGGGCCACGAGTCGCTGGAATTTCTCCGAACTCGCAGTGCTGAACCGCAGGAAGCTCTGCCGCCGCGCTCCCCTCTCCGTGAGCGTCACGTCCAGGCCGCGCGAGTCCCGCAGGTAATCCACGAGCCGTTGCCGCGACCCGGGGCTCATCGCCTCGACGCAGATCTCGATCCGGCCGGTGCCACCCTTGGTCCGTTCCTGCACGCCCTTGGACCGGAGGGTGAAGCAGCCGTCGTCCATGTACCACAGCGCGAGGGCCAGCGGCGTGAGCGCCTTGAGGTACTCCCAGCTGAGATGCTTCTTGCCATCACCGAAGTAGACAGCCTCGTGCAGCTCCGCCAGCTCCGGGAGCGGGTGGACGTCGGCGAACACGGCGCCCTTGGCATTGGTGGACCTGCTGCACGGGATGTTCCCGAGCATCTCGGCCTTCCAGTCGAGGTAGGCCGCCTGCTTCGCGCCGTGGCCCATGCGGAACCGGGTGCCGGACCTGCCGCGAGTGTTCGGGGACAGGCACCCGTCTCCCATCAGCGAGCCCAGGATGAGCTGCAGCTGCTGGGCACTGAGCCT
>DATINY010000318.1:0-11638 GCA_035473755.1 Streptosporangiaceae bacterium
ATCAGCCGGTCGGTCTCATCTCGCGGCAGGTTCGCGTAGTAGGGCCGGATCGGGGAGCCGTCGCCGTACTCAAGCCAATCGGGCCCCAGCGCCTGCTGGGCCGGGGACGGGCACATTCCCCGCTCGGCGGAGGGCAGCCTGATGGTCGTGCAATCCGCGGCCGCCGCCATCCGCCCGTAGAAGGAGGAGACGCCAGAGTGGGACAGGAAGAAGTCACCGGTGAGCAGGAAGGACCCGGCGCAGTAGGCCAGGATGGGCAGGGCGAACGCGGCGCACAAAGCGGCGGCCTTGCCGATGGCCTGCCGCCGCCAGCCGCCGCCCGCCGCGAGCAGGTAGATCACCGCGGGCAGGATCAGGGCCTCGCCCACCTGGGCGAAGGTGGCCGAGGTCCCCAGCACGATTCCGCCCGCCACGACCGCCCGCCAGGTGGGCCTCGGCGGCCAGAGCAGGATGGCCAGGCCGGCCACGATCAGCGCGGCGAACCAGGCGCCCGGCATGACCGCTTGCTCCTGCTGCAGCTGGTAGGCGTCCAGCAGGACCGGCGCGATGGCCAGCGCGGCCAGCCAGCGTGGCACCCCGCGCCGCAGCAGCAGCAGGTAGATGACCACGGCCATGGCCAGGCCGAGCAGATGCTGGACGGCGGCCACCGCGTCGAAGTTGGCCACCAGCAGGATCGCCCGCAGCGGCCCCTTGTAGCCGACCGGGTCCATGCCCTCGGCGTTGTACAGGTACCTCGTCGTGTCGATGTAGAACAGCGCGGGGCGGTAGGCGAGCTGGGCGAGCACCCGCAGCACGAGGCCCGCGGTCAGCAGCGCCGCGGCCAGCCAGTGCCGCCGCAGGATGGCTGGCGCGGCAGCCCGCCACCGGGCCGCCCGGCCGGGCACGTCTGGGCGGTCCGGGCGCGCCGGGCGGACCTGGCCGGCCGGGCCGCCGCCCACATCCGCGGGCTTCAGGCTCGTCACAGATTGGCCCGCCCACCGCTGGAGAGGCAGAGGGCGAGCAGGACCGTGACGATCGCCAGCCATCGGGTCATCCGGTTGCGCGGAACCTGGGTCAGCGCGGCCCAGGCGACGGCGGTGTACCACGCGAACACCCAGGGGGCGACGAGGATCCAGGCGAACGTCAGCGCGAACGGCGCCACGACTTCCCGCGGCTGGTCGGACGAGATCCGCTGGTAGATGAGCCAGGCGACCACGATAAGCGCGATCGGCCAGAGGACGCTGATGATCGTGGTCATGGTGGACTGGCCGACGCCCAGCGCCTGCCCGGTCAGCTCGAAGACCCGCCAGGGAGATGGCAGCGTGACCAGCTGCAGGCCGCCGAAGAGCGGTTTCAGCGCGACCAGCCCGTAGGCGCTGTACCCGATGGCGAGCGTCACCAGGGAGACGGCGGCGATCCGGGCGGTGCGCATCCATTCACGCCGCCGGAGCAGCGGCAGGGCGAGGCCGAACCCGATCAGCACCGCATAGATCTTTATCCCGCAGGCGAGGCCGATCAGCACGCCGACCAGCACGTCGCCGAGCACATCGGGGACGCGGCGCGCGACCTGGATGGCACAGATCGCCGCCGCTGCCACGAACGTGTCGAGATGGCCGCCGCTCACCAGCTGCTGGATGAGGACCGGATTCGCGGTCCAGAACAGCGTCGCCCGCACCGGGTCGTCGGAGGTCTTCAGCAGCAGGTACCCCACGCCGATGAACACCGCGCCGTTGAGGATCATCAAGACCCAGACGGTGGTGGCGACGTGCGGCCCGCCGATCGATGCCGCGAACGACTGGATCACGGTGGCGAACGGGCCGTAAACGGACGACTGCGCTCGCCACATCGTGCCGACGGCCTGCGTATAGGCGGAATGATGGCCGAGCCAGGCAGCCGGGTTGGTGACGTACGGATTCCCACCCTGCGCCGCGATCCGGCCGTAGGCGGCATAGCTCGCGGTGTCCGACGAGCCGACCGGGGTGAGGCAGACCAGGACCGCGACGATGGCCGAGCTGATCAGCAGCAGGTGACGCGGGTTGGGGCGCCATCCCTGGCTGTGCGCCCACAGCATCCCGGCGAGCCCGAGGCAGGCGAGGATGTCCGACGCGTACAGGATCAGGCTCGCGATGACGTGCTGGTGGCTCAGCGACGGCAGCAGGTAGGACAGCGGCAGCTTGATCGGCAGCGTCTCGGCGTTCGGCGCCGTCGCCCCGAGGACCATGCCCAGCAGCAGTCCGGCCGCGGACACGGCGACGGCGACCCGGGGATCGGAGAGCCTGCTCCAGGCGAGCTTGCGGATCAGCGCGCTCATGAACCGCTCGATCGGGCCGGTCGGGGGGACCAGGCCCGGCCCCGCGGGAGGATGCGCCGGTGACCGGCCGGCCGGCCGGGCCGACCCCGCGGGTGGCGTGGAGACCTGTGTCACCTGGGCCTTTACCTCCATCGGCAGACCAGCGCGGCCACTACCGGCGCAAGTCCCGCCGTGCCGCCCGGTCTTCGGCTCCCCGGATGCCCCTCATTAACTTCCTGAGGTGGCCCTGCTTACACGTCTTTGCCCAGCCTAAGGTGGCGCGCGATGCACCCGCGCCACATTTGACAGGAGATCGCTCGGCGTTTCGCGCCAGGCAAGCGGCGGCGGGGATCACGTCCCCCGGCCGGAACGCCAGGTCAGGCCCCTGTCAGCTTGATGTTATACACGCTCGCCTGGAAGGTGCCGGCCGGGTCCGCCGGCAGCCGGGTGAACCACAGGAGCACATAACGGCCGTGCGCCGGGCGGCTGAACCGCAGGCGCAGCACGCCCGCCGCGCCGGCCGCCCGCGCGGCGGGCGGCCGCTGCCCCAGCCCGCGGGCGGGGCCGACCCGGATCTGGAGCGCGGCGCCCGGGGCGCTGCCGAGGCTGATCACGGCACCCGTGATCGTCACCGGATGGCCCATGTCCAGCAGCAGGCCGGTGCCCGGGTAGAGGTTCCCGAAGCGCGCGGTGGTGTACCAGTCGGTGCGCCAGGCGGTCGCGCGGCTGGCGTCGATCGCACGGTAGGCGAACTGGGGGTTGTCGCCCCCACCGAGGCCGGCCGCGGTGACGCTGACCGGGGTCAGTGTCCGCGCCACGGGCGGGGCGGTGGCCTGGGCCGGGCCGTGGCTGGCGGCGGGCGCCGGGCTGCGTGCGGCGGCCGAGGGTGCCGGGCCCGCCGTGCCCTGGCCGGCCCGGTGCTGCGTCACCACGTGTCTCCCGGCCGCCGGCGCGGCCTGCGCCGCCCGCCGCGGGCCCGCGAGGAGGTGGTACCCGCCGAAGCCGAGCGCCACCACCAGCGCCAGGCCGGCCAGTGCGGCACCGGTCATCATGACCCAGCTCAGCCGCTGCCGCCCGCCCGCCCGGGACAGCGTGACCAGCTCGTCGATGCCCGTGGCCGAGATCGCGCCCGGGGCCCGGTGGGTGGTGTCGAACTCCTTGATTAACGGCCCGGGATCGGCCGCCACGACCTTGGCGATGCTGCGGATGTGCCCGCGGGCGTAGAAATCGCCGCCGCACACCGAGTAGTCGTCACCCTCGATGCCCCTGATGATCGTCTGCCGGATGCGGGTCCGCTGGCTGACCTGGGCGACGGTGAGGCCGGCCTCGCGGCGCGCTTCCGCCAGGGCTTCGCCGATGCTCACGCCACGCCGATACCCCGTTCCCGCTTGATCAGTCCCGGCATTTCACCCAGTCCTCGTGAGACGGATGGGGCCAGTTAGAGCCGGTGGGGCCGATGAGTAATTCCGCTCCGGCATAGGACGGCCTTTTGCCCCGGTTCGGCAAACAAATGCTGGCCGGCCGTGCAGGGTGGATGGGAAGCGCCCTGCGTGCGTGATCGCCGCCAGTGAGCGGCCCGGCGCCCTGAACCGCGTCAATCGCGTGCGCCGCTGCCCTGGCCCCCCGTCGCGGGTGGTCGGCAAGTGGCCGTGGGCGGAAGCGAGCGCGTTGCAGCGCGCCGACCGAAGGTTCGCTTTGTCCTCCTTACGTGTAAGGAAACTTCGCAACCGCAAACCCTGTCAGCTCAACCCCGACACCGCCGGCCCGGCGGCCGCCCTGGCCGTCCCGTCCGGCACGACCATCATGTCTCCAGCCGGGCCGCTGGCCCGGCGCTCCAGGCTCGTCAGAGCACTGATGAGAGGCACCCTGGCGGTACTGTCCGCCCTTCTCATCGCGGGAGTGCTCGCCCCGCTCACGCCGTCCCCGGCCTCGGCCTCCACCCGGTCGCAGCGGCTCGCCGCGCTGCGGTGGGCGGAACGCCAGGCCGGGAAGTGGTACTGCTTCGGCGGGACCGGCGGGTGCTTCGACTGCTCGGGCCTGGTGATGGAGGCGTACGCCCACGCGGGGATCGGCATCCCCCGCACGACCTACGGGATGCTGGCCAGCCTGAAGCTGCACCGGATAGCGGCGAGCCAGCGGCAGCGCGGCGACCTCGCTTTCTATGGCAGCGGCCACGTGGAGCTGGTGACCGCCACCGGCACGTTCGGTGCGGCGGCCCCTGGCACCCAGGTCGGCTGGCATCACCCGTCGGTCTGGTGGCATCCCACGATGTACTTCCGGGTCGGATGAGGTAACGGCCTCGGCCGGCGCCCGGCCGCCCGCGGGGTGCGGGCGGCTGGGTGGCCGGGCCCTTACGGCACCCCGGGCGCGGTAAGGATCTCGGCCAGGACCGCGCGCTGGGTGGGCAGCGCCTCGGCGTGACGGCGCCGCCCGGCCTCGGTGAGGCAGACGTAGATGCCCCGCCGGTCCAGGTCGCACAGTGAGCGCTCCACCAGGCCGTGCTGTTCGAGCCGGCCGATCAGCCGGGACAGCGCGCTCTGGCTCAGGTGCACGGCCTCGGCGAGTTCCTGCGCCCGGAACTGGTGCTCCTCGTCCTCGGCCAGGCGCTCCAGCACCTCGAACTCGGTCACGCCCAGCCCGTGCCGCTCGCCGAGCTCCCGTTCCAGGGCCGCGCTCACGGCGGCATGCCTCGCGGCGAGCGCGCGCCAGGCGCCCACGACCTCAGGTACGCCTTCCGGAGACGGATCCACAGCTTCTGCCGGGGCTGGGCCCGCCTCGTCGGCTTGGCCCGGGCTTGCTGCTCCTGCCGGGGCCGGGCCCGCGCCGGCGAGGCCGGCGCCGCCCTGCTGCTGGGTCACAGGCGGAGTGTAACCGAGGCCGAATATAGGTGCAAGTACATCTATTGTGTTTGCAACTACTGCTTGCACATGCATATAGTTTCGGCCATGGACTCAGCCACGACCCTCGCCGGCGCCGATCGCCGCTGGAGCCCGCGCCTGTGGGGACTGCTCGTCGTGCTGTGCGGCGCCCTGTTCCTGGATGCGCTCGACGTCTCCATGGTCGGCGTCGCACTGCCGTCCATCCGGGCCGATCTGGGGCTGTCCACCGCGTCGCTGCAGTGGGTGGTGAGCGGATATGTGCTCGGCTACGGCGGGCTGCTGCTGCTCGGCGGCCGCGCCGCCGACCTGCTCGGCCGGCGCCGCGTCTTCCTGGCCGCGCTCGCCGTCTTCGCCGTGGCCTCACTGCTCGGCGGGCTGGTCAGCACCGGCCCGCTGCTCATCGCCGCCCGCCTGGTCAAGGGCATGGCGGCGGCCTTCACCGCGCCGGCCGGGCTCTCCATCATCACCACCACGTTCGCCGAGGGGCCGGCCAGGAACCGGGCGCTGGGCATCTACTCCGCCTTCGGGGCGGCCGGCTTCTCGCTCGGCCTGGTGCTGTCCGGGCTGCTGACCGAGATCAGCTGGCGGTGGACGCTGCTGCTGCCCGCGCCGGTCGCGGCGGTGGTGCTGGCCGCGGCGGTCCGGCTTATCCCGCGCGACGATCCGGCCACCCGGACCGGACGGCGCTTCGACCTCCCCGGCGCCGCCGCGGTGACCGCGGGGATGCTGCTGCTGGTGTACGCCGTTACCGATGCGCCGCAGGACGGCTGGGCGTCGGTGCGGACGCTGCTGTCGTTCGCCGGGGCCGCCGCGCTGCTCGGCGCGTTCATCCTCATCGAGCGGCACAGCCGTGATCCCCTGGTCCGCCTGGGCATCTTCCGCTCCCCGGCGCTGGCCCGGGCGAACCTGGGCGCGATGGTGCTGTTCGGGTCGTACATCTCGTTCCAGTTCCTGGTCACCCAGTACCTGCAGCTCATGGCCGGCTGGACGGCGCTGGCCACCGCGCTGGCCTTCCTGCCCGCCGGTGTCATGACCGCCGTCGCCTCCACCCGGATGGGCCCGGTCATCGACCGGTTCGGCCCGGCGCGGGTCATCGCCGTCGGCTTCGCCTGCCTGGCCGCCGGCTACACCTGGTTCCTGCGGGTCGGCCCGGCCCCCGACTATCCCACGGTGATCCTGCCCTCGCTGCTGCTGATCGGCGCCGCGTTCTGCCTGGGCTTCTCGGCGCTGAGCACCCAGGCGACCGCGGGCGTGGCCGATCACGAGCAGGGCCTTGCCTCCGGCATCCTGCAGACCTCGTTCCAGGTCGGCGGGGCGATCGTGCTCGCCGTGGTCACCGCGGTGATCGACGCCCGCGGGGCCGACCACGTCATCTCGGCGCACACGCTGGCCGCCTACCGGCCCGCGCTCGGCGTGATCACCGGCGTCGCCGTCCTGGGCGTTGCCGTTGCCCTGGCCGGCCTGCGGCCGGCGCGGCCGCGCCCGGACGCCGCGACCACCGGCGGCGAGTGCGGCGAGCCGGAGCTCGAGCCGGCCCGCGGCTGACCCGGTCAGGTCGTCGCGTCCCGGCGCAGCCGCTGGCCTCCCCCGCCGCTACCCCGGCGACGGCGGCCGGCGGTCCGCCTCGGTGATCGCCTGGGCGAGGTAACTGATGATGGCGTCGGCGGCGCTCAGGTCCGGGTCCAGGTCCGGGTTGTAGATGCACACCGACCAGCCCGCGCAGCCCGCCGTGGCGAGGGCCGCCGAGGTGAGCTGGCCCAGCTGCTGCCAGGTCAGGCCGCCGGGCTGCGGGTAGTCGACCGCGGCGAGCTCGGTGGTGGCGAGCACATCGAGGTCGGTGTGCAGCCACCAGGGCGCGGGCAGGGTGGCCGCCGCGGCCGCGCAGTCGTCCGCCGCGAGCCCGGCCGGGCGGATCAGCGCCCGCAGCCGGCCGGCCAGCGTCGGCACTCCCGCGGCGGCGAGCTCGCCGGCGTCGCGTGGGCCGGCGGCGATGACGTTCCCGGCGCGGATCCGGGGCAGGACGGCGCGCAGCCGGGAATCGAGGCCGGCGTCGTACATCCGCAGCGCCAGCCCCAGCTCACAATCGGCCGCCTCGCCGGTCGGCGACGTGCGCGGTGGCCAGGCGTCCTCGTGCCCGTCCACGAACAGCAGGCCGGGCTCGCCCGCCTCGGCCTGCAGCGCGGCGAGCGCCCCCAGGATCACCGGGCAGTCGCCGCCGATGAGCAGCGGGAAACTCCCGCGCTCCCGCGCGGCGCCGACCGCCTCGCGGACCTGGCCGATCATGACGATCAGCGCGTCCTCGGCCAGCAGGCCGGACGGGCCGCGGCGGGGCCGCGGGGCGGCGAGCGCGAGATCCCCCGCATCGGTGAACCCGGGCCGGCCCGCCAGGGCCGCCGCCAGGCCGCGCTCGCGCAGCACGCCCGGCGCCCTGGCCACCCCGTCGGCCGTGCCGCTGGAATTGGTGGGCACGCCGATCAGCACCACGTCGCGCAGGATCATCTTGGCCAGGCTACCGAGCGCGCCGGCCGTAGGGTGGCCGGTGTGGATCCGCTCCGGCCGGAGACCGGCGCCGGGCCCGGCACCGATGCGCAGGCGCGGCTGCGGCTGGCGCTGTCCGAGGCCCTCCGGGCCCGGGACATGACCGCCGTCTCGGCGTTGCGTTCGGCGCTGGGCGCGATCGGCAACGCCGAGGCGGTCGAGCCTGGCGCGGCCACGCCCGCCGGGCCCAGCAGCCCGCATGTAGCGGGCGCGGTGGCGGGCCTAGGCTCCGCCGAGACGGAACGGCGCCGCCTGAGCGCGGCGGAAATCGAGCAGATCGTGCTGGGAGAGGCCGGCGAGCGCGAGCGTGCGGCGCGCGACTACGAGCGAGCCGGGCATGCTGACCGGGCCGGCCGGCTTCGCCGCGAGGCGCAGGTACTGCTGGCGGTGCTGGCGGATGAGGACCGCCCAGCCGATGACAGGCGTGACGGGCCCGCCATGTGACGGACGTGGCCGGGCAGGATAAGCCCGGCCGGTGACGGACATGGCCGGGAAGGGTGAGCCCGCCGGTGGACTCAGCGGCGGCCCGCGCCGTCCGGCTGGCGGAAACGGGCCAGGGTGGCCGAGGCCATGGTGGCAACGCCGATGACGGCGGCCGGAACGGCCAGGTAGGCGATGAGCTCCCAGTGGCGCAGGCCGGTGACCGCCGCGAAGACCGGCGGGCCGATCAGGGCGCCGACGCTGCCCAGCTGGATCAGGATGCCGTTGGCCAGGGGCAGGTCGTGCCGGGACCGGGTTACCTCAGGCAGGCTGGCGTAGGCCGCCGACGCGGTGATGCCCACCGCGAAGATCAGCGCGGCGGCGCCTCCCACGGCCACGGGCAGCGGGACCGCACGGGCGAAGGTGACCGCGGCCAGGGCCGGGCAGGCCAGCGTCGAGCAGGTCAGCAGGCCCGGGCGGACGCCACGGCGCAGCAGCGCGGCGGCGCAGGCGTTCCCCGGGATGCTGGCGGCCGCGGCGGCGGCGGTGGCGGCACCGGCCGGGGCGGACGGCAGGCCGCGTTGGATCAGGTAGGTGGGCAGCAGCGACAGGATCGCGACCGCCATCAGTGACAGCGCGCCAAAGCCGCAGGCCAGCAGCAGCGGTGCCGCGAGCGGGAGCCGGCGCCGGTCAGCGGGCGGCGGCGCGGCCGGGGCGGCCCCGCTCCGGCTGCGGGTGAGAACCAGCACCACACCGGCCAGCACGGCGCACGCGGCGGCCAGCGCGGCGAACCAGCCCTGCCACGCCGCCCGGCTCGCGGCGAGCCCACCGGCCGCGGCGCTGATGGCCAGGCCCGCGGGCGTGCATACCCCCCACAGGGCCAGCGCGGCCCGGGCGCGCGCGGAGCTCACCTGCTGGACCAGGACGCCTGGCCCCCCGACCACGATCAGCAGGTACCCGGCCCCCTCCACCGTCCGCAGGCCGATCAGGGCGGCCCGGCTGGGCGGGGCCACGATCATTGCGCCGCCCGCGACGGCCATCACCGCCAGCCCGGCGGCCAGCCACGGGCGAGGGTCCCGGTCCCGCAGCCACTGGCCGGCCGGCGCGGCCACGGCGGCGCCGACCAAGGTGATAAGCGAGATCGTGGCGCCCAGGGCGAACGGCGACAGCCCGAACGCCTGCCCCACCTGGGCGGAAACCGGCCCGACCTTGCCGAGGGCGCCCGCCGCGAGAACGCCTGCCGCGATCGTGCTGGCCGGCCGAACCCATTCCCGGCCAGGCACGGCACCCCCATGGCGCTGACGTCGCTGCGGTCAAGCACTCTAGCCCAGCCCGCAGGACCCTCGCCGCGGCCGTTCCGTGACGCCGCGTTCGTGGCCGGCCGGCCGGCCGGATAGCTTGGGAACAGATCCCGGTCGGCGCACCCGGCCGCGCAGCGGCGCAACGGACAGGAGGCAGAGATGCCCGACGAGACCCGCCACGAGTCCGCTGACCTCACGGACTACGAGGTGAAGGACGCGTCCGACACGCTGGAGGGGGACCCGGGGGACGACCCGCTCGACCGGGGGGTGGCTCCCCCGGAACGGTGGTCGGCCGGGATCAGGTTCGGCACGACGACCGAGGAGCAGCAGGAGGGTGAGTCCCTCGATCAGTTGCTCGCCGAGGAGGAGCCGGACACCGCGTTCGAGATCGACGACGAGCGGCCCGAGGACATCGCCGGGGACGAGGACGCCGGGGACGAGGACGTCGACGGGCTGTTGCTGGATGACGGGCCGGATCCCCGCGCGGGCCGGCTGGTCGCCGACGACGAGGGGGCCCATCCCGACGCCGAGGCCGATCTCGTCGCGCATGACGCCGGGATCGACGGCGGCGCGGCGAGCGCGGAGGAGGCGGCGGTGCACGTCGTGGAGGACGACGACACCGACATCCGCTCAGGCGACTGAACTGATCAGCCCGCCGACATGTCGAGCAGCGCCCGGCAGACATCCCGGATGTCGACGATCCCGGTGAGACCGGTTTCGCCGACGACCGGCAGGTGCCGGAAGTGGCCGCTGGTCATGGTCTCGGCCGCGTCGGGGATGGTCGTCTCCGCGGAGACGACGGTCGGGCCGGTGGTCATCACGTCGCGGATGCGGGCCTCGTTCACGTTCTTTCCGTCCGCCACCGTGTGAACGATGTCGGCCTCGGTGATGATGCCCAGCGGCCGGTTGGTGTCCTGCCCGTCCAGGACCACCAGGGCGGTCGCGCCGGCGTGTCTCATCAGGTACGCGGCCGCGGCCACGTGGTCGTTCTGGTCGACGGTCGTCAGCGGCGGCCGCATGACGTCCCCAACGGTGGCCGGGTGACGGCGCGCCTGCCCGGGCGGCTGCTGCGCAGAGGCCTCTGCCATGATCTGCTCCGTTTCCACGATCCGGTGGATCCCAGAGATCCGGTCATCCCCTCCTAGTCAACCGCACTACCCAAACCGCCGCCCGCCGCGCGGCATTCCGGGTCACCGGGAGCCGGTGGGACCCTCGCCATCGGCCGGCTCCAGGGGCATCGAGACCCGGGCGCAGACGACGTCGGGGTGGCCGCGCAGCGCGGCGGACAGGACCAGGTCGTAGTGGTTGTGCAGGAACTCGTAACGCAGCTTGTCGGGAAGGACCACCGGGATCAGCACGACGATCTGCTTGTCGTGATGCTCGCAGAGCGAGTCGATGAACGCCACCAGCGGATCGGCCACCGACGCGTACTCAGTGTGCAGCACCCGCAGCGGCACGCCGGTATTCCAGCGGGCCCACTGCTGCTCCAGCTCGCGGCCCCGCCCGGTGCTGCCGTCGGCGTCCTCAAGCACCACGGTCACGGCGATTACGTGCTCGCTGATGGACAGGGCCTCACCGATGGCGTACTGGGCCAGCCGGGACACCGTGGCCACCGGCACGATCACCATGGTCGGTCTGACCTGGGGCCTGCCGGGGATCTCGCCGAGGCCGAGCTCGTGCCCGATCCGCCGGTAGTAGCGGCGGATGCGGGTGAACAGGAAGATGAGGCCCGGCACGGCGATCAAGACCACCCAGGCACCCTCGGTGAACTTGGTCAGGATGAACACCATGGTGGCAACGGCGGTGACCGTCGCGCCGAGGCCGTTGAGGGCGGCCCGGAACTCCCAGCGCGGCGGCCGGGTCCGCCACCAGTGCACGACCAGGCCGCTTTGCGACAGCGTGAAGCCGGTGAACACGCCGATGGCGAACAGCGGGATCAGCGTCAGCACGTTCCCGCGCACCGCGATGAGCAGCACGCCGGAGGAGATGGACAGCGTCCAGATCCCCGGCGCGAACACCTGCCGGTCGTCGCGCAGGAGGAACAGGTGCGGCAGGTAGTGATCCTTGGCGAGCAGGCTGGCCAGCACGGGCAGCCCGCCGAAGGAGGTGTTGGCGGCCAGCGCGAGCACCAGCGTGATGGTCAGCGACATCACGCAGTAGACCCAGTTCCTGCCCACGGCCATGGCCATGATCTGGCTTAGCACCGTCTGGCCGGACCGGGGGCCGATGTG
>DATINY010000319.1:0-12202 GCA_035473755.1 Streptosporangiaceae bacterium
TGACCCGATCCCCCTCACCGAGGTGCTCTCGTGTGACCCGGGGACCCCGGTCGATGAGCTACCCGGCGACCAGCGCCTGGCCGTGTGCGAGGCGCTGGCCGACTTCGCCGATCTCAAATCGGTCCGGCGCGGCACCCATTCGCACACCGTTGCCCGCCTGGCGTGCCAGGCGGCCGGGCACCTCGGGCTCTCCAAGGCGGAACAGGAGCGTTTGCGCCGGGCTGGGCTGGTCCATGATCTCGGCAAGATCGCCGTCCCGTACCGCCTGCTGCAGAAGGCAGACGACGACACGGGCGCAGCCAGCCGCCAGGGAGGAGCAGCCGCGCTCGCGGAGCCGGTCCGCCTCCACCCCTACTATGCCCAGCGCATCCTGTCCCGGGTCAGTCCCCTGGCCGACTTGGCCGCAGACGTCGCCACCCACCACGAGCGCCTGGACGGCTCGGGCTATCCACTCGGGCCCGCTGCCCAGCGCATGCCCATCACCGCCCGGCTTCTCGCTGCTGCCGACGTCTGGGCGGAGCGGGCCCGCCACGGTCGGCCCGACCTCACCGGCGAAGACGGTCTTGACCCGGCGTGCCTGGCGGCGCTCCGGTCCTGCAGCCGGCCCGGTGCCGGTGACGGGCGCCAGCGTACCCCGGCCGATTCGTCCCGCGCGCCCCTCAGCTCGCGCGAGCTCGAGGTATTGCGCCTGCTCGCCGACGGCGCCTCCAACCCAGAGATCAGCAAGACCCTTTACATCAGCCGGCGCACCGCCGAGCACCATGTCGAGCACATCCTCGCCAAGCTCGAAGTAACCAGCCGCACCGCCGCCGTGGCCTACGCCCTGACCCGCGAACTGTTGTCCTGAGCCGGGCCGGGCGGCGCCCCAGAAGCTCATGGCTGGCGCAACCATGACAAACGGTGCCGCCTCAGTCGAGTAGTTCGACGGTGACGAACCGGATCTGGCTCTCGCCGACGTTCTCCAAGTCGTGGATCAGCGGCTCGTCCGGCGAGTGCTCGGAGTAGTTCGTGTCACCGACGTGGTACTCGCGGGTGATCATCGTCCCGTCGGCGGCGCGCTGGCGGGCGATACCACCGTCCACCACGGTCCAGAAGTAGCGGCGGGTGTGGGCGTGGAACGGGCCCCGCTCGCCAGGCTGCAGCCGCACCTCCCAGACCCGGATGCGGTCGTTCTCAAGCCACAGCCTGGTGCCGACATCGAGGTTGCCCGGCGCCGCGTCGAGCTCGGCGGCGTACTCGGAACGGTCGAACGTGTCCTCGCTGAGGATGGTGGCTGCCATGGTGGCCTCCTTGGTTGCGGGGTTGTGGTCAGTGTCCCGGCTCATGCAGGCCGAAGATGAGCCGGGGGTCGCCCGGGCGGAACGTGCCGGTGAACTGGGAGGCGTCGCCGATCTCGCGGGTCCGCGCCAGCAGCTGCCGCCCGAGCAGCAGCTGGCGCCGCTCCCACGAGGCCAGCGCGGCGGGCACATCACCGGCCGCCGCGGCCAGTTCCTCGGCGAGGGCCCAGCCGTCGGCGGCGGCCTTGGCGGTTCCCGCCGCCGCGTGCGGCCGGACGGCGAACGCCGCGTCGCCGATGAGGCAGACCCGGCCCTGCGCCATCCGGGGAACGTCGATGTCGTAGACCGCCTGGACGAACGGCGCGGCTGCGCTGGTCACGACCTCGGCGATCGGCGGGGCGAACACCTCCGCCGCCGTCCGCCGCATGCCCGTCACCGCCTCGTCGGTGGCGGCACCGGGGGGCAGCGACACCGACCGCCGGATCCCGTCCCGCCCGGTCATGAGCCGGTCCAGGTCCTGACCGGCCGTCACGTTGACATACCAGACCATGTTGATCAGCCGGTCGCCCTCGGCAAGCGATCCGTCGAGGGCGGGGATCGGGTAGACGAGGATGTGGCTGTCGGCCAGGACCTGGTAGTTGATCGCATCCTCGAAGGCCTTGCGGGTGGCGGGCGACAGCGCCCGCTCCGGCAGCGTGCCGCGCCAGGCGACGTAACCCGCATAGGACGGCACCGCCCCCGGGATCAGTGCGGCCCGGGCGGTCGAGCTGACTCCGTCGGCGCAGACCAGCAGGTCCGCCTCGGCCCGCGACCCGTCGGCGAGGGTGACGCTGACGGTGTCACCGTCCTGGGCGAACGCCACCACCTCGTGCCCGAGCAGGTAACGGCCGGCCTCCAGCAGCGGCAGCAGCGACCGGTAGATCGTGTTCCACGACGAGAACCAGTAATGGTGCCGCTGTTCGTGCCGCAGGCTGCCGTCGCGGTTGAAAAAGCGGATCCAGCCGGTGGACGAGCAGACGTCCCCGGGCCGGTACCCGCCGCGTTCGACCAGGTAACGAAGGGTGGCATCGAGGGCGGCGATGCCCGCCCCCCGCGCCTGCAGGGCGGACGAGGATCGCTCGAAGACCCTCACGTCGCATCCGGTATCCCGGAGCACCAGCGCCGCGGTCAGGCCACCGAGCGAGCCGCCGACGACAATGACCCGAGGCATGGCAGGCACCGGCTGTGATCCTTCCCGCTCCGGAAGGGTCCCGCTATGGCCGGCCGAAGGTCGCGACCCGCACGACCTCCAGCTCGAACAGCACCCGCCGCTCATCGATCGAGGGATCGCGCAGCCCGTAGGGCGGGTCGTTCTGCGTGTACTTGACCCAGATCTTGTCCAGCTGGCCGGTGACGCGCTGGCCCTCCTCCGGGTCGTCCTCGGAGATCTCCCGCTTCACCTTGGTCTTGATGCTCAGCCAGTGATAGGCGTTCTCCGGGTTCATGAGCACGTACGTGGCGTACGGCGTCTTGCGGAGCCAGCCCACTTTCTTGCGGTGGGTGGCCAGGTTCAGCAGCACGACGTCGCCTTCGTAGTCGAACCAGACGGGGGTGAGGTTCGGCTGGCCGTCCGCGCCCGTGACGGCGATGATCGCGGTCACCGGCTCATCCAGCAGCCGCTTGTAGACCGGGTCGAGGTCGGCCAGGGTTGCCACCGGCTCCCGCTCGCCGATGGTGAACTGGCCCGGCTGGGTGCCGTCGGCGACGTCCAGGAACTTCGCAACGATGATGCTCACGGCTTGCTCCTTCTGGTCTCTCGGGGACTGGGTCAACCACAATCGTGGTCATACGCGGTACCGGCCGACGAGCTGCCGGATGATGACGTTGCGCTGGATGTCGTTGGTCCCCTCACCGACCACCATCAGCGGCGCGTCGCGGTAGTAGCGCTCGATGTCGAACTCGGCCGAATACCCGTACCCCCCGTGCACCCTGATCGCGTCGGCGGTGACCTGCAGGCAGGCCTCGGACGCGAACAGCTTGGCCATCCCCGCCTCCAGGTCGCTGCGCCGCCCGGTGTCGAGCGCGGCGGCCGCGCGCGTGGTCAGCAGGCGGGCGGCCTCCACCCGGGTGGCCATGTCGGCCAGCCGGTGGCCGACCGCCTGATGCCGCCAGATCGGCTGCCCGAACGTCTCCCGCTGCTGCGCGTACCGCAGCGAGTCCTCCAGCGCGGCCCGGGCCACCCCGACCGCCCGCGCGGCGACCTGGATCCGGCCGAGCTCAAGCCCGTCCATCATCTGGGCGAACCCGGCGCCCTCCTGCCCGCCGAGCAGCGCATCGGCCGGGCACTGATACCCGTCGAAGACGAGCTCGCAGGTCTCGACGCCCTTGTAGCCGAGCTTGGGCAGGTCGCGGGAGACGGTGAAGCCGGGCCCCTTGGTGGCGAGCAGGACGCTGATGCCGCGGCTGCCGGGCACCGCGTCCGGGTCGGTCTTGCACAGCACGGCGATCATGTCGGCCGCGCGCGCGTTGGTGATCCAGGTCTTCACGCCGTCGAGCCGGTAGCCGCCCGCGGCCGGTGTCGCCCTGGTCCGGATGGCCTGCAGGTCGGAGCCGCCGGCCGGTTCGGTCAGCGCCATGGCCGCCCGTACCTGGCCGGTGGCCATACGCGGCAGCCAGGTGTCTTTCTGCTCGTCCGTGCCGGATATGGCGATCATTCGGGCGACCACGCTGTGCCCGCCCATCGCCCCGGCCAGGCTCATCCATCCCCGGGCCAGTTCCTCGGTGACCAGTGCGAAGCAGGCGGTGGAGACCCCGGCGCCGCCGTAGCGCTCGGGGATGACCAGGCCGAAGACACCGAGCTGTTTCATCGTCTCGATCAGCTCGGCCGGGTAGGCGTTCGCGTGTTCGAGATCGTGCGCCACCGGCAGCACGCTGTCTTTCACCCAGTCGTGCGTGGCGGTGACGATGTCCCGCTCGTCCGGGCTGAGGTCGTCGATCTCGGGTGCTGCCATGGCGGCTTGTCTCCTCAGGTGCCGGTGGATGGGTCGCGGCCGGTGGGCGGCGGGAACGAGCCGCCCAGGCGCTGGCCGATGGGGAGGTGACGGCCGGCCTCGCCCCGGGTCAGGTCCATGACGGCGGGATAGGTGGCGGGATCGATGCTGGCGTCGATGACCGTCGGCTCATCGCGGTTCAGCGCCACGGCCAGCTCCGACGCCAGCCCGGCCGCGTCGCTGACCGCCGCGCCGGCCGCGCCCAGCGCGGTGGCGACGGCGGCGAACGATGCGGGCCGGTAGCCGACCGCCTCCGGCCCGCCGTGGCCGGCCGGCTGCTGCTTGATTTTGATCAGGCTGAGGGCCGCGTCGTTGAACACCACCACCACAATCCGCAGCCGGAGGCGGACGGCGGTCTCGATCTCCATCAGCGTCATGCCCAGCCCGCCGTCGCCGGTGAAGGCGACAACCGGCACGCCGGGCCGGCACAAGGCGGCGGCGATCGCCGCGGGCAGCGCGTAACCCATGGTGGCCAGGCCGCTGGAGATGAGCAGACGGTGCGGCTCGTCCACCTCCCACAACGGCATAGCCACCAGCATGTGCGCGCCAGCATCGACGGTGGCGATCGTTTCCGGCGGGGTATGCGTCCGGACGGTGGTGACAACGTCCTGGGGTGACAGCAGGCCCGGCGCCGCGCGAGCCGCTTCCCGCAGCCCGGCCATCGCGCCGGTCTTCGCGGCCCGGCCGGCGGCTGGGGGCCAGCCGTGGTGGCGGTGGGCGGCGATCAGCTCGATCGCGGCGCCGAGCGGGGCGACCAGCGCGGCGCCGCCGGTGAAGTAGCGGCCGGCGTCGGCCGCCCCGGCGCTGGTCTCGGAGACCAGGATGGTGCGGGCGGCGTAGTCCCAGGCGACCGGGATCATCTCGGCCGGGTCGACCCCGAGCCCGATGATGAGGTCGCTGGCCACCAGCAGCGGCCACTCCATGGTGCCGCCGGTGCCCAGCCCGGCGGCCTCGGCGCCGCTGTCTGGCATGATCCCGCGCGCCCGGTAGGTGTGCAGGGCGGGGATGCCGCTGCCGGCCAGGGCGCCGCGCACCGCGGCGGCCTGGGCCAGGGCGCCCGTTCCGAGCAGCAGCACCGGCCGCCGCGCGGCCCGCAGCGCCGCCGCCAGCGGCGCCAGCTCGTGCCCGGCGGTATCTGCCCCTGCGCGCGGGGTGGGGAGCATGCCGCCGGCGGCGGGCCCGTTGGTGGCGGGCCCGTTGGTGGCGGGCCCGTTGGTGGCCGCAGCCCCGTTGGTTAAGGACGGCGCGTCGCCGGCGCCCGGCATGGTGCCGGTCGCTGGCGCGGTGCCGGTCGCTGGGGCGGTGCCGGTGAATGGCGCTGGGCCGGTGGATGGCGCTGGGCCGGTGAATGCAGCGGCGCCGATGGCTGCCGCGCCGCCCGTGACGGGCACGGCTCCCGCGCCGGGGTCCATGTTGACGACCACCGGCCCGGCCGGTGCCGCCAGCGCCAGCCGGACGGCGAGGTCCGCCGCCTGCTCAGGCTGGCCCGGCCCGGCCGTCAGGGCGGCCTTGGCGACCGACCGGCCGAGCGCCGCCTGGTCCAGCCGCTGATGGCTGACCCGGTCCCGCTGGTGCGCGGGCACCGTGTCGGCGATGACGATGACCGGCAGCCGGTCGAGCGCCGCATGGGCGATGCCGTTGACCGCGCTGGCCAGGCCCGGCCCCCGGGTGACCACCACGGCTCCGGGGGTGCCGGTGAGGTCAGCGCAGGTGGCGGCCATGATCGTGGCCGCGGTCTCGCCGTGGGCGAGGACGAAGGGCATTCCGGCGGCCGCGGCGGCGCCGACCACGTCCAGGTTCGGCCCGCCGCCGGGGACGCCGAACATCAGCCGGGTGCCCGCTCCGGCCAGTGCCGCCACGATCGCGGCCGCGCCGTCCCGGGAACCGCCGTCCCGGGAACCGCCGCCCCGGGACTCGCTGTGCCGGGAATCCCCGTGCTGCGCGGCGGGGCCGCCGGGTCCGCCCATCAGCTCGCTGGTCACCGGGCACCCGGGCTGGTGCTGGGGGCGTCGAGCCGCCCTCGTAGCTGGAGCCGGTAGGAGTAGCGGTCGGGATGGAAGTGGTTGATCGCCAGCTCCAGCGGCGCCAGTTCCCGGTCCCGGTAGAGCCGGTCGATGCGGAGCACCGGCAGGCCCGGCGGGCAGCCCAGCCGGTGGGCGATGTCGGCGGAGGCGGCGGCGGCAGTGGCGTTCTGCACGGCGCTGTCGATCCGGCGGTCACTCACCCGGTCGACCAGGCTGATCATGGTGAAGTGGGCCCGGCTGCCCGGCTCGGCCAGCCCGGCGATCTCCGGCAGCTCGCGGAGCCTGCGGCCGATCTCCAGCGGGACGTGCACGCGGGTGTAGCAGAACGGCACGCCGTCGTGCAGCCGCAGGAACGACGTGGTCATGACGGTGTCCTCGGCCGCCTGCAGCTGGCCCGCGATCTCGACGCTCGCCAGCACGTGCAGCGGCTCGACCACCTGCAGCTCGGTGTCGAGCGACAGCGCCATCAGATCGTCAATGCTGCCGAACGACCGCAGGTACTTCCCCTCTCCCGGCACCGCGAAGGTGCCCCGGCCGCGGACCCGGTAGATGACGCC
Organism: Streptosporangiaceae bacterium; assembly: GCA_035473755.1. Lineage (GTDB taxonomy): Bacteria > Actinomycetota > Actinomycetes > Streptosporangiales > Streptosporangiaceae > UBA9676. The sequence goes on from DATINY010000319.1 coordinate 6,888, forward strand.
CTCGGTGACGAGCTCCTGAAACGCCCGGCGTACCGTCTGGCGGCCCAGCCCGGTCGACGCGACCAGCTCGGCCTCGGTCGGCAGCCGCTGGCCCCCGGCGTACCGCCCGGCCGCGATGGCCTGGCGCAGGTCGGACGCCACCTGCCGGTAGGCGCTGCCCTGGCCGGGCTCTTCCGGCACGGCGCGCAACGATGCGCGGGCGGCTCTGGCTTCCAACGCAGGGCTCCTGCTCAGCGGATCCGATGCCGGTCAACTGGCTCTTTAGACGGCCATATTGCGGTCACGAACGCGCGGGCGTCAAGACGCCGGCCCTATCCAGTTCAGCGGCATTTAGCAGCGATAACCCCACGAGCGGGCGGACCTTGACAGGTTCTGGCGGCGGCGTGCTTACTGGAGCCCTGACCCTGATTTGGCCGGTCTAATGTGAGGTGTCCGTGGCCCCGTCCCTGGTGACACCGGCGCTCGCTGAGCTGGCGGCCACCGCCCGGCCCGGGCCGGGCGAGCGCGGCCGGGCCCGGCTGCTGCTGGCGGACTACCTGGCGGTGGCGGGCACCGGGGCGGGCACCGGCTCGGCGCGGGTGGCGCGCGATGCCCTGCTGCCGCGATCGGCCGGGCCGGCCCCGGTCCTCGGCACCGGTCTGACCGCCGCGGTGCGGGACGCGGCGCTGGTCAACGGGATCAGCGCGCACAGCATCGAGCTCGACGACACTCACGAGCCGTCCAGCTCCCATCCCGGCACCGTGATCTGGACCGCGCTGCTGGCGGCCACGGCGGGCGCGGCCGGCCCCCCGGGCGGCCCGGTGACCATGGCGGCGGTGCTGGACAGTGCGGTGGCCGGGTACCAGGTCATGGCCAGCCTCGGCGAGCTGCTCGGCCCGGCCGAGCTGTACCGGCAGGGGCTGCACCCGACCGCGGTCTGCGGCGTGTTCGGCGCCGCGGCCGCCGCCGGGAGGCTGGCCGGGCTGGACACCGGCGCCCTCCGGTCGGCGTTCGGCATCGCGCTGAGCTTGTCCGCCGGGAGCATGGCCTACCTGAGCGACGGCGCCTGGACCAAGCGCTTCCATTCCGGGTCGGCGGCGGCGGGCGGCATCCTCGCCGCCGAGCTCGCGGCCGGCGGTTTCACCAGCCCGGCCGACGCGTTCGGCGACCCCTACGGCCTGATGCACATCTACGGCGGGATCCGGCCGCCAGCCCGGGTGGACGCGGTGCTCGCCCATGCCACCGGGCTGCCGGCGGTGCACGAGACGAGCGTCAAGTTCCACCCCTGCTGCCGCTACATGCACGGGGTGATGGACCTGCTGGCCGCCTACCGCAGCGAGGGCGGGCGGGTCGAGGGGATAACCCGGATCGACTGCGGAGTGCTCAGCGGCGGCATGGGACTGGTCGGCGAGCCGGCCGACCGCAAGCGCGCCGTCGCCAACATGGTCGACGCCCAGTTCTCGATGCCCTTCGGCGCCGCGCTCACGCTGTCCCGCGGCTCCTCCTCGCTCGCCGACTTCCAGCAGGCCAGCAGCCTCGCGGCCGAGCTGCAGCCGCTGATGGATCTCACGTGGATGCACACCAGTGCCGATCTCGACGCCGCCTACCCGGCCCGGTGGGGCGCCGAGGTGACGCTGAGCTTCGCCGACGGCGAGACGGTGGACCTGCACACCCCGGCGTTCCGTGGCAGCCCCGGCTGGCCGGCCGGCCGGCCGGAGATCGAGGCCAAGGCGGCCACGCTGCTCGGGAAGGCCGCCGCCGGGCGGCTGTTCAGTGCCGTGGGCGCACTGGGTGACGGCGACCGCTTCGACCCGGCGCGCCTGGCCGCGACGGTGCGGGCGGTGTCCTCGTGAGGGACAGGGCCGTCGCGAAGAGCCGGGCCGGCGTGCGGGCCGGATCACCGTGAGCGCCGGCGGCGCGCCTCGCCAGCCGTCGGCCGGCGATCCCCGGCCGCTGGACGGGATGCTGGTGGTCACGCTCGAGCAGGCGGTGGCCGCGCCGTTCGCCACCCGGCAGCTCGCCGACCTCGGGGCCCGGGTGATCAAGATCGAGCGCCCCGGCCGGGGTGATTTCGCGCGTCACTACGACGGCGCCGCGGGCGAGGGCATGTCCAGCTGGTTCGTGTGGCTCAACCGGTCCAAGGAATCGGTGGTGCTGGACCTGAAGACTCCCGGCGGGCGGGCAGCGCTGGACGCGCTCATCGGCCGCGCGGACGTATTCGTCTGCAACCTCTCCCCGGCCGCGATCACCCGGCTCGGCCTGGACGCCGCCGCACTGGCGGCCCGCCACCCGCGGCTGGTCGCCTGCCAGCTCAGCGGCTACGGGGACGACGGCCCCTACGCCGACCGCAAGGCCTACGACCTGCTGGTGCAGGCCGAGGCGGGGGTGCTGGCGGTGACCGGCTCTCCCGCCGAGCCCGCCAAGGCAGGCATCAGCGTCGCCGACATCGCCGGCGGGATGTACGCCTACAGCGGGATCCTCACCGCCCTGCTGCAGCGCGAGCGGACCGGCCACGGCGGGGTGGTGCGCACCTCCCTGTTCGGCGCGCTCGCCGAGTGGATGTCCCATCCCATGCTGCTGGCCAGCCTGACCGGGACTCCTCCAGCTCGCAACGGCCCTCGCCACGCGACCATCGTTCCGTATGGTTCGTACCTGACCGCTGACGGCAGCGAGATCCTGATCGCGGTGCAGAACGAGGACGAGTGGGCCCGCCTGTGCCACGAGGTCGTGGACCTGCCGGAGCTGGCCACCGGCGCCCGGTACGCCGGGAACCAGCGCCGGGTGGAGCACCGGGATGAGGTGGAAGACATGCTGGCGCGGGCCGCCGCCCGGCTGCCAGCGGCCGAGCTGGTGCGGCGGCTGGAGGCGGCGCGGATCGCCTACGCGGCGGTGCGCGAGGTGGGGGAGGTCGTGGCCCACCCGCAGCTCGCGGGCCGGTGGGTGCCGGTCAGCGCCGGCGGACGCCAGGTGCAGATGCTGCCGCCGCCGGTCACGCACAGCGGGTTCGGCCCGGTGCTCGGGCCGGTGCCGCGGCACGGCGAGCACACCGATGCCGTGCTGGCCGAACTCGCGGCCGAGGCTGACGACTAGGTCGCGTAACGTCGGTTCCATGTGCCGCAACATCACCACGCTTCGTGGCCTGCAGCCGCAAGCGACCCCGGAAGAGATCGAGGCCGCCGCCCGCCAGTATGTGCGCAAGGTGAGCGGTGTGCAGACGGTTACCGCCCGGACCGAGACCGCCGTCGACCTGGCGGTCCGCAAGGTGGCCGAGGCGACCAACGAACTGCTGGCCGGGCTGCCGCCACGCCAGCAGCCCCCGCCCACGCTGCCGCCGCTGCGCCGGCTCGCCGCGAAGTCACGCTGACCCGGAACCGACCAAGGACCCTGGTGGCCGGGACCGATGCCCCGGCCGTGGGCGAGCCGCGGCGGCCATGATTGATGTGAGAACCGGTCGTCACCAGGAGGGAGGCGCCCGCGATGAGCGGTGCCTGGCTGCGGATCGCCGGCGGGGCCGGGCTCGTGGTCACGGCGGCGGCCCTGAGCTACCCGTGGCTGTTCCGGCGCCCGTGCCTGACCTGGGGTGCCACGCCGGAGGAGGCCGCCCGCGAGCTGCCGGGCGATGACCTGCTGGTCAACCCCAACATCATCGCCACCCGCGCGATCACGATCGACGCGCCGCCGGCCGCCGTGTGGCCCTGGCTGGTCCAGATGGGCAGCGGCCAGGGCGGCGTCTACACCTACGACCGCACCCCTGGTGAAACTGATGCTGTCTGTGACTAGCCCGGACGTATGCTGCGGGTGGTGTGCGCCAGCAGTGTCGACCAGGCGATCGTGATCCTGGGGCGACCGGGCGACCTGACCCACGCAGCCCTGACCGGGCAGGAGGAGCAAGCACATGAGCATCCGGCTGGGCGATGAAGCCCCCAACTTCACCGCCGAGACCACCGAGGGCACGATCGATTTTCACCAGTGGAAGGACGGCAACTGGGCGGTTCTTTTCAGCCACCCCGCCGACTTCACCCCGGTCTGCACGACCGAACTGGCCCGGACCGCCAGCCTCAAGAGCGAGTTCGACAAGCGCGGCGTCAAGGTGATCGGGGTGTCGGTTGACCCGATCGAGAGCCACAACGGCTGGGCGCAGGACATCACGGACGTGGGCGGCACCGACCTGAACTTCCCGCTCGTCGCCGACCAGGACCGCACGGTCTCCGAGCTGTACGACATGATCCACCCGGGTGAGGGCGACACCTCCACGGTGCGGTCGGTCTTCATCGTGGACCCGAAGAACAAGGTGCGGCTGACCCTGACCTACCCGAAGTCGATCGGGCGCAGCTTCGGCGAGATCCTGCGGGTGATCGACGCGCTGCAGCTGACCGACGCGGCGCCGGTTTCCACGCCGGTCGACTGGCAGCCGGGGGACCGGATCATCGTCGCGCCGACGATGTCCACCGACGACGCCCGGAAGCGCTTCGAGGACGTCGAGGAGGTCCGGCCCTACCTGCGCTGGGCGAAGCAGCCGCAGACCTGAGCCCGCGGACGACGTCCTAGTCCACGTGGGGATAGGCGGCATTCAGGTAATGGTTCAGCTGCCGCCACTGGGTTGGGTGGATGTCTAGTTCTCCCAGGTCGGCCGGGGCTAGCCAGCGCACGTCGCTGGCCTCGTCGTTGACGGCCGGGTCGCCCCTCACCGGCTCGGCCAGCAGGATCACCTCGTACTCCTGCCTGATCTCGCCGTCGCCGTAGGCGACGATATGCGCGGGATCGGAGAACACGCCCAGCAGGCCGGTCACCCGCACCAGCACGCCGGTCTCTTCTCGGGTCTCCCGGACGGCGCACTGGCTCGGGGTCTCTCCCAGTTCCATCTTGCCCATCGGCAGGGCCCACTGCCCGGTATCGCGCCGCCGCTGCAGCAGCACGCGTCCCTGCGCATCTACTGCCAGCGCCCCGCACGCGGGCACCAGCGAGTTGGGGGCCGGCGCGTGGGCGTCGTTCCAGTATTCGACCCGGCTCATGGCTTCCTGGCTGCCGCCGCCAGCCCTTCTGATTTACGGTCGCAGCGCCGCTCGCCACGTTCGATGTTCTGCTGCCCTATGCGTTCGCGGGCGCGGTAGAACAGCTTCCCGGTGAGGGTACGCCCGTCGCCGGGTGCGGCGGTCATCCGGCTGGGCGGCGGAGTTCTATGACGGTGCAGTTCTCGCCCGGGTAGGCCGGGGGATGGCTCAAAGGGTTCTTAGCCTCCGCTAGCTGCGGCAATGGCCTGCCTGGTATGAGCCCGGCATGCTCTTCCCGGGGGTCGCCCTCGTCCTCACCGTTCTGGCCTTCAACCTCGTAGGCGA
>DATINY010000320.1:0-1900 GCA_035473755.1 Streptosporangiaceae bacterium
GGACGCGCCGCGCGGCGGGGGCGCCGATGCGGCGGTAGATGGTGAGTGCCTGCTGCAGGTGCGTCGCGGCCTGGCTGGGGTTGCCGTCGTGCAAGTGGGCTTGTCCGATTCCTTCCAGGGCGCGTGCTTGAATCCTCCTGGGTTTGGTAGAGGCTCGATCGAGAGGACGATCGGGTCATGGCAGGTAGGACTCCGTACCCGCAGGAGATGAAGGAGCGGGCTGTGCGGATGGTCGGGGAGGTCCGCGGGAACTATGGCAACGAGTATTCGGCGATCAAGGCGGTGGCGGCCCGGCTGGGGATCGGGTCGCCGGAGACGGTGCGCAAATGGCTGCGCCGCGCCCAGGTCGATGCCGGGGAGCGGCCGGGCGCCACGACGGAGGAGAAAGCGGAGATCAGGGCGCTGAAACAGGAGAACGCCGAGCTGCGGCGCGCGAATGCGATCTTGCGGGAGGCCTCGGCTTTCTTCGCGGCCGAGCTCGACCGGCCACGGCGGACCTCGTGATGTTCATCAGCGAGTACAAGGAGTGCTTCGGGGTCGAGCCGGTCTGCCGCGTGCTGACCGCCAGCGGCTGGCAGATCGCCCCGGGCACCTATTACGCGGCCATCAAGAGGCCGCCGTCGGCGCGTGCCCTCAAGGACGCGGAGATCCTGGCGGAGATCCAGCGGATGCGCACCGATTATGAGGAGGTGTACGGCGCGCGCAAGACGTGGCTGGAGCTGAACCGCCGCGGGTTCCCGGTGGCCCGCTGCACCGTGGAGCGGGTGATGAGCCGCAGCGGGCTGCGCGGCGCCCGCCGCGGCAAGAGGATCCGCACTACCGTCCCCGGCAAGGGACCCGGGCATGAGCGGGCGAAGGACCTGCTGAAGCGAGACTTCACCGCGCCGGCGCCGAACCGCCGCTGGGTGGCGGACTTCACGCATGTGGCCGCCGTGGCCGGCACCGTGTACGTGGCGTTCGCGGTGGACGTGTTCTCGCGCATGGTCACCGGGTGGGCTGCGGCCCGGCACAAGCGGGCCAAGCTGGTGCTGGACGCGCTGGACATGGCGCTGTGGCACCGCTCCCGTGCCGGGCACCGTCCCGGGCCGGGCCTGGTGCACCATTCCGATGCCGGGTCGCAGTACACCTCGATCGCGTTCACCGCCCACCTGGCCGCCGAGGGCATCGTCCCGTCCATCGGCACCGTGGGGGACGCGCTGGATAACGCGCTGATGGAATCGGCGATCGGCCTGTACAAGACCGAGCTGATCGCCCGGCGCGGCCCGTGGCGGGACCTGGCCCACGTGGAGATGGAGACCGCCGGCTACCTGCACTGGTTTAACCACCGGCGGATCCACTCCGCGATCGGGGACGTGACCCCGGCTGAGGCCGAGGCCGCCTGGTACGCCGCACGCGGCGGGGAAGGACCACAAGAATGAGAAGGAGGCGGCATCCGCCGCCCGGATTTCCTGAAACAGGCTGCCGCGCGGTGGTGCGGGCGCCGCGACGGTACCAGCCCGCCCCCTCCGGCCTCAACGGTGCTGCGCATCGCGCTGGCGCGCGACGGCCTGCGGCCGCCGTTGACCCCGGAGACCTCTGGCGGGCCACAGGGGCAGCAAGGCGGGCAGCCCGAGGGGCTGCCCCGGCCAGGCCGCGGCGCCCTCCCGCCCCGCACACGGCGGCCGCTGGCCGGTCTTACACCCGGCACCAGAACGGAGGCACAATGGAACACGGCAGCCAGCAACCGGACACAAGCGGACACTTGTTCGATTACACCACCAGGCAGAAAATTACAAGGCTGACCCACGGCCAGCCGCAAACCTGAGCCTCAACCCAACTCGGGATGCTTCACCCGGCCGAGCCCTGCAGCGCAGCCACTATCTGGTCCACCTCGGCGGGGCGGTCCACCCACCACGACTCA
>DATINY010000321.1:0-1863 GCA_035473755.1 Streptosporangiaceae bacterium
CCCTGTGGCACGTGGCCCATGACGCACGCACCCACAATAGGCCTGCGGATGAGATGCCTGCGCGCCGGACGCGGAGCCGCCGACGCCGCCTGGCCTCCCCGGACCCGAGCGCTGCAGCGCCCACCTGCCCCGCTGGCACCGTCAGTACCAGGCCGTACGACGTGGATGTCGCGTTCATGATGCTCCTATGTGCTGTCAAGGGGGGGCTTGAGTCCGGGGGCGGCGTTTGGGCTGGGGGCCTGGATTGCTGAGGACGGACACGACAGGGAGGGGCCGCTCGCGTGGAGGGCAGGCTCTTATCAGGTCACGAGTTCAGCGATCGGGTCGCGGTGTCAGCGGGGGGCGGGCGGGGTCCCGGGAGCGGCCGGCAGATCATGAGGAGGCCAGCGGGTGCGGCAGTCGTATGACGGGCCAGGCCGCCCCCGGGAAGCGTGCGCTAGCCGGTGCCGCGCAGGTGCGGGTAGACCTCGCGGGCGACGTAGCGTTTCAGGCAGCGGATGATCTCTTTCTTGGATAGCCCCTGTTTGGCGCGCCGGGCCACGTAGGCGCGGGTGGCGGGGTGGGAGCTCATCCGGGTGATCACGATCCGCCACAGGGCGTGGTTGGCCTGCCGGTCACCGCCGGGGTTGAGCCGGTGCCGGGTGACCTTCCCCGAGGAGGCCGGGATCGGCGCGGCGCCGCACAGGTGCGCCCAGGCGGCCTCGGACCGCAGCCGGGCCGGGTGGTCCCCGGCTGCGATCAGCAGCAGCGCGGCGGTGTCGGGGCCGACGCCGTGCAGGGCCAGCAGGCCCGGGGCGCGCGCGGCCACCAGCGCGACGATGAGCTCATCCAGGCGGGCGATCTGGTCCTGCAGGAACCGGGCGCGGCGGCCCAGCTCTCGCAGCGCGACGCGGGTGGCATAGCCGGGCACGTCACCCGGCCGGGGCCGCAGCGCCGCGAGCCCGGCCACCAGCCGGGCGGCGGTGTGCGCCGCGAACCGTGCCCGCAGGTCCTCCGGGCCGGTCACGAGCAGCGCCCGGGCCTGGTTGACCGCCTGGGTCCGCTCAGCGCGGGCGCTGCGCCGGGCCACCATCAGCGCCCGGATCGCCTCGACCGCGCCGTCCCGGCCCTTCGGGACGCCGGCCGCCCGGCCAGGCAGCGCAGCCCGCGCCGCGCTGACCGCGTCCAGCGGGTCGGACTTGCCGCCGCGGCGGCGGTCCTGCCGGTCCGGCCGGTCCACCTCCGCCACCCGGATGCCGGCCGCGGCCAGGTGCCGGGCCAGGCCCGCGCCGTAACTGCCGGTGCCCTCGACGCCGACCAGGCCGACCGGCCCGAACCCGGCCAGCCAGCCCGCCAGGCTCGCGTACCCGGCCGCGGTCGCCGGGAATTCCCGCACCCCGAGCAGCCCGCCCAGGGGATCCAGCGCGGCGGCGACATGGGTATCCGCGTGGGTGTCCACGCCGCCGGTGATGACGCGCGTGTCTTCTACGATGGTCATTGCCGTCCCTTTCCTGTGGTTGAGGGATGGCACGCACCCGCTGGCCGCCGACCTGTGAACCCCGGCCTCTTGCCCAGGCCAGGCAGATCGGACCGGCAGCGCCGGTGGGTGCCCCGACGGGACCCGGCCGACAGGCCGGTATCAAGACAGCCAGACAGCGTCAGGCCGGATAGCAGGTCAGGCCGGGTCCCAGCGCCGACCCTACGCCCGTAGCCACGCAAAACCACGGAAGCAGGGCCGCAAGCACTATCCACATCCTCCCTGTCGTATGACCCCGGCGGAGGGGTCGTATCACTGGTCACGGTAGTGGGCCAGGAGCACGGGAACACCGCCGGGCACGGTCCCGGGCCGCCGGCCGCCGGGCTGGGAGCTGCTTGGGGTGGCGG
>DATINY010000322.1:0-4614 GCA_035473755.1 Streptosporangiaceae bacterium
GGCCTGGCTCGACTACTGGACCGGCGACCCGTGGGCCCGAGGCTCCTACGCCGCCTACATCCCCGGGCAGCTGACGAAGTACTGGGGGTACGCGGGGATACCCGAAGGCAGGGTTCACTTCGCCGGCGAGCACACCTCGACATACTCGCAAGGGTTCCTGAACGGCGGGGTGGAGTCGGGTCAGCGCGCCGCGATCGAGGTGCTGCTCGCGGCCGGCCTCCCGGTCCCGGCCGGCCTGGCCTCGCTGCCGTACTCGCGGATACCCGGCGAGCACATCGGAGTCGGTGACCGCTGGTAACGGCGGCATCCGCAGACCGCCTGCTGGCCACCCCGGCCGCTGCCACCGTCGCGTTTTGGCCTGCCGGGATGCGGCCGGAGAGGACACTGGGCTGATGAGGGTCGTGGTGACCCGAATCGAATGGGATGGCACCATGCGGCGCCGGCTGGTGGACACCGCTGGGCGTAGCGACGCGTCCCAGTGGGAGGGGCTGGTCGCGCGTGCCCTGGCCATCCGGCCGCTCTACCGGCCGGTTCCGGAGGGCCCGCTCTATCACGTCCAGGTCGATGAGTGGGCCGTCCTGGTCGCCGAGGATGACCTGTCCGGGCCGCTGTCCAACCTGGTGACGGCCGTGCTCGCCATGGGCGAGGCCAGGTTATGGCCCGGTGCGGTAACGGTCGTCACTGGCGCGGATGGCCGAAAAAGGACAAACTAGGCGGATGAGGCTTGAGGTGACCCGGATAGCGCAAGATGGGGACATCCGCCGCCGGACGCTCGACACCACCGGCCGCATGGACGCCGGGCGCTGGGAGAACCTGGTCGCCCAGGCCCCGGCCGTCCCGCCCCCCTACCGGGCGGACCCGGGGGATACCGTCTACCAGATCAGCGTGGGCGAGCGGACCCTCATGGTCACCCAGGACGATCTCACCGGGGGGCTGCGGGACCTGGCGATGGCGGTGCTGGCCGAGGGCGACGAGCTCTAGCCGGCCGGGTGCCATCTCTGGTCGTGCAGCTGGTGCTCCTCGGTTAGCCCGTTACGGAAGAACTCCTGGTAGTAGCCTTCCTCCACGTGGTGGGCCCGGCACGGAACCCGGCCGGTCAGGAAGTGCTGCCGCTAGCGGGGCCCGCGCTGGGCGGCCAGCCGGGAATCCGCCGGAAGGAGTGGCACCGCGGCCGGCGGGGGCACCCATTTGAGCTTGGGTTCGCAGTTTCTGGCCGCATCCCGGACCGCGGCCGTGCCGAGCTGCTGGTAGGCCTCGAACTCTGGTGCGTCGTACAACTGCTCGACCGTGCTGTCGCCGGGGAAGGTGGAATGGCTCTTGGCGTAGGCCACCACGTCCCACGGCGCACCGGCCCACCAGCCGAGCTTGCATACCCAGATGTCGCCTTCGGCGGGCAGCCCCGGGACCGGCTGTGGCCGGCGGAACCGGCCGTGCGCCCACGGGTGGACGACCTGGCCCGGGGCCAGGCCGCGCCCGCCCCGCACCATCGTGGCCGGGTCCAGCTTGATGTCGACTCCGGCGTCGGTCCTGGCCAGCGCGATGGCGCCGCCGAGGGTGAACCAGGTGTCGGCCTTGTCGCCGGAGGCGTCGAGCACCACGATGTTGCTGGCGCCGCGGCGCAGCGCCTCGACCAGGCCCAGGTTGTCGTAATGGCCGCCGTCGGTCACATACATCCAGGTGCTGCGGTAGCTCAGGCGCCCGGCGGCCTCGGCCCACAGCAGCCCCAGGGTGGGCTGCATCGCCCGGTACCACAGCGCGCCGGACCGGCCGCCGCGGAGCCTGAGCCGGAGCACATGGGCCCACAGCAGGGCCTCCCGGTCCGAGTTCTTCTGCCCCTGGCGGTTCCAGAACAGGTGCGGCAGCAGGTACCACAGCAGCAGCAGGAACGGCCGCCGCTCCCACCCGCGGCCGGTGTAGTGCTTGTCCGGGTGGTCGATCCGCTTGCGTGCGTCCCGGATCAGGGCCGGGTGGGGCAGCCACACGCCGAGCCGGACGTTGGTCGCGGTGAGCAGGATCCGGTAGGCGTGCTTGGTCGCGGAGCCCATCAGCGGGGAGACCGCCGCCCCGCTGATCGCCGAGACGTCGAACAGGGTGGCCCGGCGGTGGCCCAGCAGGGCCTCGTAGTCCGGCGTCCGGGCCTGGGCGCGCTCGGCGGGCAGGCCCTCCCGGTCGGCCAGGGCCTTCTGCCGGTCGGCCAGGGCCTTCTCCCGGTGCAGGGTCACATGCTCGGGGTCGAACGTGACGCAGAAGCCCCCCTGCCCGGGCGGGACCTCCCGCAGCGCGTTGATGTTGGCCGTGCCGCAGATGACCAGGCCGGGCTGATCCCGCAGCTCGGACAGGCGGGTGGCGGCGGCATCGGCGAACCGCGCGCGCGCCCGCGCCGGATCCTGGTCCTCCGCCGCCTGCCGGGTGGTGGCGAAGGCGTTGGCCAGCCGCCACCGGTAGAAGTCGTGCATCGACAGCCGGTTGACGTTCGCGGCGGCCCGCGTGAGCAGCGTCACCACCAGCGCGATAACGACCAGCAGCAGCTGCCCCCGGGAGAATCCCGCCTGGGTGCTGTCACTGATCCATCGCAGGGCGAGGACAACGCCGATGAGCACGACGATGGCACTGCCCAGCCACGGCAGCAGCACCTGCCGCAGACGGCCGGCCAGTTTAGTCAGCAGGCCCGGCTGTGCGGCCGCGCTGCCGCCCTGGGCCGCACGCCCGAGCGCTGTCCACTTGGCCAGCCCGGCCTGGACGTACTTGGCGACCGCCGCGACCGCGGCGACCAGGCCGGCCAGCGCCGCGGGCGACCAGGACGGCTTCCCGCCGAAGCCGAGGAAATGGGTAATCGTGCCCAGCGACCCGGTGCTGCGGGTCAGCCACGCGACCAGCGGCGGCACCGCGAGCATCGCGACGGCCAGGCCGGCGGTCACGGCGGCGGCCCCGCCCACCCACGCCGCGCGGTTGGCCCCCCGGTCGGCGCCATCGGGTCGCAGCGACCCCAGCAGCCGCGCCCGGCCGCCGGCGTGCCCGGCCACCGGTGCCAGCGTCAGCCACCAGAACCCGAACAGCGCGAGCGTTACCACGGCCACGATCACCGGCGCCAGCCACCAGCCCAGCCCGGTGACCGCGGCCGACGCTGCGTGCGGCCCGGACGGGACCAGCACCTCCTGCCAGCGCAGCAGCCAGCCCCAGGCGTGGGCCAGCGCATACAGCGGCGCGAGCGCCACCACGAACGTAACTATCGCCCCGAGCAGCAGCGACAGGACGCCGACCAGCACCGTCGCCGCGTTAGGCGCGATGTAATGGGTGTTGTAACGGAGGTTCAGTTCCTCCGCGGTCCCGGGGGCGTAGGCGTGCTGCTTTTCCCCCGGCGGAAGATTGTGCGCCACCAGCGCCCGCGAGGAGGCGATGTAACTGCCTCCCGACACCCCCAGGATCCACCTGACCTTCGCCAGCAGCCCGATCCTGTCCAGGCGCTGCAGCGCTCCCAGGCAGTAGGCGGCGCTGCGGATGCCACCCCCCGAGCAGCAGATGGCCCAGCCACCCGACGCCGGCGCCGGCGTACCCCCGTCAGCGGCCTGGCCTTGGCTGGACACGGCCGGCGCCCGCATTTCGGGCGCAAGATCATTTATTACTGGCGATTTCATGCGCTCGCCCCCCCGTTGACCCGGAAGGCGATCCATACCCCCTGGATGGCGCCGACCGGGAACTTGAACGCATGGTCCGCGTGCCCGGATGCCTGTGTCAACCGATTAAAGCCCGCGTCCGGGCTAGCTATCCGTGGCCGGCCCCGAACAGTTCGTGGCCGGGGACGGTCACCAGCCACCGCTGCCACCTGGCCTTTCCCAGGTCCCGCCCGGCGGCCCGCCGCCCGGCATCACAGCGGCGTGAGGACCATGAGGATCTCGTCGCGGTCGTCGCCGGGGGCGATACGCAGCGCCCCGGGCCAGCTGCCGACCACCTGCCAGCCCAGCCGGCGGTAGAAGCGCTCAAGGCCGGTGCCCCCCCGCAGCGCCAGGTGAAGCTGCTCAAGACCCATCTCCTCGCGGGCGACGCGCCTGGCCTGCGTCATCAGGGTGCTGCCGATTCCCTGGCCACGGAAAGCGGGGTGCGTCTGCAGGCGGTTGACGGTTCCCCAATGCGCCACCAGCGGGCTCAGCTCACGCTGGATGTTGAGCCAGCCCGCCAGGACACCGTCGGCCAGCGCCAGCAGGAGCCTGCTGCGCCGCGGATCCAGGCCGGCGATCAGCTCGGCGGCGACCGGCGACACCTGCGTGCCGTTCGCGGGCGGGAGAAACCCCACCGCCCCGCCGGCGTTGCTGACCCTCACCCAGCACTCGATCAGTTCCCTTCTCAGCCCGGCGCCGATTTCGCCGGGATGGGCACACTGACGTACGTGCACGAGACCATGACCGCCCACGCGAGAATCATCCCAGGATGCCTGGACAGTGCCCGTCCCGCCGGCGTCAGTTCATCATCATCTGCGGCGCGGCGTGCAGGCCCGGGGCAAGCCAGGGGAGCCAGATCGTGGCCACCGCGAGAGCCAGCAGGGCGATCCCCGCGAGCCGGCTGGCCAGCGGACCCCAGCGCCAGACCTTCTCGATCAGGATCAGGGCGGCCAGGCCG
>DATINY010000323.1:0-6761 GCA_035473755.1 Streptosporangiaceae bacterium
CTCGGCCCGGTGCTCGACGAGATCGCGAAGCTGTCGGCCGAGTCCGGCATCCGGGTCGCCAACGTGTTCCACGCGGGCGACGGGAACCTGCACCCGCTCGTCCTCTACGACGACACCTCGCCCGAGGCCACCGAGGCGGCCGAGGAGCTGTCCGGTGCGATCCTGGACCTGTGCATCAGCTACGGCGGGTCCATCACCGGCGAGCACGGCGTGGGCGTGGACAAGTCCCGCTACATGCCCAAGATGTTCGGCGCCGACGACCTGGACACGATGCAGCTGCTGCGGTGCGCCTTCGACCCCGCCGGCCTGTGCAACCCGGGCAAGGTGTTCCCGACCCCGCGGCTGTGCGGCGAGGTGCCCGGCGTGCGCCGCGGCCCGCACCCACTGGTCGCCTCCGGTCAGGCGGAGCAATTCTGATGCCTAACGACCGGTGGCGCCCGCATCGCCTGCCCAGAGCGGCCCCGCCCCGGCTGGGCCGGGCGGCCGGGGGGCGGGTGAGTCATGGCGGATGACGCGGTGCTGCGGGCCCTGGCCGCCGCCTGCCCGGCGGCCCGGGCGGCGGATGCCAGCGACGCCGTGGCCGGGGTGGCACCCCGTTACGCCGCCTCCCCGGCCAGCGTGGCCGAGGCCAGCGCGGTGATGCGCGTGGCCGCCGAGCAGGCCCTCACCGTGGTCCCCCGCGGCAGCGGGAGCCGGCTGGACTGGGGTGCCCCGCCCCGGCGCTGCGACCTGGTGGTGGACACGCTGCGGCTGGACCAGGTGGTCGAGCACGCGGCCGGGGACCTGGTGGCCCGGATCCAGGCCGGGGCCGGGATGCGGCGGCTCGCCGAGGTACTGGCGGCCGCCGGGCAGCAGCTGGCCCTTGACGCCGCGCCCGGCGCCCCGTCAAGGGCGCCCGGGGAGGGCCCGGCCGGCCAGGAGCTGGCAGGCGCGGAACCGGCCGGCACCGGCACGGTCGGCGGGATGCTCGCGACCGGCACGGCGGGCCCCCGGCGCCTGCGCTACGGGACCCCGCGCGACCTGGTGATCGGGATCACGGTGGTGCGCGCCGACGGCATCGTGGCGTCCTCGGGCGGCAAGGTGGTCAAGAACGTGGCCGGCTACGACCTCGGCAAGCTGTTCGCCGGTTCCTACGGCACGCTCGGGCTGATCGTGGAGGCGGTGTTCCGGCTGCATCCGCTGCCCGCGGCCACCACCTACACCACCGTGGACGCGGCCGGGCCGGCCGAGGCGCGCCGGATCGTCGCCGCCGCGGCGGGCAGCCAGCTCGCGCCCACGGCGGTCGAGATCAGCCGGGCCGGCCGCGGTTATCCGGTGCACGTGGGAGTCCTGCTGGAGGGGGACCCGGCCGGGGTCGGCGAGCGGGCCGCGCAGCTGCGCGAGCTTCTCGGCGCCGGGGCGGAGACGTCGCCGGACGCACCCGGCTGGTGGGGCAGCACCGGCCCGCCGGACGGGCACAACGGGGCAGGCGGGACGGGCACGCTGATCCGGGTCGGGTTCTGGGCGGCCGCGCTGCCCGCGGTCCTGGCCGCGATCGACGGCGCCGCGGTGGCCGGCGGACTCGACCCGCCGGTCGCCGGTTCCGCCGCCGCCGGGGTGATCTACGTGGCGCTCGGCGCCGGTGCCCACCCGGCCGCGGTCGCCGCGTTCGTGGCCTCCCTGCGGGAAGCCCTGGCCCGCGGGGCAGCGGACGCCAGGCCCGCCTCGGCGCCGGTGCCGGACAGCCCGCCGGTGCTCGCCAGCGCCGTCGTAATCCACGCTCCGCCCGCGGTGCGGGAGCTGACGGACATGTGGGGGCCGGTGCCGGGACTGGCGCTGATGCAGGCGGTCAAGGACCAGTTCGATCCGGGGCACCGGATGGCGCCCGGCCGTTTCGCGGGAGGGATCTGATGGCAGCTGTGGCCCGGGGGGACGGCCCCACGCCGCCCCCCGACAAGCACGGTACGGGCGGCGACGCGGTGGCCCGCGCCCTGGATCCGGGCGGCGAGCTGCGGTCGGCCGCGTCGGACTGCGTACACTGCGGTTTCTGCCTGCCCGCCTGCCCCACCTATCAGCTGTGGGGCGAGGAGATGGACTCGCCCCGGGGCCGGATCCATCTCATCACCCAGGCGCTGGACGGTTCCCAGCTCACCGCCGAGGCTTCCGCCCACTTCGACCGCTGCCTCGGCTGCATGGCGTGCATGACCGCCTGCCCGTCCGGGGTGCGCTACGACCGGCTCATCGAGGCGGCCCGCACCTGGACCGAGGAGCCCCCGCCCGGGCCCAGCCCCGCCCCCGCGCGGTCGCTCCGTGACCGGGCGGTGCGGGCGGCCATCTTCGCGACCTTCCCCTACCCCCGGCGGCTGCGGGTGCTGGCGGGCCCGCTGCGCGGCATGCAGTGGGCGCGCCTGGACCGGCTGGCCGGGCGAAGCCGCGCCGCGCAGCGCCTTGCCCCCGAGCTCAGCTCCGCCCTGCGGCTGGCGCCGGGGAATCCGCCCGGCGGGCGGTCTCCCGGCAGGCGCGCCGCGCTGCCCGGCCGGGTGCCGGCCCGTGGCCGGCGCCGGGCGGTGGTGGGCATGCTCACCGGCTGCGTGCAGCAGGTCTTCTTCCCCGAGGTCAACACGGCCACGGCCCGGGTGCTCGCGGCCGAGGGCTGCGACGTCATCATCCCCGCCGGCCAGGGCTGCTGCGGTGCACTGTCGCTGCATACCGGGCGGGCATCGGAGGCGGCCGGGTTCGCCCGGCGCACCATCGCCACCTTTGAGCAGGCCGGGGTGGACGCGATCGTGGTCAACTCGGCGGGCTGTGGCTCGGCGATGAAGGAGTACGGCGTCCTCCTCGCCGCGCCGCCGGACGGCACCGGGCGGGATGGCACGGGTCAGGACGGCACGGGCGCCGGCTGGGCGGCGCGGGCCGCCGCGCTCAGCGGCAAGGTGCGTGACCTGAGCGAGTTCCTCGCCGAGCTGTACGGCCAGTCCGGCGGGCCGCAGGCGGAACGCCACGAGCTGCCGGTCAGGGTCGCCTATCACGACGCCTGCCACCTGGCCCATGCCCAGCGGATCCGCCAGCAGCCGCGCGACCTGCTCGGGGCCATCCCGGGCCTGGAGCTGGCCGAGGTGGGCGACGGCGCGACGTGCTGCGGCTCGGCGGGCGTGTACAACCTGCTGCAGCCGGAGGCCGCACGCGAGCTCGGCGTGCGGAAGGCGGCCGCGGTCCGGGCGACCGGGGCCGCCCTGGTCGTGTCCGCCAACCCGGGCTGCAGCCTGCAGATCGCCGCCTCGCTGGCCGCCACCGACGGCACCGCCCCGGCCGTGGCGCACACCGCCCAGGTCCTGGACGCATCCATCCGCGGCCTGCCGGTCACCGCCCTGACCGGCGGCTGACCGCCGCGCCGGCCCGCGACCCGGCATCGGCGGCTGACCGTCGCGCGCAGGCCGGTGACCCGGCACGGGCCGCTCCCGGCTGGGCATGAGCGCGCACCGCCGCGCATGAGACCGGCCCGGGCCAGCAACCCGGCGCCGCCCGGGGGTCAGTTCAAGGTCGGCGGGTTCGGCGGCGGGGATAGCCTGCCGCCCTGACGTGTCAGCGGCCGGCGGCGCTCGCCGCCGTCAGCCAGGCGTCGTCCAATTCGCCCTCCGCGACGATCACGGCGGGCCCCCTCAGCCAGCCAGCGCCCGACTCGAGCATCACGGTGAGCTGCCCGCCCGGCACCGACACCTGCCAGCTGCCATGGTCCTGCCCGGTGGCGGCCGCCACCGCGGCGGCGGCCGCCACCGCGCCGGTCCCGCAGGATCTCGTCTCGCCCGAGCCCCGCTCGTGCACCCGCATCTCGGCGGTCCCGGGCCCGGTCACCCGCACCAGCTCAACGTTGCCGCCCTCGGGGAACTGCGCCGGGTCCAGCAGCGGCGGCCCGGCCAGGTCGAAGCCGGCCAGCGGCGCGTCCACCAGGCAGGCCAGATGCGGGTTCCCGACCGAGACCCGCAGTCCCTCGCAGGCCAGGCCGCCAGGGCCGCCGACCACCGTCCGGCCTGGCCCGAGGACGGTGACCGCGCCCATCTCGGTCGTGACGTTTCCATCTTCCTCGAGCCTGACCCGGCGGAACCCGCTGCGCGTCGCGACGCTGAAAGCGGGCCCGGTGGCCAGGCCACGCTGGGCCAGGTACCGGGCGAAGACCCGGATGCCGTTCCCGCACATCTCGGCGGTGCTCCCGTCGTGGTTGCGGTAGTCCATGAACCACTCGGGTGCGGGGCCGGCCTGAGAGCCTGGAGCGCTGCCGTTCGGTCCCGCGGCGCCCCCACTGCCGCCCCCGGCGGGCCCGGGGCCAGGCCCGGCGGCCAGCGCCTCGGTCCGTACCGCTCGCAGCACCCCGTCGGCGCCGATGCCGGCCCGGCGGTCACACAGCCGCGCCGCCAGGCCCGGCGAAAGCCCCCGGTCGCCCGCTGGGTCAACAAGAATGACGAAGTCATTCTCGGTGCCGTGCCCCTTCGCGAACCGCATAGCCAGATGCTAGCCGCGCCCGGCGTCCCCCCGCCGGGGCCAGGTGGCGAAGCGCTGCCGAATCTCGGCGGTCTCCTGCGGGCTGAGCCCGAAGGCGGTGAACCGCCGATCATTCAGCTCATCCAGCCGCCGGCCCGCGTCGGCGAAATCCTGGTCCGTCAGGCCCGGGTCCAGCCGACGGGCGAAGCCGATCAGCTGGGCCGGGCTGTAGCGCTCCAGGGCGGCCGCGGTGTCCACGTAGTCGCGGGGCTCGACCCGGCTGGCCAGCGCGCACACCTTCGACCCCAGCACGTCCTCCAGGTCGAGGACGGGGCCGACGTCCATCGTCACCGGCCGGTGGTCCCGCTCGAAGTAGGCCATCTGGAGCATCGTCTGCTCCCCGGTGGGCGCGGTGACGATCCACTCGGCCAAGCCCTCGCCGATGTCGGGGAAGATGTCCGCCAGCCCGCCGGTCTTGTCCCGCCGCTCGGCCTGGAAGCCGGCCGCGGCCAGCGCGGCCTCCACCGCCTCGGCGGCCGCCACCACGCTGGCCTCCTCGTCGGTGAACAGGTCGACATCGGCGGTGAACCGGCTGACGACCCCGTGCGCGATCAGGGCGTTGCCGCCGGCCAGGGCGAACCCGTACCGCGCCGCCGCGCCCAGCGCGATGGTGGCCAGCTGGCGGTGCAGGGCGCTGACCGGCATCAGGCGACCGCCACAGCGGAGCGCAGGGCCGGGTGCCGGTCTTCCCAGGCCTGCCGGACGCCCCTGGGCAGGTACAGCCGCGGCCAGAGCTCGATCAGCGTGTCCCGGTCCAGGTAGGTGGTGACGTCCTCCAGGCTGCCCGCTTCCCGCAGCACGATCTCGTACATCCACTGCCGCATGTCCGGATCGGCGAGGTCGAACGTGTGGTCGGGCTGGCTCCAGAACAGCCACAGCGGCAGTTCGACGGTGCCGGCGACGGGGCCCCGCAGATCGGCCAGGTCGGAGGCCACGAGCGCGGACCGCCCGGGCCGGGCCTGGTACCGCCCGCGGCCAGGGGCAGCCCGCCCGGCGCCCGCGCGCGGGCCCGGCGCGGTCGTGACGGAGCGCATCCGGATCGGCGGGGGCGCCAGCCACCCCTCGCTCGAGGCCCAGCCGCGGACCCGCTCGCCCTCAGCCAGCGCCCGGTCGGCCGCCGCCAGCTGCGCCTGCGCCGCGGCCTCGTAGGCGGCCCGTTCGCCCTCGGTGGCGGCACCGGCGGCCAGGTCCTGGTACTGGCGCGCCCGGCCCGCGGCGTCCAGCTGATCCCGCGCCGCGGCGTCGTTCAGCCGGTAGGCGAGCAGGGGCGCCCCCGGGCCGGCGGCAGGCAGCCAGTCGGTCAGCACGTCCGCCCGGCCCGGCTGACGGAGCGGGGCCTCACCGGCGACCCACTGCGCCGCCCGGTACGCGGGCGCCTCCGCGCCGGGAAGCACCTCGGCCGTCTCGGCCGTGCCGACCGGGCACAGCAGCACCACGGGCGGCACGTCCAGGGCCGCGGCGATCGCCAGCCACTCGGCCACGCTGATCGACGCCCGGCGGCCATTCTCCAGGTCGGCCAGGGTACTCCGCGGGATGGGCATCCCGAGGTCGGCGCACGCGGCCGCCAGGTCCTCGGCGGACATCCCGCGGGCCTTCCGGCGCCGGCGGATCTCTCCGGCGATGGTCCCGGTGATCCGCGCCGCCCACGGCGTTTGTGTGCTCATCCCACAATATTAGCCTGAATTGCGTGACTATGCTCACAGCGCCCCGGGCGGGACACCTGACCCACGCTGCTGGTTCTTGCCTTGCGGCATGCGGCGCCGCTGCACTCAGGCGGGCGCGCCGCACGCGGCGAGCGCGGTGGCGAGGAGGGCATCGGCGTCCCCCGCGTCGGTGGCCAACCAGATGACCCGGGGGTCGCGGCGGAACCATGCCTCCTGCCGGCGGGCGAACCGCCTGGTCGCCAGGATGGTCTGCGCGCGGGCCTCATTCTCGTCGTACTCCCCGGCGAGGAAGCGGAGCACCTGCGCGTAGCCGAGGGCGCGGCTGGCGGTCCTGCCCTCCCGCAGCCCGGCCCGCTCCAGCGCTGCCACCTCGTCCACCAGGCCTTCGCGCCACATCCGCGCGGTCCGCTCGGCGATCCGCCGGTCCAGCTCACCGCGGTTCACCCGGAGCCCGAGCTGCACCACCGGGTACCGCGACTCGTACTGGGGCAGCACGGCCGCGAACGGGCGGCCCGCCACCTCGATCACCTCCAGCGCCCGGACGATCCGCCGCCCGTTGGAGGGCAGGATCGCCGTCGCGGC
>DATINY010000324.1:0-7628 GCA_035473755.1 Streptosporangiaceae bacterium
GTCGCGCTGGAGGGACGCACCGATGGCTCGGCCGCGGCCCGCGGCGGGCAGCTCGTCGCCTCCTACGTCCGCGCCGGGCTGACCTGGTGGATCGAGGCGCTGGGCTGGTGGCGGGGCACCACGGCCGAGGCGATGGACCGGGTCCGCCAGGGCCCCCCGGTCATCGGCTGAGCTCAACGGCCCGTTGGGCGGCGGGTCCCATACCCCGGTTACCGGCAGTACCTCATCGCGGGCATGGCGGAGACGGGCTGGTCGCCAGCGGGATCCGCCAGGCGCTCGCGGCGGCGGCGACGATCTGCGCGGTGGTGCGCAGCCCCTCGGTGCGGGCGACGCGGTGGTGGGTCAGGAATTCGCGGACCATCCCCAGCGCTGCCTGGTCGCCGAGCAGGGTGCCGTGCAGCGCCGGAACCACCAGTACGTTGGCGGGCAGGCTGCAGGCGGGCAGGGTGACGGCGTCGGCCAGCGGGACCAGCGCCATCCAGCGCAGCCGGTGGTGGCGGGCCGCCTGTGCCGCGAACCGCGCGCCCACCTGGTTGACCGACCCGATCAGCGTCTGGGCCCCGGAGGTGCCGAACGGGGACAGGCCCCCGACGAACCAGACCACCCCCTGCAGCTCGCTCCCGGGCACCACCGCCGACCCGTCGCCGACCGGGTAGGTCACCTGCCCGGGCGCGACGATCGGGCTCAGCAGCACGACGGCGGCGAGCGGGACGTGAGGGTGCAGGGCGAGCATCGCGTACACGCCCAGCGTGCCCTCGCTCTCGGCGACGACGTCCACCCGCCGGCCGGTCTCGGCGTGCAGCCGCCACACCTGGGCGGCGATGCGGTCGCCCAGCACCGGCAGTGGCAGGTTGCTGGCCGCGGGGCCGTACGGGAGCGGGTTGCCGGCCCGGTCCAGCCCCCGGTAGGAGAACGTCTGCACCAGCGTGTCCGGCATGGCCCGGGCGAGCGACTGGCCATGCGAGCAGCAGTAGGACCCAAACCCGGGGACCACCAGCACCGGCGGACGCCGCGACCACCGTGGGCGGCTGGGGGCGGTGGCCGCCTGCCGCGCCGCCGTGACCTGGCCCACGGCGGTCGTGCCCGATCCTGGGCCGGCCTGCGGAGCGTGGACCGCGGGCACGCCCACCAGGAAGGCCAGCCGGATCGCCAGGATCAACACCGCTATCACCGCGACCGTGGCCACCGGCACCGAGGGGATGCGATGCAGCCAGGCCAGCAGGCCCTGGCCGCGGGGAGCGGGCGCGCGGGCCACCACGGCGGTCAGCCCATACCAGGCCCGGGCGTTGACGAGGCCGGCCGCCGCCGCGACCGGGACCGTGGCGGCGATGGGCAGCTGGCCGATGACCGCTGCCGCCACCGACAGGAGCGTGAAGTCGGCCAGCAGCCACCCGGCGGCGGCCGGCGAGGGCAGCCTCCGCCACCAGGCGCCCGCCATGCCGCCGTGGCTGATCGGCACCGCGATCAGCAGCATGACCGGCAGCGTGGCGAGGAAGGGCCAGGAGAAGGGGAGGATCGCCACGCCGAGCGCCAGGCTGGCGACCGGGGATATGAGCAGGCAGGCGAACACGGTGAAGCCGAGGGCGCAGCGCAGGGCGCGCAGCGGCGGGGGCGCCTCCCCGGTGGCGGGCCAGGCCAGCCGGACGAGCACCGCGTTCACCGCCGAGCGGACCAGGATGAGCCCGGCCAGCAGCAGGGCGAACTGCAGCCAGGACCGCTGTGCGCTGTAGAGCCAGCGCAGATCGTGGAAGACCGCCAGCGGGGGCAGGGCGGTGACCTGCGGCGCCAGCCCGCGCGCGGCGGGTGCGAAGGCGATCAGCAAGCCTGCCTCGGCCATGGCGACGCCGGTGGCGAACGCGATCAGCCCGCGATGCGCCAGAAACCCGGTGGCTCCTTCAGGCCTGTTT
Organism: Streptosporangiaceae bacterium; assembly: GCA_035473755.1. Lineage (GTDB taxonomy): Bacteria > Actinomycetota > Actinomycetes > Streptosporangiales > Streptosporangiaceae > UBA9676. Next base: position 1,908 of record DATINY010000324.1, read on the forward strand.
GCCATTCATCCCCGCAGGAGGATCGACCGTCCGCGCCCTGTGCACCGGCCCGCCGCGCCCCGCGTGGGCCGGTCTTCTCAATTCTCTCAGTGCGCCACCCCGGCCACATATTCCGGCGCGCCGTTCCCGCGTCCAGGAGCACAAGGCCGCCGCCGCATGCGGCCGGGCCCGGTCAGAGGCGGCCGGCGTCCACGATCCGGCGCAGGAAGCGCTGGGTGCGCTCGTCCTTGGGGTTGCTGAACAGCTCCGCCGGCGGGGCGTCCTCGATGATCCGGCCCTCTTCGAGGAAGCACACCCGGCGGGCGATGTCACGCGCGAATCCCATCTCGTGGGTGGCGATGAGCATCGTCATGCCGCCCGCGGCCAGCTCGCGGATCACGTCGAGCACCTCGGCCACCAGCTCCGGGTCGAGCGCGCTCGTGACCTCATCCAGCAGCATGATCTGCGGCTTCATGGCGAGTGCCCGCACGATCGCGACCCGCTGCTGCTGGCCGCCGGACAGCCGGTCGGGGTAGTCGCCGGCCTTGTCGAGCAGGCCGAACCGGTCCAGCAGCGCCCGGGCTTCCTCGTCCGCCTGGGCCCGGGGCGTGTGCAGCACCTTCACCGGGGCCAGCGTGACGTTCCGCAGCACGGTCATGTGCGGGAACAGGTTGAAGGCCTGGAACACGATCCCGACGTGCCTGCGCACCAGGTTCTGGTCGATGCCGGGGCCGGTGATCCGGCTGCCCCAGAGACAAATGGTGCCCGCGTCGGCGGTCTCCAGCAGATTGGCGCAGCGCAGCAGCGTCGACTTGCCCGAGCCGGAGGCCCCGATCAGGCACACCACCTCGTGGGTGGCGACGGAGAGGTCGACGCCCTTGAGCACCTCGTTCGGGCCGAACGACTTGCGCAGCCCCTCGATCCTGATCGCCTCCGCGGCGGCCGGTTCAGGTTCGGTCACGTCACTGCACCAGCCAGGCGCCGTCTGCGGTCACGCTCGATGAGGTGGTCGGTGAACCGGGCGAGCGGGATGGTGAGGAGGAGGAACAAGATGGCCGCCACGGTGAAGCTCGAGTAGTTGAAGACGGTGCTGCCGTAGATCTGGGCGGCGTTGTTCGCCTCGATCGCGCCGAGCACGCCGACCAGCGCGGTGTCCTTCTGCAGGCTGATGAAGTCGTTCAGCAGCGGGGGGACGATGTTGCGCACCGCCTGCGGCAGGATCACGTACCGCAGCGCCGCCGGCTGTGACAGGCCCAGCGAGCGCGCCGCCGCCACCTGGCTGCGGTGGACCGAGTTCAGCCCGGCCCGGTACACCTCGGAGACGTAGGCGGAGTAGGACAGGACCAGCGCCGTGACCCCGTAGACCGGCAGTGGCTGGTGGGAGACGACCGGGAGGTTGAGCGCGGGCACCCCGAAGCCGATGGCCAGGATCACCAGCAGCAGGGGGACGCCGCGGAAGAAGTCCACGTAGATCACGCCGAGCACCCGCAGCGGGAACAGCACCGGGCCGGTGGACTGCCGGATCAGGGCGATGATCAGCGAGAACGCCAGGATCAGCACCTCGGCCACCAGAAACATCCTGATGTTCAGCCAGATGGCCGCGCCGACCGAGTAGTAGCCCGCCTTGGGGTTGCCGATGAACGACTGCCACATGTCATGCGGATCGAAGAACGTGTGGCGCACCTCGGCGCTGCCGGGAGCGAGCAGGAAGATCGCCACCAGGGCGCCGACCACCACCAGCGTGCTGGCCGTCGAGATGGCGGTGGCCCGGCGGCCGCCACCGGCCAGCAGCCGGGGGCCGCGGCTGGTGGTGCCGAACGAGCCCGGCGTCGGCGAGCCGCTCAGGCCGGCCAGCGGGCCCCCGGGGCCGAGCGGGCCGCCCTGCTGGCCGTCGTAGTCGCTGTCGTCCATGCCGGCGCGGGCTGGATCCCTGGGTCAGCCCGGCTCAGGGCTTGAGGGCCGGAACGCTCAGGTACTGCTTCAGGTACTTCTTCTGCAGCGCCTTCAGGGTGCCGTTGCTGCTCAGGCCGGCCAGCGCCCGGTTGACGCAGGAGACAAGCGGGTTGCCCTTGCTGAACAGCAGCCCGTAATGCTCGCCGGTGCTGGGGAACTGGCCGACCAGGACCGAGCCCTTGATCTCGGAGGAGGAGATGAACTGCGCGGTCGGCGTGTCGGTGACCAGCGCCGCGATCTGGTGGGTCTGGAGCGCCTGCTTCACGTCGTTGAGCGTGTTGTAGACCTTGGGCTGCTTCTTCGGCCCGATCACGGTGTTGATGAAGGCGAGGCTGGTCGTCCCGACCTGGTCGCCGTACACGTAGCCCTTCAGCTGGAACGGGGCGTGCTGGGTCACGATCGGGGTGCCGGCCAGCGCCACCAGTGCCTGCTGCACGTCGTAGTAGCTGGACGAGAACCAGACGGCCTGCGCCCGCTGCGGGGTCGCCGAGATCTCGTTGACGTCGAAGTCGAACTTCTTGGGCCCGGGCGCGTAGGAGTTGTTGAACGGCTCGTACACCCACTTCACCTGCGAGTTGCCGAAGCCGAGCTGCTTGGCGACCGCGTAGGTGACCGCGCTCTCGTAGCCCTTGCCGTTGGACGGGTTGTTGCCGATGAACCAGGGCGGGTAGGCCGGCTTGTCGGTCCCCACGGTCAGCACGCCGGGCTGGTAGAGCAGCTTGCCGATCGATGCCTTCGAGCAGATGTTGACCGGGCTGGCCGAAGCGGCCGAACTCCCGCCGGAACCGCTGCTGCCGCAGGCGGCCAGGCCGGTGCCGATGGCCGCAACGGCGGCCACAATCATGATGCGCCGCATGGAAACCGTCCTGCCCGCCGGGGAGCGCTGATCGCGCCCGGTAATCGTAGGCGCGAAAGCCTACCGGTTCGGCCACGTTTACCCAACTGCCGGTTCCCCGCCGCCGGCGAAACGCAGGTAACGCTCAGCCGACCGCTCCACCGCGGCCGCGCCGTCGGCCGCGACCACCCGGCGCCACCAGGCGCCGTAGACGCGCTCGAACGGGTACGGGGCCAGCAGGGACACCGCCCGCCGGATGACGGCGGGGCGCTCCGGGATCAGGTTGGGATAGCTGTACATGAAGCTGACCCAGCGGCGGTCGGGGACCACCGTGACGATGTCACCGGACATGAGCGCGCCGGCCCCGCGCTCCCCGCCCGCCCAGTGCAGCACCTGGCCGCCCGCGAAGTGGACGCCGAGGTTGATGAGCGTGAGGCCGTCGCCGATCTGCCGGGTGTCGCCCTCCCAGACCTCCACCGCCGGGTCGGGCCGGGCGACCCACGCGCGGTCGTTGGCGTGGATGTAGACCGGGGCGCCGAACGCGTGCGCGTATTCGATCATCGAGCCGTAGAAGTGGGGATGGCTGATCGCGATCGCGCTCACCCCGCCCAGCTCGCGGACCTGGCGGATCAGCTCGTCGTCCAGGTAGGTGATCATGTCCCAGAGCACGTTGCCCGCCGGGGTGATGATGAGCAGCGCCCGCTGGCCGATCGCGGTGGCCGGCTCGGCCCCGATGCCGATCACCCCCGGGCCCTCCTCGGCGATGCGGCCACTGTGCCCGGCGTCCGCGAGCTCGGCCAGCGTGGTCCACTGCTGCCCGTCCCAGCCGACGTACTGGCGCTCGTCCAGGCAGATCGGGCAGTCGTCGCGGGGCGCGCCATACTGCACCCCACAGGTCCGGCAGATCGGAAGGTCGGTACGCATAACCCAGGTATAGCGAAACGATGATGCGTGGCCGGCCCCGGTGCCTTGTTACCGTCCTGCCTGGCTGCCCGGTGCTGGCTGCCCCGTGCTGGCTGCCCTGTGCTGGCTGCCCTGTGCTGGCTGCCCTGTGCTGGCTGCCCTGTGCTGGCTGCCATGGGCTAGCCGCCGATGCGGCCCAGGCCGCGCGGGTACCGGTGCAGCGGCTCCCAGCCCGACTCGGTGACCAGCACCAGCTCGCCGGTCTGGACCCCCGCCCGCTCGTCGGGCGTGATCACGTTCGGCTGGAGGACGACCGTCATGCCCGCCGCGAAGGTGAAGTCCCCGGCTGGTGGCCGCCGGGCCGGCGCCGCAGAGGTGAAGTCCCCGGCTGGTGGCCGCCGGGCCGGCGGCGCAGCCGTCCGGCCCGACTCCAGGTCGGCCCGTGAAATCACCGGGGGCAGGTAGCCGCCCCCAAAGCCGTGCACCAGGTCGTCGTAGATCGTGTACCCGGCGCCGAGGATGATCTCCGCGGCCGCCGCGGTCAGGTCGCCAGCCACCGCGCCCGCCCGCAGCCGCGCGGCCATGGCGTCAAACGCCGCCGCGGCGACGCGGTGCAGGTCCTCATACAACGGCGTGGCGGGCGCCGCGATGGTGAAGGTGCGCAGCAGCTGCCCCGGGTAGCCCTGACAGCTGGCGCTGACCTCACAGGTCAGCACGTCCCCGGCGCGCAGGCGGCGCGGTGACGGCCATTGCGCGGGCACGCACAGGCTGGGCTCCGCCATCGCGGTGACGCCCAGGTAGTGGATGTGGGTGAGACCGCCGACGGCGATGTACGCGCCTTCCAGGGTGGCGCAGCATTCCGCCTCGGTCATGCCCGGCTGCGCGGCGGCCGCCAGGGCGGCGACCGCGTCGTCGCTCATCGCCGCGCCAGCCCGTATCCAGGCGAGCTCCTCGTCGGACTTCACCAGCCGCAGCCTCGTGTACTCGCGGTCCAGGAATACGATCCGGCCGGCGGTGGCGGCGAGCCGGTCGCCAGCGCGTGCGGGCACGGGCCCGATCACGCCAAGCCGGCCCGGCCGGGCCGGCCGCCCCGGGCCAGGCGGTGCGGGTGCCGTGGCCCCCTGGCCCGCCCGGCCGGCCAGGACGTCAAGGGCGGCGTCGAGCGCCGACGCGTTACCGGGCCGGACGTCGGCGTCGGGGGCGAGCCGGCGGGCGTTGGGCACGTGGTTGTTGAAGCATACGAACAGCAGGTCGCGCTCGCCGGGGCGCAGCAGCAGCGCGGCTTCGCGGGTGACCGGCCAGCCGGTGAGCCACTGGACGGCCGACCCGGACCGGTCGAAGCCGTAGACCAGCGCCTGATCGGCCCCGTGCTCACGGAGCAGGCCGGTCACGGCTTCCCGCCGCCGTGCCATCTCCGCCGGCGAGAAGGCCGGGTAGCCGTCCGGCCCCGGCGAGGGCCGGCCCGGCGGCTGTGGGCCAGGAAGCGTATCGCCCGGTGGCTGGCTCAGCGCTTGGCCCAGTAGTCGTCGGAGGTCATGGCCGCCGCCATGCCCTCCGGGGTCTCGAAGCCCGGCGCGAGGGAGGCGGCGGTGCCCGGCATCACCTCGTGGTGCCCGATGTTCAGCATCCGGAGCCAGCTCTGCTGGCCGAAGGTGAGCCCGATGGCGCAGCCGAGCTCCACCAGCTCCGGTTCGCTGAAGTGGGCATGCATGCGCTCCCAGAAGGCGTCGTCGGTAGGCAGCTTCCAGGCGATCGCCTCCGCGTATGCGAGCGCCGCCTTCTCTCGCTCCGTGTAGCGGCCCGACTTCTCGAAGTTCAGCAGCTCGTCGTACTTGCCCTCGGTGAGGCCCTGGGCCGCCGCCTGGACCGAGCGCTGGTTGCCGCAGTACTCGCAGTTCACCGAGCGGGAGATGTAGACCCGGCACAGCTCCTTGATCTGGTGGTTGCACACGCCCTGGCGGAAGATGTCGTTCCACGACCGCGCGAAGAACCAGAAGCAGGCGGGGACGTGAGCCCGGACCGCGGAGCTTTCCGGCCGCGGTGTGCCCTCG
>DATINY010000325.1:0-5940 GCA_035473755.1 Streptosporangiaceae bacterium
GCCGAGGGCGGCCTTGAGCTGGTCGGCGTTCTGCGCGCGGTAGAACTTGCCGCCGGTGATGCCGGCGATCTGCTGGAGCGCGCCGTAGTCAGCGACGAGGGGGTTGCGCCCGCCAAACCCGCCGCCGCCGTATCCCCCGCCGCCGTATCCGCCCCCGCCGAACCCGCCGAACTGCGAGCCGCTGCACACCAGGGGCGCGGGGTTGGTGGTGCCGAACCCGATCGTGAAGACGCGCACGCCGCGGGTGGCGGCCTGCCGCGCCGCGGTCTGCGGGGCGACGCCCTCGTTGTTCGAGCCGTCGGTGAGCACGACAATCACGTCGTGCGCATACCCGCGGGCACGCGCGGGGCGGGCGCCGGTCGACGCGACGGAGGGGTCGACCTGTGCGATGGCGTCGAGCGAGGTCAGGATGCCCTGGCCGATCGCGGTGCCCTGTGAGGTGGACAGGCCGCGCAGGGCATGCAGCAGCGCACCCGAATCAGTGGTCGGGGGCACAAGGACCCCGGCGGTTCCCGCGAACGGGACGAGGCCGATGCGCGGCCCGCCCGCCTCGGACTTGATGAAGGCGCTGGCCGCGTCCTCGGCGGCGGTTATGCGGTTCGGATGCACGTCGGTGGAGCACATGGAGCCCGAGACGTCGAGAGCGAGCATGATCGCGCCGGACGACGACGGGACCCGCACGGTCGCCTGCGGGCGCGCGGCGCCGACGCCGAGCACGGTCAGCCCAAGCAGCAGCAGCGCCGCGGGAATGAGCCTGCGCCAGCGGTTGCGGCCGGGAAGGGACGCACGGACGAGCGCGATCGAGGTCACGCGTACCGCCCCGCGGCGGCGCCGGCGCCGCGTCCACCACCAGGCCGCGATCACCAGCGGGATGGCCAGCAGGGCCAGCAGGGCCCACGGCCAGGACAGCGACATTCAGATCACCCGCCCCGATCGGACAACGGTGAGAACGGAGCCCGTGGCGAGAAGCACGAGGGCCAGGGCGATGAACGCGCCCGCGAGCGGCAGCCGCTGGCTCGTGATCGTGAGCCGGAGCTTGATCGTCGAGGCGATGCCGTTCAGCTCGCTGGCATCCGAGGCGTGGTAGTACGCACCGCGGGTGGCCTGCGCGATCGACTTCAGGGCGCCCGGGTCAAGCGCGGTGAACAGGTGATAGCCGTCAACGTCAACGGTGGTCCCTCCGGTGGTGCCGACCCCGACGGTGTCGATGCGCACACCCGCCTTCTCGGCAGCTGCGGTGGCCGCGGCCGTGGCGCGGGCCGCGCCCTCATCCTGGCCGTCGGAGAAGATCACGATCGTGGCCGACGGCCAGTAGCCAATGCCGGGTACCGTGCCGTTGCGTCCGACCGGGATCGCCTTGCCCGTGATCGCGGACAGCGAGCCGATGATGGCCGAGCCCAGCGAGGTCCCGCCGGCGACCCTCAGGCGCCCGATCGCCGCCTCCGCCTCGGAGTGGTCGCCTCGTGGCCGGTTGGTGATCAGCGCGCCCTGCTCAAAGGCGACGACGCCGATTTTGATGCTGTCCGGCTGCGCCGCGATGAACGACCGAGCCGCCCGCTGCGCGGCCGCCAGCCGGTCGGGGGCGACGTCCTTGGCGCCCATGCTGTTGGACACGTCCATGGCGAGGATGACCGTGCCGGACGCGCGGGGCACCGGGAGCGATGCCGACGGGCCAGCAACGGCGATCGCGAGCACCGCGATGCCCGTGATCGTCAGCCACACCCCTGCCTGCCGGGCGCGGCCCGGCCCGGCGACGCCGGCCGCCGCCAGTGCCGCGGCCCGCCGCCGGGAGACGGCGACGGCACCGGCGCCCAGGGCCGCGGCGATGAGCAGACCGACGGCGAGCAGCGCGGGAGAGGCGAGTGTCATGTGCGCCTGCGATGGGTTCGGGTGACGACCTCGATGAGCGAGCCGACAAGGTCATCCGCGGTGCTGATGCGGTACAGGGGCACCCCCGCCCGGCGCATCCCGGCGTCCAGCCGGGCGTCGCGCTCGCCAGCGCCCGCCCGGAAGCGCGCCCGCAGCAGCGGGTCGCCGGAGTCGACGACGAGTTGCTCCCCGGTCTCGGCGTCCTCGACGACGATCAGCCCGGCGTCGGGCAGCTCGTCGTCGGCGGCGTCGATGACGCGAAGGGCGACAACCTCGTGGCGGGGGGTCAGCCGCAGCAGGGAGCGCTCCCAGTCGCCGCCACCGATGAAGTCGGACACGGCGACGATGAGGCTGCGGCGCCGGGCGAGCCGCGCTACCGCGTCGAGCATGGCGGCGAGATCCGTTGTGCTGCCGCGCCGGGCGCCGGCGGTGCGGCCGAGCTCGGCGCCGATGTGCAGGACGTGCCGACGGCCCGTGCCGGGCGGCACCACGCGCACCATCCCGGTGTCGTAGAACAGCGCTCCGACGCGGTTCCCGCCCCGGCTGAACAGCCGGGCCAGGACGAGGGCTAGCTCGGCGAGCACATCATGCTTCCCGCGGCCCGCTGCGCCCACCGCCATGGACGCCGAGCGGTCGAGCACCAGCCACGCGGTGAGCTCGCGGTCCTCGTTGAACATGCGCAGGTGCGGCTCGCCCAGCCGGGCCGTGACGTTCCAGTCGATGTGCCGCGCGTCGTCGCCTTCCACATAGCGGCGCAGGCCGGCCAGATCGGTCCCGGACCCGCGGTGCGCGGTGCGGTAGCCACCCTGCACTCGTCCCTCCAGGCGGCGGACGACCCGCCATTCCAGGCGGAGCAGGAGTTGTTCGGGGACGGTGCGCATGGGCTCACCGGCCCTGCAGGACGACCTCGGGCTCGGGCACGGCATCCAGCACCCGGGCGATGATGTCGTCGGCGCTGACGTCGTCGGCGAGTGCCTCGTACGACAGCACGACGCGGTGCCGCAGTACGTCCGCGGCGAGCTCGCTGACGTCGTACGGCAGCACATAGTCGCGGCCCCGCAGGAACGCCAGCGCCCGGCCGCCGACGACGAGCGCTATGGAGGCGCGAGGGCTGGCACCGTAGGTCAGGTACCGCTTCATCTCGTCCAGCCCGGCCAGGCCCAGCAGACGGGTCGCGGTCACCAGGCGGACGGCATATTCGATGATGGCGGGGTCGACGTACAACTGCTGCACGCGCTCCTGCATCCGGGTCAGGTCCTCGGGCGTAAGCATCGCCCGGATCGGCTCGGCGGGGCGCAGCGCGCGGTCGACGATGGCGTGCTCCTCGGCGGAGCTGGGGTAGCTGACGAGGACCTTCATCATGAACCGGTCGACCTGCGCCTCCGGCAGCGGGTAGGTGCCTTCCGACTCGATGGGGTTCTGCGTCGCCATGACCAGGAACGGCTCGGGCACCCGGAAGGTCTCACGGCCGATCGTGACCTGGTGCTCCTGCATGACCTCAAGCAGAGCGCTCTGCACCTTGGCGGGAGCGCGGTTGATCTCGTCGGCCAGCAGCAGGTTCGCGAAGACCGGACCGAGCTGGGTCTCAAACTCGCCGGTGTGCTGGTGGTAGACCCGCGTCCCGGTCAGGTCGGCGGGCACCAGATCGGGGGTGAACTGGATGCGCTGGAACTGCCCGCCGACCGCCGCCGCCAGTGTCTTCACAGCTAGCGTCTTGGCCAGGCCCGGCACCCCCTCCACCAGCAGGTGCCCGCCGGCCAGCAGGGCGACCGCCATCCGTTCCAGCAGCACGTCCTGGCCGACGATGGTGCGCTTGACCTCGAACAGCACGCTCTCGAGCGGGTTCGTGGAATTGGCCGGGCTCATCTGCCCCCTCCGGGTGGTTTGGCGGTCATATCTGAGGTCCGTGCCCGGACCCGGCGCGGCTTCCGCCGCTGAGTGCGGCGCCGATGGGCACCGCGAACCCGATGCCGGCGAAGGCATCCTCGCGTGCCGGGTTGGCGATCGAGAGGACGATGCCAATGACCAGGCCCCGTGCGTCGAGCAGCGCGCCGCCGGAACTTCCGGGGTTGACCGACGCGTCGAACTGGATGAGCCCGGAGTAGGTGCCGTCGGAAGTCTGCGCGGTCCGGTTGAGGCCGGAGACCACGCCGGCGGACACGCTGTCGGCCAGGCCGAGCGGGTTGCCGACCGCGACCACCGGCGCTCCCACATCAGCGCCGCCGCCGAGGGCGGCGGGTACGACGACCTCCGGCAGCGATGCCGGGTTGAGCACCGCGACGTCCCGTTTGGGATCGGCGGCGACGACGGCCGCCGACGTCGTGGTGCCGTCGAAGAACGTGACCCTGATCCGGGTGGCGCCGGCGATGACATGGTTCGCGGTGACGATCGTGCCGTCATCCGCCACAATCACGCCGGAGCCGAGCGCGTCGTTGGTGCGGATAACGACCACGGACGGCCTGACCCGCTGGTAGATGGCCGACACCGACGGGCGCGCGGTCGCGGTCGGTGTGGGCGTGGCGGCGGGACTGGCATTGCTGGCCGCCCCGCGGCGGGTGGCGAGCACCGCGATCACCGCCAGTACCGCGACCAAGACAACCGTGACTGCCACCACGGCCGCGCGGCGACGCCGCGGGCCGCGGGCCGCCGCCGGGCGTGGCTCGGCGCCCGTGACACCAGCAGGCTCGCGATCCATTGCCCCACGCAGATAACAGGGTTTAGTTACAGGATAAGAGCGGACCCTGAAACTAAGCCGAGTAGGAGCCGCAAGCACGGTAAACGCAAGCGAGCCCTTGATCAGGTACGGAGCGTCGGCCCTGGTAGACGGGGCGACCGGCCAAGATCCGCTTCGCCCGTAGACAACCGTTCGATGAGCGTGAAGAGCCACCGATGAGTTGGCCAGCCGAGCCGGGTCTAAAGCTGCGGGGCTACAGGCTGAACATGATCAGTTAGGAGACGCCATGACCGCCGCCGCGCTACCGCCCGTCGTCGACGCCGGCACCTGGCAGCGCCAACTCGACGCGCTGCGTGCCCGGGAGAAGGCCGCGACCCGGGAACTCGACGCCATCGCCGCGCAGCGCCGGCGGATGCCGATGGTCAAGATGCCCGGCTACACCCTGGAGGGTGAGCAGGGACCGGTCCGGCTGGCCGACGTCTTCGGCGGCAAGTCACAGCTGATCGTCTACCACCACATGTGGTTCCCCGGCGAGCCGTGGCAGTGCCCGGGCTGCACGGGGTTCACCTCGCAGTTCACCCGGCTGGAGTTCCTGGGCACCTACGACGCCCGGTTCGTCATCGTCACCCAGGGCCCCATCGGCGCGGCGGTCGAGTACAAGCAGCGGGTCGGGAACCCAATGACCTGGTATTCCACCGCGAACAGCTCGTTCGGCAGCGACGTGGGCGCACCGCCCGGCGGCGGATTCGCTGTCAACGTGTTCCTGCGCGATGGCGACACCGTGTATCGCACCTGGCACACCAACGGCCGGGGCACCGAGCAGCTCAGCTACGCCTTTGCGCTGATCGATCTGCTGCCCTATGGACGGCAGGAAGAGTGGCAGGACTCGCCCGAGGGCTGGCCGCGATCGCCCACCTACAGCCGGTGGGCCAGCTCGGAAGACATTGCCGCGCTCTACGGGCCAGATGCGTGAGGACGCCGCCGGCATACGGAAGACGTGGCTTGGGGCCATCTTGAACGCCACCTGCCGTGCCGGTGCTGCGGCGGACCGTCGGCATACGCGGCGATGGTGATCTCCCCTACGCCGAGCCGGTGACCGGTCGTGCGCCCCCCGGAACAGGCACCCACGAGCACGAATTGCCACTCCACTTGCCACTGAGTTTGGCCTTGTAAGGCCGCGTCCCGTCCGCCAGTCCCCTCGCGCCCCAAGAACTTACTCACGTTATGGCGGGTACCTGATCCGGCAGTCGCAGGTGGCCTTGGCGGCCTGCGATTTTCGCCTCTTGCCATGCGCTGCCCGCCTGACCAGCTAGTATCTCGCAGGTGGTAAACCTGCGTCCGGCCCGCCTGAGAGCTGGTGAGCGGCAGGGAAGGCGAGGCGCTGCGCGGACGTACCC
>DATINY010000326.1:0-6464 GCA_035473755.1 Streptosporangiaceae bacterium
AGCTCCCGCCGGATCACCGATCCGGCGGGGATGAGAGCCCGGCGAGAGCGGGGCGCCGGGCTCTCGTACAGCTCCTGGCGGGCCAGGCCCGGCAGGGATGAGGCCCGGCGAGAGCGGGGCGCCGGGCCTCATCAATCCCCCCGGGATCGTAGTGGGGACCGGGGGCCAGGCAGGAATCTATCGTTCCGCAGTGATCCTTTGCCGGTATTCCGCCAAGAACATCACCCGTCGGCGTCGAGCATCTGGTGGGCACGCTCGATGAGAACTGGCACCGCGGGCCCCTCCCGCTCGAACCCCTCGCCCACCGTCTTCCGCTGCAGGAACCGGGCGTGGATGCCCTCCAGGACCACTGCCAGCTTGAAGCAGCCGAACGCCATGTAGTACCCGATCCGGGACAGGTCCCGGCCGGTGATCTGCGCATACTGGTCGGTCAGCTGCTCCCTGGTCGCGAAGCCGGGGGCGGTGGTCACCGAGGCCGCGAGCGCGAGCCAGTCCTGCTCACCGGGGTTGGTCCAGTAGACAAGGGCCAGGCCCAGGTCGGCCAGCGGGTCGCCGAGCGTGGACATCTCCCAGTCCACGACCGCCGAGATGCGGGGCTCATCGCCGAGGACGATCAGCATGTTGTCGAGCCGGTAGTCCCCGTGCACGAGCCCGCCCGGCGGTGCCGCGGCGCTGACCGCCGGCAGCCCGGCGGCTAGCCGGCGGGTCAGATCGTCGTATCCGGGCATCTCCCGGGTCACCGACAGCTCCCACTGCCGCTGCCAGCGGGCGAGCTGCCGGTCCAGATATCCCTCCGGCTTGCCGAACCCGGCCAGGCCGACCGACCCGACGTCCAGCCCGTGGATGCGCGCGAGCATCTCCACGAAGCGCCGGGACAGCAGCCCCGCCTGGCCGGGCGCGAGCATGCCCGCGTCCTCGCTGGTCCGCAGCACCGCCCCGTCCACGTAGTCCATCAGGTAGAACGGCGCGCCGACGACCGAGGTGTCCGCGCAGAGCGCGACCGGGCGGGGCACCGGGACCGCCGTGCCGTTCAGGGCGGTGAGTACCCGGTACTCCCTGGTCATGTCGTGCGCCGTCGGCAGCACATGGCCGAGCGGCGGGCGGCGCAGGATCAGCGGGGCGCGGCCGGGCCCGACATCGAGGCGGTAGGTCAGGTTGGACCGCCCGCCCCCGATGAGCTGGACCACGGGTGGCCCGTCGCCGGTGGCGATGCCGTTGTCAGCCAGCCAGCTGCCGAGCCGGGCGACGTCTTCCACACCCGGCACGCCGCTGTCGGCCATCAGCCTCACTCCCGTTCATGTCCCGGCCACCGCACCGCTGCCGGGTGACCTGTCCAGCATGATTCCTGAACGCGCCCGTCCTCGCCAGCCGGAACCCCGGCCGGGCTAGCCGGCGGCCAGGCCGGCCAGCACCTGGCAGGCCCGGGTGATCTCGCCGCTCCCCGCGCCGCCGTAGCCGAGCACCAGCCCGTTCACGGTGACGGGCCCGGCGAAATAGCGGGCCAGCGTGGCCACCGCCACCCCGCACTCCCACGCCTCCCTGGCGAGTTCTTCCGCGTCCCGGCCGGTGCGCAGGACCATGTGCATGCCCGCCTCCTCGCCGAGCAGCCGCCCGGCGGGGCCCGCCCGCCCCGCGTCCCCGCCGCCGAGCACGGCGGTCATCGCCTCCCGGCGGCGGGCGTACTCGTGCCGCATCCGGCGGACGTGCCGCTCCAGATCGCCGGTCCCGATCAGGCTGAGGACCGCCTCCTGGGCCGGGCCGCCGGCCCAGTCGCCGAGCCCGGCCGCCACGTCCACGAGCCGGGCCACCAGCTCCGGCGCGGCCACCAGCCAGCCGACCCGCAGCGCCGGCGTGAGGATCTTGGTGGTGGTGCCCAGGTACACCACGACGCCGGGGTCCAGCCCGAACAGGGCCGGCAGCGGCCCGACGTCGTACCGGAACTCGCCGTCGTAGTCGTCCTCGACGATCAGCGCCCCGGTGGAGCGCGCCCAGGCGACCAGTGCCTGGCGGCGCGGAACCGGCATCCGGCCGCCGAGCGGGTACTGGTGCGCCGGGGTGGTGTAGACGAGGCGCAGCCCGGCCGGAAGCGCGTCCACGACCAGGCCGTCCGCGTCCACCGGGCAGGGAATCAGCTGGGCCCCGTGGGCGGCGAACACCGCCCGCGCCGTCGGGTAGCCCGGCTCCTCCACCCCGACCCTGTCGCCGGGCCGCAGCAGCCCCGCCGCGATCAGGCCCAGGCTCCCCGCCACCCCCCTGGTCACCATGATCTGCCCCGGCCCGCAGCGGACGGCCCGGCTGCGCCGCAGATAACCGGTGAGGGCCATCCGGAGCGCGGCGCTGCCCTGCGGTTCGGCGGCGGCGGCGGGGGCCTCGGCGCCGGCGCTGCGCCAGGCCCGCCGCCATGCCGCCCCGTCGATGCCGGCCGTCCAGGGAATGCCGGGCCGCAGATCGATCACCGGTCGGCCCGGGGCCGCCGGCCCAACCGGGCCAGCCCGCTCCCCCGGTTGCCGCCCGCGGCCGGCCAGCGCAGCGGGCGCCCGCCCGTCCGCTCCCTCTCCACCGCCACCGCTGGCGCCGTCGGCAACGTAGGTGCCCGAGCCGTGCCGTCCCTCGATCCATCCCTCGGCGAACAGCTGGGCGTACGCGCCGGTCACGACCGTTCGGCTGACCCCCAGCGTGGCCGCGAGGGCGCGGGTGGACGGCAGCCGCTCGCCCGCCGCCAGGTGCCCATCGGTCATCGCCGTCCGCAGCTGGCCCACGATCTGGACGGTGATCGGAGCCGGGCCCGCCCGGTCCGCGGCGAGCGGCAGGTCCATCCCCCCGCGCTTCAAGGCAGGCACAAGTGGTCTTCCATTCTCCCCGGTAAGTGGCTACTCCTATCAGACCACTTTGCCGGTAACCTGGCCAGTATGAACGCCCAACCCCTGTCCGTGACCGAGCGCACCCGGGTGCGCCGCCACTCCGAGCGGGCCGGGACCGACCGGGCCGAGCTGTACGACGTGCTCGACGCCGGGATGATCTGCCACTTCGCGGTGGTAAGGGACGGCTCGCCGGTGGTGCTTCCTACCGCCTACGGCCGCGTTGGCGACACCCTCTACCTGCACGGATCCTCGGCCAACCGGACCCTCCTGGCCGCCGACGGCCAGCAGGTCAGCGTCGCCGTCACCCATCTCGACGGCCTGGTCTGCGCGCGGGCGGCCTTCAGCCACTCCGTCAACTACCGCAGCGCGGTGGTGTTCGGCGTCGCCACGCTCGTCCTGGACGATGCCGAGCGCCTCGCGGCGTTGCGGGCCGTCACTCAGCAGCTGATCCCCGGCCGCTGGGAGGCGCTGCGCAAGCCCACCCGCAAGGAGCTCGCCGCCACCGCGGTGCTGGCCCTGCCGCTCACGGAGGCATCGGTCAAGATCCGCACCGGGCCGCCCGCCGACGACCAGGACGACCTCGGCGCCGGGGTGTGGGCGGGCGTGGTTCCCATCGCGATGACGTTCGGCGAACCGGAGCCGGACGCGGCCCTGCGCCCGGGCATCGCGGCGCCGGACCACATCACCGGTCTGGGCAACGGCCGCCGGCGCAGCGCCTGAAGATCGGTAACTGTGACGAGCTCTCCGGCCAAGCCTCTAGGCTGGGGGAATGACCGACCGGCTCGTGTGGATCGATTGCGAGATGACCGGCCTCGACCTCGCGCGCGACGCCCTGATCGAGATCGCCTGCCTCGTCACCGACGGTGATCTGGCAATCCTTGATGAGGGTGTTGACCTGGTCATCAAGCCGCCCGCCGAGGCGATCGACAACATGCTGGACGTGGTCAGGGAGATGCACACCACTTCTGGGCTGCTCGAGGAGCTGCCGTCCGGGGTGACGCTGGCCGAGGCCCAGGACCAGGTGCTCAGCTACGTGCGCAGCCACGTCGCCGAGCCGAGGAAGGCCCCGTTGTGCGGCAACTCGATCGCCACGGACCGTTCCTTTATCGCCCGGGACATGCCGGCGCTCGACGCCTACCTGCACTACCGCATGGTGGACGTCTCCAGCATCAAGGAACTGGCGCGGCGCTGGTACCCGCGTGTGTACTTCGCCAGCCCACCCAAGCACGGCGGGCACCGGGCGCTCGCGGACATCAGGGAAAGCATCCAGGAGCTGCGCTACTACCGGGAGACGGTGTTCGTGCCACCGCCCGGCCCGGATTCGCCGAGCGCCCGGCAGATCGCCGCGCGCTACGCCATCGGCACTGGGCCGGATGACCAGCGATCCCCGGCTCAGGAGGCGGCCGAATCCGGTTCGGCCCAATGACCGGGTACCGCTATGCTTCATCCTGCCGGGCAGCCGGGCTGCCTGCGCGATGGTGGGCGTAGCTCAGTTGGTTAGAGCACCAGGTTGTGGTCCTGGGGGCCGGGGGTTCAAGTCCCCTCGCCCACCCCAATGCGTTGTCTCGAGACATCGTTCACAGGTGTCTCGGGTCATAGTTCACACCTTCGGGGGCTGGGGCTGGTAGTCCCGTGATGGGTCGAGGGTGAGCTGGCGGATGAGTTCTCCGTCGTGCTGGGTGATGATCCTTAGTTCGAGGTCGCGGGCGAGGATGAGGACGTTGGTGCCGGCCCAGCGGCGGCCGATGCCGATGTGGTGGAGCCGGCTGTTGTGGCGCAAGGTGAGTTTGCCGTCGGCATCGACACGGTCGCGGCGGACGCGGAAGTGCTCGCTGACGCGGATCCCCTGCCGCGACGGCATGGCGCGGGGCCGGGCGTTCCAGGCGGCTGCTGGGGTGCGGCGGCCGATGGCCCGGTGTGGCCGTGCGGTGTTGTAGTAGGCGGTGAACTGGTCGAGCTGGGCTTGCAGGCCGCCGATGGTGGCGGCCAGGTCGTGGCGGGCGAGCCATTTCTTCAGGGTCTGGTGGAAGCGCTCGACCTTGCCGCAGGTTTGCGGGTGGTAGGGGCGGCAGTGGCTGAGCCCGATCCCGAGCGCGGTGAGTTCGCGTTCGAGCGCGACCCAGCCGCGGCCGCGGTAAAGGCCGGTGAAGACGGCGCCGTTGTCGGTGAGCATCCGCTCGGGCCGCCCGTGGCGGGCCATGGCCAGGTGCAGGTCTTCCACGATATCGGCGGCTTTGAAGACTGCCCGGGCGGTGGAGCCGGCCAGCAGCCGGGAGTGGTCGTCGATGATGTTGAGGATCTCGGCGTCGCTGCCATCGGCCAGCGGCCAGTGGGTGATGTCGGCCTGCCACAGCTCGTTGGGCAGATCGGCGGCGAACCGCCGCCACGACGAGCGGGGCCGCTTGTGCGGCTGGGGAGTGACGAACCCGCGGCGGGACAAGATCCGCCAGATCGTCGCCACCGACGGCGAGCCGCCCGTCTGCCGGCGCAGGTGCCAGGCGATCGTCTCTGCCCCGGCATCAAGACCGGCTCCGGCCAGGTCCTTACGCAGCGCCACGATCGCATCCTCGGTGGCCTGGCTGGTCCGCCGCGGGCTGGTGCGCGGCCGCCGCGACCGCGGCTCGAACGCCGCCTCGCCCTCGGCCAGATACCGGGCCACCAGGATCTGCACCCACCGCCGGGACACCCCATAGTCCCGCGCCACCATGCTCTTCGGACGGCCCTCCAGCACCACCGCCGTGATCACAACCCGCGCCATCGACATCGCCCACCACCCCGTCCTCCAGGATGCGAACTATGTCGCGAGACACCCGCGAACTATGTCCTGAACTCAGGCACCCAAGGCGGCTCCCACGTCAGAGGCCCCTTCGGATCATGGAAGGGGCATTTTGCTAATGGGTCTGCTAACAGCCACCTGCTGCTGTTCTGCCTGCTGCCGTGCTGCGAGCTGCCGTGCTGTCGCCGTGCCCTGAGTGGTGTGCGAGCGGTGAGCCTATGGGGTGTGTTCACGGCCTGGGCGAAGCTGTCCGCTGCAACGGCCTCGGCGGTGCGGATCACATGGGCGTACACGCGGAGGGTGACCGCGGGGTCGGCATGGCCCAAGCGGGCGGGAGCGCCTTCGGCGCGCCAGGCCGTCCGGCCCTGGCCGGGCCCGTGCAGTAGGCGCGGGCGGCACCGAGCGATCGCGCTTGACGATTGGGGGGTGCCGCGCTGTAGGCGGCTGGGGTCGCGGGGGAGTCTCGCCGCTGCCGCAGCGCCGTTACCCCGCACCCGTCACCGGCCCGGCCACCCGCCGTCACCTATCCCGGTGGCCGCGCCTGCAAGAGCGGCCGGGCGGTCCTCCCGCGCCAGGCATGCTGTCGCCGGGGAAGATCAGGCGGCTATCGGGAGGACGGGGAGTGTGGGAGGTTAGCCCTGTGAGGCACTGGGACGGCGCGCCGAACCCGGTGTCACCGGCAGCCGCCGGCTGCGCCGATGCGCCCACGCGCTCGGCTGGGTGCTGGAGGCGGAACCGTGGTTGCCCGTTGGAGGAGTGCCTGCGCGGACCAGCGGGTGAGCGCTACGGCGTCGTTCCTCGACAGGCCGGCGACGTCGACGAGCCAG
>DATINY010000327.1:0-16110 GCA_035473755.1 Streptosporangiaceae bacterium
GAACAGGCCGCCGGTGATGATCAGGGCGGTGCGGGGGCGGGGGTGCCACAGCAGGGCGGCGAGCCCGGCGACGATGCAGGCCTCGAACATGACGTCGGGCATGATGGTCTGCTCGATCTGGAGCTGGTAGGCGTCGAGCAGTACCGGCGCGGTGGCCAGCGCGGCCAGCCAGCGGGGCACGCCGCGGCGCAGCAGCACGGCGTACAGCAGCACCGCCATCGCCAGCCCCACCACATGCTGAAACGCGGCCACCAGCGACGGGTTGGCGACGTCCAGGACCGGCTTGATCAGGAGCTGGTACCCGGGTGGGTCGTTCCCGGGGTACGCGCCGAACAGGTACTTCATGGAGTCGATGTAGAACAGCGCGGGCCGGTAGGCGATCTGGGCCAGGACCCGCAGCACCAGGCCGGCCGCGAGCAGGGCCGTCAGCAGCCAGTGCTCCCGGGCCAGCGCCGGGGAACGCCGGGCGAGCCCGGCCAGCCGCCGCGGCAGAGCCTTCAGCCAAGACAGCAGAGCCTTCAGCCAAGACGGCAGAGCCCTCAGCCAAGGCAGCAGCGCCGCCAGCCGTCGTGGCCGGGCGGTGACCCACGCCCGCCAGCCCCGGCCGGCGGGCAACGGCTGTCCCGCGGCTGTCGTAGGCATTCGCATGAGGTTATCCCGCCCGATGGATCGCTTGGTCCGGGCAGCCACCTGCCTTCCGCCGCGGATGCCGAACGCGGCGCGCCGCTGCCTGCTGGGACTGGCTTGCGGAAGCCAGGCAAGACCCCATCCTCTCATGGTCAGGCCGTTACCCTCGCTTGCCTCGCGAATCCGCCATCCCCGCGCGGGTGGGGACGC
Organism: Streptosporangiaceae bacterium; assembly: GCA_035473755.1. Taxonomy (GTDB): domain Bacteria; phylum Actinomycetota; class Actinomycetes; order Streptosporangiales; family Streptosporangiaceae; genus UBA9676. The sequence goes on from DATINY010000327.1 coordinate 838, forward strand.
CTCGCGGGTGGGATGCCTCCCGGCCGCGCTGCCGTGGGCCGTTGCCTGTCGGAGCCCGCCCCTACCATCGCGCCATGCAGGCATCCGTGGCGCCCCGCTCCCCGTGCGCGGCCGCGGCCTGGGACGGCCTGCGGGCACGGTGCCGGGAGGGCCTGCCGGTGCCTCACCCGGCACCCGGGCGGTGCCGGGCGTGCCAGGGCCCGGCGCGGCCGGGTTATGTGCGCTGCTTCCAGTGTGAGCTGCATGCGCAGAGCGCGCCGGGACTGCTCGCCGACGCGGTGGCGCCGGTGGCCTATGCGGTCAAGGGCAGCCCGCTGGCCCGGGATCTCTGGCTCTACAAGGCGGGCCGGCCCGGGAGCGGCGCGGCCGGGTCGCGCTTACTCCTCCTGCTGCTGGCGTTCCTGCACGACCACGGTTTACAGGTCTGGCGGCAGGCGGGCATGGCCGTGCCCAGTCATGCCTGCGTGGTGCCCAGCGGCCGCGGCCGGGCCGGCCCCCATCCGCTCCAGGCCCTGGCCGCCCCCTACCTCGCGCTTCCCTGGCTGGGCCTGCGCCCGCGGCCCGGCGGTGACCCCTGGGCGCGGTCGCTGGACGCCGGCCGGTTCCGGGCCGGGCCCGGGGCGACCGGAGCGGAGGTCCTGCTGCTCGACGACACCTGGGCCTCCGGGGCGAGCGCCCAGTCGGCCGCGGTGGCGCTGAAGCAGGCCGGGGCCAGGGCGGTGGCGGTGGTGGTCATCGGCCGGCACGTCCCCTCGCCGCCCCCGGGTCAATAGGCTGAGGCCGTGACCCTGGAATCTCCGACCCGGACCGCGCTCGTCCGCCGGGCCCGGCGGATCAACCGCGAACTCGCTCTGATGTACCCGGACGCGCACACCGAGCTGAACTTCACCACCCCGCTGGAGCTCCTCGTCGCCACCATCTTGTCCGCGCAGAGCACCGACAAGCGGGTCAACATGGTGACGCCGGTGCTGTTCGCGCGCTACCACACGGCGGCCGACTACGCCTCGGCCAGCCGGGAGGACATCGAGAAGATCATCGGCTCGACCGGCTTCTTCCGCGCCAAGACCACCGCCATCATGGGGGTCGGCCAGGCGCTGTGCGAGCGGTTCGGCGGGGAGGTGCCGAACCGGCTGCGCGACCTGGTCACGCTGCCGGGCGTGGGCCGTAAGACCGCCAACGTGGTGCTCGGGAACGCGTTCGGGGTACCCGGGATCACCGTGGACACCCACTTCGGCCGGCTGGCCCGGCGCTTCGGCTGGACCACCGAGACCGACCCGGACAAGGTCGAATCCGAGGTGGGCGCGCTGTTCCCGCGCTCGGAGTGGACGATGCTGTCGCACCGGCTGATCTGGCACGGCCGCCGGGTGTGCCACGCCCGCCGCCCGGCCTGCGGCGCCTGCGGGGTGGCCCGGCTCTGCCCGTCCTACGGCATCGGCCCCACCGACCCCGAGGTGGCGCGGGCACTGGTCAAGCCGGGGCCGTTCTCTTGACGCCCGCCACCCCGGCCGGTGCGACCCCGCCCTGGCTGAACACACTTGCCGGTAATGCGCAACGGATGAAGGTGCCACCGCTGCTCCGGCCGCCGGTGTCCGGGAGTGGCCGGCCGTCGGCGGTGCTGATGCTGTTCGCCGAGACCGGCGGCGGGCCCGATGTGCTGATCGTCCAGCGCAGCCCGTGGCTGCGGCGCCACGCGGGCCAGCCCGCGTTTCCCGGCGGCGCCATCGAGGCGGCCGACCACGGCCCGGTCGGGGCCGCCCTGCGCGAGGCCGCCGAGGAGGCGGGCGTCGACCCGGCCGGGGTGGAGGTGCTGGCGGTGCTCCCGGAGCTGTACATCTCCCGCAGCGGTTTCAGCGTCATCCCGGTGCTGGCCTGGTGGCGCACACCGGTGCCGGTGACCATCGCCGCCGACGGGGAGGTCACGGCGGCGGTGCGGATACCGCTCGCCGACCTGGCCGATCCCGCCAACCGGCTCCGGGTCCGGCACCCATCCGGCTCAGCAGGCCCGGCGTTCCGCGTACACGGCATGCTCATCTGGGGGTTCACCGCCTTCCTGGTGGACATGCTGCTGGCGATCGGCGGCTGGGAGCGGCCCTGGGACACGGGGAACGAGGAGGACCTCCCGCCCGATGTCCTGGAGTCCTCGGCCCGCGGCTGACGCCCGGGTCCCCGCCGCGGTCGGCGTTGGTACCGGATTTGTGACACTTTGGTGGCGTTCTCATGACATTCACGTCATGATCACAAATCGGGCCCGGGGTTTTGGATTGGGCTGCCTTTGCCTTAACAGCGGCTATGTCATGTTTTGTTTAGCCGTCGGAGACCTCCCGTGACGCATGGGAATTGCCTGCCGGGAGCGGCCGGCCCGGCAGGCGGTGGGCAACCTGGTGCGGGCACGGGAAATGGCCCTATACGGTGGGGCGGTGCCCGGTGATCTGCTGGACCTGATCTTGGTTGCGCTCGCGGCAGCATTCGCCGTGGCCGGCTACCGGCAGGGCTTCATCGTTGGCGTGCTGAGCTTCGTCGGCTTCCTCGGCGGCGCGGCGGTCGGCGCGGTCTTCTCCCCGGCCATCGCCCGGGCGCTGGTCAGCGGGCCGGCCCGGCAGGCGCTGGTGGCCATCATCGTGGTCTTCCTGGCCGCCATGGTCGGGCAGCTGGTGGCGTCGCTGGCCGGGGCGGCGGTGCGCTCGCGGGTAACGTGGCGCCCGGTCGCGTTCGTCGACGCCATCGGCGGCGCGGTGGTCAGCGTCATCTCGGTCCTGCTGATCGCCTGGCTGATTGGCTCGGCGGTCGTCAACGCCCCCTTCCCCGCCGTGGCCGGGCAGGTCAGCAACTCGGCGGTGCTGCGCGGGGTGGACAGGTTCATGCCCCCGGGCGCTCACGTCATGTTCTCCGACTTCCGCCGCCTGCTGGCCAGCGGCCCCTACACACAGGTCTTCGGCGCGCTCGGGGCGGAGGGCACACCCACCGTGCCGCCGCCCGATCCCGGCGTGGTCAATTCGGCGGGGCTGAAGAAGGCCCGGCCGAGCGTGGTCAAGATCGTGGGCATGGCCCCGTCCTGCTCGCGCAGCCTCGAGGGCTCGGGCTTCGTGTTCGCCCCCCAGCACGTGCTCACGAACGCCCACGTGGTGGCCGGGGTGCGCAACGGGCCGGCGGTCATCCTCCGGGGGCACCACTACCGGGCGACGGTCGTGCTCTACGACCCCGAACGAGACGTCGCGGTGCTCTACGTGCCCCGCCTCGGCGCCCCGCCGCTGCCCTTCACCGGCCAGGCGAGCCAGGGGGCCAATGCCATCGTCGCCGGGTACCCGATGAACAGGCGCTTCACGGCCGTCCCGGCCCGCATCGACAACGAGCAATCCGCGAACAGCCCCGACATTTACCAGAACCACACCGTGACCCGTGACATCTACCAGGTGCGCGCGGTGGTCAGGCCGGGCAACTCGGGCGGCCCGCTGCTCGCGCCCAGCGGCTCGGTCTACGGGATGGTGTTCGCCGCCGCCGTGGACGCCTCCGACACCGGGTACGCGCTGACGGCCGGCGAGGTCGCCTCCGACGTCAGCCAGGGCCGGACCGCCACCAGCGCGGTCTCCACGCAGGCGTGCGACAACTGACGCGCGTGGGTGGGCCCTCCCGTTCAGCCTGCCCGGTGGCCTTCGGCAGCGCCGGCCCCGGTCAGGCGGATGCCGGAGCCGCCGCGCGCCGCCGCGGCGAGGCCGTCGGAGTCGATCCGGTCGGCCAGGCCCGACGCCTGGCGGGCGATCCCCCCGGCGTCGATCCCGTACGGGGCGGCGCCCGCGTAGTCGCCCACCCGCCGGGCGCCCCGGCGCAGCAGGGAGGTGGCACCCGTCGCGTTGCCGCGCTGGACGTGGGTCAGGCCGACCGCTATCTGGGCCAGCCCCCGCCACAGCTCCCGCTCCGCCGCCGGAGCCGCCTTCCATGACGCCTCGAGAACCTCATGCGCGTGAAACGGCCGGCCGGAATCGAGCAGGCCCTGGGCCATGCTGAGCGCTTCCTCCGGCGGGACCGCCAGATCGTCGGGGATGCGCTGTTCCCCGGCCTCGCCGCGCGGCAGCGGGCGCCCGGAGGCGTCGCGGGGCCGGGCGTTGCGCGGCCGCCCGGCCGGGTCACGGTCGCGGGCCGGGCCGGTCATCGTTCCGGCTCGGGGTCGGCCAGCCAGTGGCACAGCTCGCCGGTGAAGCGGTCCGACTGCTCTTCCTGCGGGAAATGCCCCGCGCCGTCGATCAGCCGCCACCGGTACGGCGCGTCGACGTAGCGGCCGCTGCCGCGCGCGGTGGCCGCCGGCACGCAGCTGTCGAGCGCCCCGTGCAGCTGCAGGGTGGGCGCCTGCACCGGCGCCCGCATGCGGTGGGCGTAGCGCATCCCGTCGGACCGGAGCCTGGACCGCACGAACCAGCGGTGATACTCCAGGGCCGAGTGGGCGACCGAGGGGATGCACATGGCGGCCCGGTAGCGGCGCTCCACCTCCGGGTCCGGCCAGCCCGGCCCGGACCAGTCGTGCAGCATCCGGCCGACCCACCTGGCGTCGTGCCGGACCAGCCGCCGTTCGGGCAGCACCGGCAGCTGGAAGCCGAACGTCTGCCCGCTGCCGGCCCGGTGGACCGCGTCGGTGAGCAGGGTGGCCCGCATCCGCAGCGGGTGGGCCACGGAAACCACGGCGAGACGCCTGACCACCTTCGGGAAGTAGGTGGCCATGGTCCAGGCGACCAGCCCGCCCCAGTCGTGTCCGACGACGACGGCGTTGGCCTCGCCCAGCGCCCGGACCATGCCGGCCGCGTCGGACGCGGCGGTGATCAGGTCATAGCCGCGGGGAGGCTTGTCGCTGCCGCCGTACCCGCGCAGGTCCGCGGCCACCGCCCGGTAACCGGCGGCCGGCAGCGACGTGAGCTGTGCCCGCCAGGTCCACCAGAACTGCGGAAACCCGTGCAGCAGCAGGACCAGCGGCCCCTCGCCGGCCTCCGCGATGTGGAACCGGGTGCCGTTGGCAGTGACCGGGCGGTGTGACCACGGGCCGTCGACGTAGATAGGCGACCCGCCATTGCCTTCCATCGGATCACCCGGCCTCGACGGCCGCCTGCTGGGGTGTTTCCTCGGCGCCTCGCAGCAGCGCCAGGTCCTCCTGGACCGTGTCCCTGGTCTTGCGCAGCCCGGTGATGCGCCGCAGCAAGATGTAGACCACGAGCATGGCCAGCGCGCCCAGGACGACATACGCCCCGGCGACGATCAGGAAGGCCGCCCAGTTCCAGATGCCCGCCGTGATCAGGCCGAAGGCCAGGGCGTAGCTCAGCATGAACATGACGAGGATGCCCGCGAAGCCGGCCGTCGCGGTGAGGGCCACGGACATGAACAGGCGCCGCCCGTCGGCGCGCAGTTCCAGCCTGGCCAGCTCCAGCTCACACCGGACCAGCCGGGTGACATCGCGTACCGCCAGCGAAACGAGATCGCCGACCGACGCCTCGCCGTCCGCCGCTGACCGCGGGACCGCGGGCTCAGCCATCACGCCGCCTCCCTTCTGCCTTGGCGTCTTCAGTGACCGGTCAGAGACCGCTGTGGGTAAAAAGATCCCCATACAGACAACTAGTGTGACGCAACTAGTGTGACGCACGCGTGCGGTGCGGCCCGCACCCGCCACCGCAATTGGCGTCGCCGCACCGGCCCGGCCTGCCGTGGGTTACGCCGACGGGCCGTCCAGGCCAGAAATCCTACGCCGTTCGCGGTGGGCACAGGCGAACGGCGCCCCAGCACGGGGCGCCGTCGCCTGGCACGTCAGGCCGGGTTACCAAGCGTGCACCTTCAGTTGCCGGGCAGTCCGCCCCGGCGTGGGCATCGGTCCTGGTGCCCGTCCGCCTGGACAGTCCTTGCCTCGGCTCGCCTCCCGCGGCTGGTCGCGCGTGGGTGCCCGGTTGCCATGCCCGGACGCTTCGGTCCGTGACACCTTTCTACGACGGATCGGCCTGCCTGCATAGGGGCGGGCGTTACCAATCGGTGATCTCGATTGATCGCCGGTTCACATGCCGCCGGCCGACGGCGTCCCGGCCGGGGCCACCGTCTTTAAGGCGCCGAAGGTGAGCACCGGCCAGCCCCGCTGCTGCGCGATCCTGCGCAGCGCGCGGTCGGGGTTGACCGCCCGGGGGTGGCCGACGGTCTCCAGCATCGGCAGGTCCGTCACCGAGTCGCTGTAGGCGTAGCAGTGGGGCAGCGAGTACCCGCGCTCGGCCGCCAGCAGGCGCACCTGTTCCGCCTTGGTCTCGCCGTAGGCGTAGAACTCCACCTGGCCGGTGTAGTGGCCGTCGGCCACCTCCATCCGGGTGGCGATGACCGACGAGGCCCCGAGCAGCACCCCGATCGGGACGACCATCTCCTGGCCGGACGTGCTGACGATGATCACATCCTGGCCGGCCGTGCGGTGCTCGGTGAGCAGCGCACGCGCCTCGGCGTAGACGAGGGGGAGGATCAGGTCGTTCAGGTTCCGGGTGATGATCTCGGTTACCCGGTCGGCTGGCCAGCCCCGGCACACCTGGCTTACCTGGTCGCGGATCTTCTCCATCCGCTGGTGGCCCGCACCGCCGAGCCGGAAGGCCAGCTGGGCCAGGGCGCCGCGGACGACGTCGGTGCGGCTGATCAGCCCATTCCGGTAGAACGACGGCCCGAAGGCGAGCGTGCTGGATCGGGAGATGATGGTCCGGTCGAGGTCGAAAAATGCCGCGATGGGGGGGATCGTGCTCTCGCCGGGGCTGCCCACGATCCGGCAGCATAGGGCCAAACAACCGCAATCCATGGCATCTGCGCGTGACCGGTTGGTAACTTGGTATCGCGCTATGCTTTTCTTGTGTGTGTGACCGGTTGGTAACTTGGTGGGGTATGGCACTAAGCTTTTCTGGATGACGGTCCCGGGATCCGGGGCCGCACGGCGACCCCCGCTCTCCCCCCCGGCGGGGGTCGCCTCATTTCCTGCCTCTTCCGCCCTGGCCTTTCCCGCGCTGCGGTGCCAGCAGCCGGTCCAGCAGCAGCAGCGCACCGTCCTTGCTCAGCGGCTCGTTGCCGCTGCCGCACTTGGGTGACTGGACACAGGACGGGCAGCCCGTGTCGCAGCCGCAGTCGGCGATGGCCTGCCGGGTGGCGGCCAGCCAGTCCCTGGCGACGGCGAAGCCACGCTCGGCGAAGCCCGCCCCGCCCTCGTGCCCGTCGTAGACGAAGACGGTCAGCCGGCCGGTGGCGGGGTGCTGGTCGGCGGACACGCCGCCGATGTCCCACCGGTCGCAGGCGGCGAACAACGGCAGCAGCCCGATCGAGGTGTGCTCGGCGGCATGCGCGGCGCCGGGCAGATCCACCCCGCGGCGCATCAGCGCCGCCCGCTGGCCGCCGGAGATGGTCCACCACACGGCGCGGGTCCGCAGCGCCCGCGGGGGGAGGTCGAGCGGGAACTCGCCGAGCGGCTGGCCGGTCTCCGGATGGCGCCGGGTAAACGAGGTGACCTGCCGCATCACCTCCACCTCGCCGAAGTGCACCGCGGCAGGCCCCCAGTCGGCCCGCCGCAACTCGGTGATCACGTCGATGCCGGTGATGTTCCTGGCCGACGTGGCGTAGCCGGGGTCCCCGTGTTCCACCAGTGCCACGCCCCGCGCCAGGTCGAGCTGCGTCACCAGGTACAGCTCGCCCTGATGCGGATACACGGCGCCGGTGTGGACCATGATGTGGGCGGACGGCTCGTCGACCGTGCCGACCAGCCGGCCCGTCGACGCCTCCACGATCTTGACGGGGCGGTCGCCGGTGCCGCGGAGCCCGTCCTCGGCCGCCCGGCCGAGCCGGGTCCAGTACAGGTGCTGCCCGCGCCGGCGCAGCATGCCGCGGCCGGTCAGCGTGTCGGCCACCGCCGCGGCCGATGGGCCGAACATCGCCAGGTCGGCCGGCGCCAGCGGGAGCTCGGCCGCCGCGGCGCACAGGTGCGGCGCCAGCACATAGGGATTGCCGGGGTCGAGCACCGTCGCCTCCACCGGCTGGTCCAGCAGGGCCTCCGGGTGATGGACCAGGTAGGTGTCGAGCGGGTCATCGCGGGCGATGAGCACCGCCACCGCCGCCTGGCCCTCGCGGCCGGCCCGGCCCGCCTGCTGCCAGACCGCCGCCCGGGTGCCGGGCCAGCCGGCGATGAGCACCGCATCCAGGCCGGTGATGTTGATCCCGAGTTCCAGCGCCGTCGTCGTGGCGAGCCCGAGTATCGGCCCGGCCCGCAGCGCCTCCTCCAGCTGCCTGCGGTCTTCGGGCAGGTAGCCGGAACGGTAGGCGGCCACCCGCTGCGCGCCCCACTGCCCGCCGCCCGTGGCGTCGGCATCGCCCAGCGACCGCCGCGCGGCCAGGGCGACCGCCTCGGCGCCGCGCCGGGAGCGGGTGAAGGCGAGCGTCCGGACATCGTGGGCGACCAGGTCGGCCAGCAGCCGCGCGGCCTCCTTGGTGGCGCTGCGGCGGACGGATGCGCCGGCCTCGCCGCGGGAGGCGGTGAACGGCGGTTCCCACAGCCCGAACGTGAGCTGCCCGCGCGGGGCGGCACTCTCGGTGACCTCCTGCGCCGCCGCCCCGGTGAGCAGGCGTGCGCACGAGCCGGGCTCGCTGATGGTGGCCGATGCGAGCAGGAACACCGGGCCATCCGGGCCGGGCCCGGCCGGCCTGCCCCGGCCGTGGTGGATGGCGATGCGGCGCACGCGCCGCAGCACGTGGCCGACGTGCGAGCCGAACACCCCGCGGTAGCCGTGGCACTCATCGACGATCACGTAGGCGAGCCGGCTGAAAAACCCATTCCACCTGCTGTGGCGGGGGAGCAGCATGTGGTGCAGCATGTCCGGTGTGGTGATGAGGTAGGTCGCGTGCGCGCGCGCCCATTCCCGCTCGGCGGCCGGCGTGTCCCCGTCCACGGCCGCCGCGCGCACTCCCGCCAGCCCGAGCGCCTGCACGGCGCGCAGCTGGTCGGCGGCGAGCGCCCGGGTCGGGGCCAGGTAGAGAACGGTGCGCCCGGCCAGCACCGCGGTGAGCGCGGGCAGCAGGTAGCCCAGGGACTTCCCGGACGCGGATGGGGTCGAGATGATCACGTTCTGGCCCCGGTGGGCGTGCTCGGCCATGGCCACCTGATGCGCCCACGGCAGGCCCACCCCGGTGCGCATGAAGGCGTCGCTGACCTGCGCCGGGACCCAGTCCGGCCAGGGCAGGCAGCGTCCCGGGCTAGCCGGTATCTGCGCGACATGGATGAGCCGCCGGGTCCGCTGGCCGCGGCGCAGGATCCGCGCGGCGGCGGGCCCGGCCTCCCCCGGCGCTGGCTCCGCGGGTGCCAGCGCCGGGCGGGACGCGGCCGCCTTCCCCTGGCCCGGAGGGCGGGGAAGCGTGGATGGCCCGGCGGTGGCGGGCGGCGTCGGCGCGCGCATCGGCTCCCAGTCTGACATCTGTGCGGGGATATGCCTGTAAGCGTGAACTCGTGTAGACATGACGTCAGAGCGTGGTTGAATGCGCGGGGACAAGGTGCCGCCTGGACGTGGCGCCGGCCGGCCCGGCACCCATGCGGACGACAGGCAAGGCGCGGGAGGATTTGTGGATCTGAAGCTTGACCACCACACCAAGGATGGGATCGAAGTCGTCGATGTGGAGGGGGAAATCGACGTCTATACCGCCCCGCGACTGCGTGAGCTGCTCATCGAACTGGTGAACATCGGGCACTACCAGCTCGTCGTGAACATGGAAAAGGTGGAATTCCTCGACTCGACCGGCCTCGGGGTGCTGGTGGGCGGGCTCAAGCGGGTCCGCGCCCACGATGGGTCGCTGGACCTCGTCTGCACCCAGGAGCGCATTCTCAAGATCTTCCGGATCACGGGGCTGACCAAGGTTTTCGGCATCCATGACAGCGTGGACGAAGCGATCGCGGCCAGGAAGTCCGAGAAGTAGTCACACACGCTGACGACGATGGCCACAGTTGAGATGAGTTTTACGCCGCTGCCTGCGCATGTGCGCACGGCGCGGCTGGTAGCCACCGCGGTGGCCAGGCGCAGCGGCGTGGCCGAGGCGCTTCTCGACGAGGTCCGCCTGGCGGTCGGGGAAGCATGCTCGCGGGCGGTCGAGGCGCATCAGGAGCATTGCCCGGCTGAGCCGGTCCGGGTGGCGCTGACCGGCACCAATGGCCGGTTCGAAGTGGTGGTGACCGACACCGCGGTGCAGCATAACGGCGCGGCCGATGCCGCCGTCCCCGGCGGTGGGGCGAACGGCGGGAGCGGGGAGGCGGGCGGTGAGCCGCCGGACGCAGCGGGCGAGCCCGACCGGCAGGCGGTGCCCGCCGAACTCGGCCTGGCCGTCATCGAGGGCCTGGCTGACGACGTTGAGATCGCGCGCACCAAGGCCGGCCTCAGCATCCGGATGAGCTGGCCGTCCGCCACCGCGGCGAGCTGAGCGGGCGTTAGCAAGGTGTGCCCGGCGTGACCGCGCGGCGTGGCATCGGGGACGGGCCCCGGCCAGGCGGCGCCCCGGGCCGATCCCCGCAATGTGGTGCCCCGGGCGGATCCCCGCTGGACGGCACCCCCGGTGGGGGCCCGCAGCGTGCGGTCCCGGCCCGCCGATGCCCGGCCCGCGGGCTCCGTGCCGTCAATGTGTGGTTATCTTTGTGTAACGAGCGCATTGCAGACCATGCGGATCTGACCCCGCCGAGCCATCACATGGCGAGCGTGCGTAGAATCCCGGCTCTGTCCACAGTGGCATCCGCATTTGCCCCGTTGGCTGCTGTCAGGAAACAGTGGCAGTGCCCCGGGATCGCTAACCCGCGCGCGGAGTGCCGTGAGCCCCCGATCAAGGAGGACGGATGTTGCAGAACCTCGCCGCGGGCGGCGGGGCGGTCAGCGTAAGCGGTGGCAACCTGACCCTGGTTGTCATCGTCGCCGTGATCGCGCTGCTCGCGCTTGCCGTGGCGGGCTGGCTGGTGAGGGAAGTTCTCGCCGCCAGCCAGGGCACGGAGAAGATGCAGGAGATCGCCCGCGCGATCCAGGAGGGCGCGGGCGCCTATCTCCGGCGCCAGTTCAGGACCCTCGGCGTCTTCGTGGTCATCATCTTCTTCGTGCTGCTGGTGCTGCCCGCCGAAACGGCGGACATCCGGTGGGGCCGGTCCGCCTTTTTCCTGGTGGGCGCCTTGTTCTCGGGCTTGACCGGGTTTGTCGGCATGTCGCTGACGGTGCGTGGCAACGTCCGGGTGGCCGCTGCGGCGCGTGCGGCCGACGGCGGTGAGCGGCGGGCGATGCGGATCGCCTTCCGCACCGGCGGCGTGGCCGGGATGTTCACCGTCGGCCTCGGCCTGTTCGGCGCGGCGGTGGTGATGCTGATCTACCGGCAGAACGCCGCGAACGTGCTGGAGGGCTTCGCCTTCGGCGCCGCGCTGCTCGCGATGTTCATGCGGGTCGGCGGCGGCATCTACACCAAGGCGGCGGACGTCGGCGCCGATCTGGTCGGCAAGGTCGAGAAGGGCATCCCGGAGGACGACCCGCGCAACGCGGCCACGATCGCGGACAACGTGGGCGACAACGTCGGCGACTGCGCCGGCATGGCCGCCGACCTGTTCGAGTCGTACGCGGTCACTCTGGTGGCCTCGCTCATCCTGGGCAAGGTCGCGTTCGGCAACTACGGCCTGGTCTTCCCGTTGATCGTCCCGATGATCGGTGTGGTCACCGCGGTGATCGGCATCTTCGCGGTCGCCCCGCGTAAGGGCGACCGCAGCGGCCTGAGCGCCATCAACCGCGGCTTCTTCATCTCCGCGATCATCTCCTTCGTGCTCGTCTTCGTAGCCGCGTTCCTCTACCTGCCGGACAGGTTCAGCAAGCTCACCGGGGTCACCGACCCCCGCATCCTGGCGCACGGGGGGAACCCGCGCTGGCTGGCGATCGGCGCGGTGCTGATCGGCCTGGTGCTCGCCAGCGCCATCCAGCTGCTGACCGGGTACTTCACCGAAACCAACCGGAAGCCGGTGCGGGAGATCGGCGAGGCCACGTCCGGTGGCGCGGCCACGGTCATCCTGTCGGGCGTCGCCACCGGCCTGGAATCGGCCGTGTACTCGGCGCTGCTGATCGGCGCGGCGGTCTACGGCGGCTTCCTGCTCGGCACGGGCAACGCCACGCTGGCGCTGTTCGCGGTCGCGCTGACCGGCACCGGGCTGCTCACCACGGTCGGCGTGATCGTGTCCATGGACTCGTTCGGCCCGGTGACCGACAACGCGCAGGGCATCGCCGAGATGTCCGGCGACGTCACCGGCGAGGGCGCGCAGGCGCTCACCCACCTCGACGCCGTCGGCAACACCACCAAGGCGATCACCAAGGGCATCGCGATCGCCACGGCGGTGCTCGCGGCCACCGCGCTGTTCGGCTCCTTCCGGACCACGGTCGAAGCCGCGCTGGGCCACGCCGCGGGCACGTTCAGCCTGTCGGTGGACAAGCCGAATGTCCTGCTCGGGGTCATCGTCGGCGCGGCGGTGGTGTTCCTGTTCGCCAGCCTGCTGATCCGGGCGGTGGGCCGGGCGGCCCAGCAGGTGGTGGAGGAGGTGCGGAACCAGTTCCGGACCCACCCGGGGATCATGGACTTCACCGAGAAGCCCGAATACGGGCGGGTGGTGGACATCTGCACCCGGGACTCACTGCGTGAGCTCGCCACCCCGGGCCTGCTGGCCATCCTGGCGCCGATCGCGGTCGGGTTCGCGTTCGGGTACGCGCCGCTCGGCTCGTATCTGGTCGGGGCCATCGCCGCCGGCGTGCTGATGGCGGTCTTCCTGGCCAACGCCGGCGGCGCCTGGGATAACGCCAAGAAACTGGTCGAGGACGGGAACTACGGCGGCAAGGGCAGCGAGGCGCATGCCGCGACCATCATCGGGGACACCGTTGGCGACCCGTTCAAGGACACCGCCGGGCCGGCCATCAACCCGCTGATCAAGGTGATGAACCTGGTGTCGCTGCTGGTCGCGACCAGCGTCGTCAAGTACAGCCACAACATCGGGCTGCGGCTCGGCGTGGCGCTGGGTGCGGTGCTCATCGTGGTCGTCGCCATCGTGATCTCCAAGCGGCGCTCCGTCACCCTGTCCGGCAGCGGGGCCGGCGACGGAGCGGCCAGCGGCGGAGCGCAGGGCCCGGACGGGGCCGAGGCGGCCGCGGCCGTGCCCGGGACCGCACCGGACAGTGCCGCGGAGCAGACGCCGCAGGCGACCGGCTAACCGGTCTGGCCCCCGGGCCCGGCGCGCCCACCAGCAAGGCCTGGCCCGGGGGATGCAGCGGCGGTAAGGAGCCGGCCCGGGCGGCGGCGAGCTGGCCCGGATCTGGACGCCACGCACGGCGTAGCGCATGCGTCCCGCCGTGTCCGGCCCGATTTGCTGTTATGCGGCCCGGATACGCGTTAGCGTTCGCTGCATGGCCCCTTCGCCGATGTCCGACGCGGAGGACAAGCTGCGCCGCTGGGCCGAGGCCCAGGCCCGGCGGGACGAGATCGTCTGCGAGGCCGCCGCTGCGGGGGTCAGCATCCACCAGATCCAGCAGATCACCGGCATCGCCAGGACCACGATCCTGGGCATCCTGGCCCGGCGGCCGAAGAAGCCGCTGCTGCGGCTCGTCTCCAGCGACGAACCGCCGCCACCCTAGCGGCGATCCCGGCTTGGCCGGCGGGCGGGCAGGGACGCCCGGGATCAGGTTCCCGTGTCCGCGGCCTCGACCTCGTCACGGGACAGGCCAAGCAGGTAGAGCACCGTGTCCAGGTACGGGACGCTGACCGAGGCGTCGGCCGCGTCGCGGACGGCCTGCTTGGCGTTGAAGGCGACGCCCAGCCCGGCCGCCGCGATCATGTCCAGGTCGTTGGCGCCGTCGCCGATGGCCACCGTCTGGCTGAGCGGGATGCCGGCCTGGGCCGCGAACCGCCGCAGCGCATCTGCCTTGCCGGCCCGGTCCACCACTGGGCCGGCCAGCCGCCCGGTCAGCTTGCCCGCGGAGATCTCCAGCGTGTTGGCGGCCGCGTAGTCCAGCCCGAGATCGGCGGCCAGCCCGTCGGTGATCTGAGTGAAGCCGCCGCTGACGATCCCGCAGCGGTAGCCGAGCCGGCGCAGGGTGCGGATCAGCGTCCGGGCGCCGGGCGCGAGCCGCAGGTCCCGCCGGACCTGGTCCAGCACCGCGGCGTCCAGGCCTGCCAGCAGCGCGACCCGCTCGGCCAGCGACGCCGCGAAGTCCATCTCGCCGCGCATGGTGGCGGCGGTGACCTTGGCGACCTGCTCGGCGCAGCCGGCCCGGGCGGCCAGCAGGTCGATCACCTCGCCGGCGATGAGGGTGGAGTCGACGTCCATGACGATGAGGCGCATCGCGCGTCGGTGCAGGCCGCCGCGCTGGACCGCCACGTCGACCCCCTGCGCGACGGACTCCCGGGTCAGGGTGGTGCGCAGCGCGTCGGGATCGGCGCCGGACACGTCCATTTCGATGCAGGTCACGGGCCGGTCGGCCAGCCGGTCTATCCGGTCGATGTTCGCGCCGTTAGCGGCGATCCGGCCGGCGATGGCGGCGATGGCCGCGGGCAGCAGCGGGTTCCCCAGCACGGTGACGTGCAGCTGGCCCCGGCGCCGGGGCGACTCCCCGGAGCCCATGGTGATCTCCGCGTCCATGCCGAGGTCCGCGGCGACCGCCCGGACACCGCGGTGGATCGACGTCAGGTCGGGATCGGGCCCGCAGGCCAGCAGGACACCAAGCACCAGGCGCCCGCGGATGACGACCTGCTCGATGTCCAGGACGCTCAGGCCGCGCTCGGCCGCCAGGGCGGTGAAGAGCCGGGACGTCACCCCGGGCCGGTCGCGGCCGGTCAGGGTCACCAGGACGGTGGTTTCCGAAGCATTCATTGCCCGCGCAACGCTACCGCCGGGCGGCCGCCGGCCGCGAACCGCGGGCCGTTCGGCGGGCCGCGGAACCCCGCCCGGCCCGGCGGTGGGGGGCCTGTGGCCGACGGTCGGGCGGCATCTGCCCCCGGGCCGCAGGTACCCGCTGTGCCGGTGGCCAGGCGGCCGCCTACCGGGCCGTGGGTATCCGCTGTGCCGTGGCCAGACGGCCACCCACCCGAGCCACGGGTACCGCTGTGCCGGCGGCAGCACCGTAGCGTAGGTTCGGGTCTGACAGGTGCCGCGCTGGAAGGAGCGGGATGTCCGACGAGGTAATCCGCTTGCGTGGCGTCGGCATCAAGCGGGGCGGATCTATGCTGCTCCGCGACGTCACCTGGACGGTCTACGACGAC
>DATINY010000328.1:0-8256 GCA_035473755.1 Streptosporangiaceae bacterium
GCAACGCGGACCTGGCCATGTCACGGGCGAAGGAACAGGGCGAGGGCCGGGTTGAGATCTACGCCGGGGAGGGCGGCCCGGGAGATGACCACCCCGTGCCGCGCGGGCCGCTGGGTGGCGCCGGAAACCCGGCCGGCGCCGGGCCGGACGTGAGCCCGGCCGGGACCGGGGTCGTCAACGGGGCGCCGGGACAGCCCCACGCCGCCGCCCGGTGACGGGGCCGGGCTGTCTCACATCCCGAGACGCGGATGCTCGTCAAGTTGACGGACCGCGCACCTTAGGCCACAGTGGAGATCGTGCTTTTCTCCCGCGTTCTCGTACTTGCCAGGCGCGTGGGTCGCTGACCAGCCACCCGCGCGCCCCCCTCGACTGCCCTAGGGCACGGGGGGTTTTTTGTTGCCAGCGGCCGCTACGGACTCCTAGATGAGGATTCATTGCGATGACTGACCAGACCACCACGACGCCCGGCTCACCGGCCGGGCTGGCGGGGCAGGTGCGCCAGGGTCACGGGCCATCGCCGCGCGACCTCGCCGCGCGGGCCGCGGCACGGGAAGCGGCGCCCGTCCCGCCGACCGCCCCCGACCCCGAGCCTGCCGAGTCAATGCAGGTCACCGGCGCGCAGGCGCTGGTCGCCGCGCTGGAACGGCTGGGGGTCGACGTTGTCTTCGGCATCCCGGGCGGGGCGATCCTGCCGGCCTACGACCCGCTGTTCGACTCCCGCACCGTGCGTCACATCCTGGTCCGGCACGAACAGGGTGCCGGGCATGCCGCTACCGGCTACGCCCAGGTGACCGGCCGCCCGGGGGTGTGCATGGCCACGTCGGGCCCGGGCGCGACGAACCTGGTGACGCCGCTCGCCGACGCCTACATGGACTCGGTCCCGGTGGTCGCCATCACCGGCCAGGTGCCGTCCGGGCTGATCGGGACCGACGGGTTCCAGGAAGCCGACATCGCCGGGATCACGCTGCCGGTCACGAAGCACAATTTCCTCGTCACCAACGCTGACGACATCGCCAGGACCGTCGCCGAGGCGTTCCACGTGGCCTCCACCGGCCGGCCGGGGCCGGTCCTGGTGGACATCGCCAAGGACGCGCTGCAGGCCCAGACCACCTTCCGCTGGCCGGTCCCGTTCGACCTGCCCGGCTACCACCCGGTGACCAGGCCGCATTCCCGGCAGGTGCGGGAGGCGGCCAAGATGATGACCACGGCCCAGCGGCCGGTCCTGTACGTCGGCGGCGGGGTGATCAAGGCCGGCGCCAGCCAGGAGCTGGTCGCGCTGGCCGAGCTCACCGGGATGCCCGTGGTCACCACGCTGATGGCCCGGGGAGGCTTCCCGGGCAGCCATCCCCAGAACGTCGGCATGCCCGGCATGCACGGCCAGGTGTCGGCGGTCGGGGCGCTGCAGAAGGCGGACCTGCTGATCGCGCTCGGCGCCAGGTTCGACGACCGGGTGACCGGCAAACTCGACAGCTTCGCACCCGGCGCGGCGATCATCCACGCCGACATCGATCCGGCCGAGATCTCCAAGAACCGGCGGGCGGACGTACCGATCGTCGGCGACTGCCGTGAGGTGATCACTGAGCTGCTGGCCGCGGTCCAGGCCGAGCACGAGGACGGCCACCGGGCCGACCTGACGGCCTGGTGGTCGCAGCTGGAGGCCTGGCGCCGCACCTATCCACTGGGGTACTCCGAACCCGAGGACGGCTCACTGGCACCGCAGTACGTGATCGAGCGGATCGGCCAGCTGGTCGGCCCGGACGCGGTCTATGTGGCCGGGGTCGGCCAGCACCAGATGTGGGCCGCACAGTACATCAGCCACGAGCACCCGGGTCACTGGCTCAACTCCGGTGGCCTGGGCACCATGGGGTACGCGGTCCCGGCGGCGATGGGGGCCAAGGTGGGCCGCCCGGAGGCCGCCGTGTGGGCGATCGACGGTGACGGCTGCTTCCAGATGACCAACCAGGAGCTGGCCACCTGCGCGGTGGAAGGCATCCCGGTCAAGATCGCCATCATCAACAACGGCAACCTCGGCATGGTCCGGCAGTGGCAGACGCTGTTCTACAACGAGCGCTACTCCCATACGGACCTGGACAAGGCCAGCGCCGCGGCGCCGCCCCAGCCGGGCCCCGGGGAGGCGGGCGGCGGCCGGGCGCCCCTCGGCACCCGGGTCCCCGACTTCGTCAAGCTCGCCGAGGCCTACGGCTGCGTGGGGCTGCGGTGCGAGGACGCGGCCGGCGTCGACGCGGTGATCGAGGAGGCCATGAAGATCGACGACCGGCCGGTCGTGATCGACTTCGTCGTGCACCGTGACGCGATGGTGTGGCCCATGGTGCCGGCCGGAACCAGCAACGACGACATCGTGGTGGCGCGGGACATGGCACCGGACTGGGATGTGACCGAATGAACAGCATTTCGCCGCGCCTGCGGGAACAGGATCCGGCCGCCAGCAGGCACACGCTGTCGGTGCTGGTGGAGAACAAGCCCGGCGTGCTGGTGCGGGCCGCGGGCCTGTTCTCGCGCCGGGGCTTCAACATCGACTCGCTCGCCGTCGGGCCGACCGAGCACGAAGAGATCTCCCGGATGACGATCGTGGTCAACTGCGCGGACCGCCCGCTGGAGCAGGTGACCAAGCAGCTCAACAAGCTGATCAACGTCCTGAAGATCGTGGAGCTGGAGCAGTCAGTGTCGGTCCAGCGGGAGCTGCTGCTCGTCAAGGTCCGGGCCGACGCCGAGAACCGGTCCCGGGTGCTGGAGACGGTGGCGCTCTTCCGCGCCAAGGTGGTCGACGTGGCGCAGGACGCGGTGACGGTCGAGGCCACCGGGAACCGCGACAAGCTGGACGCGCTGATCAGGGTGCTGGAGCCGTTCGGCATCAAGGAACTGGTGCAATCCGGCATGGTCGCCCTCGGCCGCGGCAGCAAATCCATTACCGACCGGGCGCTGCGGCCGCTGGACCGTGCCGCGGCCGGCCCGGCCCAGTGACATGAGCCCGGTGACATAAGCGCCCGGTGACATAAGCACGGCGAGCGAACGAGAGGCAAGCGATGGCAGAGATCTACTACGACGACGGCGCCGACCTCGGGGTCATCCAGCGCCGCCACGTGGCGGTGCTGGGGTACGGCAGCCAGGGGCACGCCCACGCACTGTCGCTGCGGGACTCCGGCGTGGACGTCCGGGTCGGGCTTCCGGAGGGATCGGCCAGCCGGGAGCGTGCGGCCAGCGAGGGACTGCAGGTCACCACCCCGGAGAAGGCCTGCGAGGAAGCCGACGTGATCATGGTTCTGGCGCCGGACCATATCCAGCGCGCCCTGTACGCCGGGGCCATCGCCCCGAGCCTGGATGAGGGTGACGCCCTGTTCTTCGCCCACGGGCTGAACATCCGCTACGGGCTCATCGACCCCCCGGCCGGGATCGACGTCTGCATGGTCGCGCCCAAGGGGCCCGGCCACCTGGTCCGCCGCCAGTTCGCCGAGGGGCGCGGCGTGCCCGTGCTGGTCGCGGTCGAGCGCGACGCGACCGGCGGCGCCTGGCCGCTCACCCTGGCCTACGCCAAGGGGATCGGCGGCACCAGGGCCGGCGCGCTCGCCACCACGTTCGCCGAGGAGACCGAGACCGACCTGTTCGGTGAGCAGGTGGTCCTGTGCGGTGGCGTCTCGGAACTGATCAAGGCCGGGTTCGACACCCTCGTCGAGGCCGGATACCAGCCCGAGGTGGCCTACTTCGAGTGCCTGCACGAGATGAAGCTGATCGTCGACCTCATATACGAGGGCGGCATCTCCAAGATGTACTGGTCGGTCTCGGATACCGCGGAGTACGGCGGCTACACCCGCGGTCCCCGGCTCATCGACGAGCGGTCCAAGGAGGAGATGCGGCGCATCCTCGGTGAGGTCCGCGACGGCAGCTTCGCCCGGGAGCTGGTCGAGGAGTTCGACAGCGGGCGGCCCAACTTCCTCAAGCGGCGCGAGGCCCTGCACGCCGAGCAGATCGAGCAGGTGGGGGCGAAGCTGCGGCCGCTGATGAGCTGGCTGGCCAGCGACGACGACCAGGCGGACGGCTGATGCCGGCTGGCGATCTGCACGGGGGCAGCTCGTGAAAGCTTTCACAAGCGTGGCTAGACTGTGACGACCGACGTCAACGCCCGAAGGGCCGATCTGGTGGCTGCGCCGATACCTGTCGTTCTCGTTGCCGAAGAACTGTCACCCGCCGCGATCGCGCAGCTCGAATCGGGGTTCGAGATGCGCTACGTGGACGGTTCCGACCGGGCCGCGCTGCTGCCCGCGCTCGCGGGCGTGGACGCGGTGATCGTCCGGAGCGCGACCAGGATCGACGCCGAGGCGCTGGCCAAGGCGCCGAACCTGCGAGTGGTGGCGCGGGCCGGGGTCGGGCTGGACAACGTCGACGTCGAGGCCGCTACCAAGGCGGGCGTCATGGTGGTGAACGCGCCCAGCTCGAACACCGTCAGCGCGGCCGAGCACGCCGTGGGGCTGCTGCTCGCGGTCGCCCGCAACGTGCCGCAGGCGATGGCCTCGCTCAAGGCCGGTGAGTGGCAGCGGTCCAGGTTCACCGGTGCTGAGCTCTACGGGAAGGTGGCCGGGATCCTCGGCCTCGGCCGGATCGGCGAGCTGGTCGCCCAGCGGCTGGCCGCGTTCTGCATGCAGGTGATCGCCTATGACCCCTACGTGCCCACGGCGCGGGCGGCCCAGCTGGGCGTCCGCCTCGTCGGCCTGGAGGACCTGCTCGCGGAGGCCGACTTCATCAGCGTGCATCTGCCGAAGACCGCCGAGACCTCCGGCCTGATCGGCGAGCGGGAGCTGCGGCTCGTCAAGCCCGGCGTGCTGATCGTCAACGCGGCCCGGGGCGGCATCGTGGACGAGAACGCGCTGGCCCTCGCGCTCAAGGACGGCCGGGTCGGCGGCGCGGGCATCGACGTGTTCGCGACCGAGCCACCCGCCGACAGCCCGCTGCTGGCGTTCCCCAACGTGGTGGTCACCCCCCACCTGGGCGCCAGCACCTACGAGGCACAGGAGAAGGCGGGCACCCAGGTGGCCAGGTCGGTCCGGCTCGCGCTCTCGGGTGAGTTCGTGCCCGACGCCGTCAACGTCCAGGGCGGCGCGGTGCACGAGGACGTCAAGCCGGGCCTGCCGCTAGCCGAGAAGCTCGGCCGGATCTTCACGGCGCTGGCGCGCGGCGTCGCGGCCAGGATCGACGTCCAGGTGCGCGGCGAGATCGCCGCCCACGACGTGCGGGTGCTGCAGCTGGCCGCGCTGAAGGGCGTCTTCGGCGGCATCGTCGAAGAGGCCGTCACCTATGTGAACGCGCCCCTGCTCGCCTCCCAGCGGGGCGTCGAGGTGAGCCTGTCCACCGACGCCGTCAGCCCGGACTGGCGCAATCTGGTCACCGTGCGCGGCACCCTGCCCGGTGGGCAGGTGATCTCGGTCAGCGGCACCCTCACCGGCCCCCGGCAGATCGAGAAGCTGGTCGAGGTCAACGGCTTCGACATGGAGATCGCGGCGGCCGAGCACATGGTCTTCCTCACCTATACCGACCGCCCGGGCATCGTCGGCGTGGTCGGCCAGATCCTGGGTGGTGAGGGGATCAACATCGCCGGCATGCAGGTGTGCCGGGATGCCCGGGGTGGCCACGCGCTGATCGTCCTCACCGTGGACTCCGCGATCCCGCCCATGGTCCTCGACGACATCACCTCCACCATCGGCGCGGTCGTAGGCCGGTCGGTCGATCTGGAGATGAGCTAACGCACCGGCCAGATACCCAGCAGGAGAACCCCGTGTATGACATGTATTACTGGGACCAGTCCCAGCAGCCCGGCCCGCCGGGCCCCGGCCCGGTCGTGCTGACGGGGACCGAGCACCGCGGTCGCCCGGCCCGCTCGGCCAGGCAGCCCCAGCCGCCGGCCAGTGGGGTCCCGCGCCCACGCACCCCAGCTGACCGGACCGCCTACCGCCGGCGGGCGGACCTGGCCGGACCGGCCGCGCAGGCGGTGCAGGTGGCCCTGGACCGGCGCGACAACGGAGGCGACCCCGGCGCCCCGCACGACCAGTAAGGTACGGCGCATGGGATCTTCCGCGATAAGGCTCGCCGTGATCGGCGGCGACGGCATCGGGCCCGAGGTGGTCGCCGAGGCGCTCAAGGTGCTCAAAGCGGCCGCGGTCACCGTGGACGCGACGACCTATGACCTCGGCGCCCAGCGCTGGCACCGGACGGGCGAGACCCTGCCGGACTCGGCGCTGGAGGAGATCCGCGGCCACGACGCGATCCTGCTCGGGGCGGTCGGCGACCCGACCGTGCCCAGCGGCGTGCTGGAGCGGGGCCTGCTGCTGCGGCTGAGGTTCGAGCTGGATCACTACGTGAACCTGCGGCCGGTCCGGCTGTACCCGGGTGTCGCCACCCCGCTGGCCGGGGTCCGGCCCGAGTCGATCAACATGGTGGTCGTGCGGGAGGGCACGGAAGGACCGTACGCGGGCGCGGGCGGCGTGCTGCGCAAGGGCACCCCGGCCGAGGTGGCGACGCAGGAGAGCCTCAACACCGCATTCGGGGTGGGCAGGGTGGTCAGGTACGCGTTCGGGCTGGCCCAGCGGCGGTCGCGCAAACACCTCACGCTGGTGCACAAGACGAATGTCCTCGAGTATGCCGGCGACCTGTGGCAGCGAACCATGGCCGAGGCGGCCAAGGAGTCCGGCGAGGTCACCGTCGACTACTGCCACGTGGACGCGGCGACGATGTTCCTGGTCACCGACCCCGAGCGGTTCGACGTGATCGTGACCGACAATCTCTTCGGTGACATCCTGACCGACCTCGGCGCCGCCGTGGCCGGTGGCATCGGGCTGGCCGCGAGCGGCAACATCAACCCGGAGCGGACCGCGCCCAGCATGTTCGAGCCGGTGCATGGCAGCGCCCCGGACCTGGCGGGCCAGCAGAAAGCAGACCCGACCGCCGCGATCCTGTCGGCGGCCATGCTGTGCGAGCACCTCGGCTTCACCGCCGAGGCGGCGAGGATCGAGCAGGCCGCCGCCGACGACCTGGTGGAGCGCCAGGGGGCGTGGGCGGCGCGGTCCACCGCGGAGGTCGGCGACGACATCGCCGAGCGAGTAGCCGGCTGAGCCGCGCTGGGGTGCCGAATAACCCCGCACCACGCGGCAAGATGGGATTGCGGTGTGGCGGGCCGCGCCGCAATCACGGGCCAGGCAGTGGCGCCAGGCCCGGGGGGCCCGGCGGTGCCGGGCACGGAGGAAGGACCTGTGATGACCGCGATCAGCCAGAGCGCCGAGATCGAGTTCGACATCCACATCAGCGATCACCCCGTTGCCACCGCCGAGCGCGAACGGCTCCTGGCGGCTCCGGGGTTCGGCGCCGTATTCACCGATCACATGGTCACCATGCGGTGGTCGGCCGAGCGCGGCTGGCATGAAGCCCGGCTGGAGCCCTACGGCCCGCTCACGCTGGACCCCGCCACCCAGGTCTTCCACTACGCGCAGGAGATCTTCGAGGGGACGAAGGCGTACCGGCAGGCGGGGGGCCTGATAGCCACCTTCCGCCCGTGGACGAACGCGGCCAGGTTCAACTCGTCGGCCCGCCGGATGGCCATGCCGGAGCTGCCGGAGGACGCCTTCGTCC
The DNA here is from genome assembly GCA_035473755.1 of Streptosporangiaceae bacterium. GTDB lineage: Bacteria > Actinomycetota > Actinomycetes > Streptosporangiales > Streptosporangiaceae > UBA9676. Next base: position 7,633 of record DATINY010000328.1, read on the forward strand.
GGGCCATCGAGCTGCTGGTGACACAGGACCGCGCCTGGGTGCCCGACGCCGACGAGTACAGCCTGTACCTGCGCCCGTTCATGATCGCCACGCAGGTCGGGCTCGGCATCAACCGGCCCTCGCAGTTGTACCAGTTCACCCTCATCGCCTCGCCTGCCGCCGCCTACTTCCCGAGCGGCGTCAAGCCGGTCACCGTCTGGCTGTCGGAGGAGTACACCCGCTCCGCACCCGGGGGCACCGGCGCCGCCAAGTGCGGCGGCAACTACGCCGGCTCGTTCGCCGGGCAGCAGCAGGCCGTGGACAACGGCTGCGACCAGGTCGTCTGGCTGGACGCGGCGGAGCGCCGCTGGGTCGAGGAGATGGGCGGCATGAACCTGTTCTTCGTGTACGGCACCGGGCCGGACGCGAGGATCATGACGCCGGCGCTGCCCGGGACGCTGCTGCCCGGGGTCACCCGGGACTCGCTGCTGACCCTCGGCCGGGACCTCGGCTATCAGGCCGAGGAGGGCACGATCTCGGCCGACGCATGGCGGGCCGGCTGCGAGGCCGGTGAGCTGACCGAGGTCTTCGCCTGCGGCACCGCCGCCGTGATCACGCCCGTCGGCAAGGTCAAGGGGGCCTCGG
>DATINY010000329.1:0-8981 GCA_035473755.1 Streptosporangiaceae bacterium
CTCCACGGTGCCGTATTCGCGGTGGACGGGGCCGGCGCGGACGCTGCGGAGCAGCGCGGTCATGGCCGCGTTGTCGGCCGAGACCAGCGCGGTGAAGCGGCGGATGCCCGCGGCGCGGGCGCGGCCGGACAGCTGGGCCAGTAGCTCGGTGCCGAGCCCGCGGCCCTGCCAGTCGTCGACGATGGTGAGGGCGATCTCGGCGGAGTGCGGGTCGCTCGCGTCGCGGACGTAGCGGGCGACGCCGACGCCGCGGCCGTCGGTGTGGTCCAGCGCGCCGAGCGCCTCGTGGTCGTGGTGGTCGATGTCGGTGAAGTAGCGTAGTTCGGCCGCCGATAGTCCGTCCTTGCGGCGCAGGAACCGCAGTCGCCGCGACTCGGGGCTGAGCCGGGCGAAGCCGTCGGCCAGCAGCGGCGCGTCGGAGCTGCGGACCGGCCGGATGACCACCTCCGACCCGTCGCGCAGCGCCACCGCGCCGGCGGTCCCGGCCCTGACCGCCGCGGGAGCATGGGTCAGCCGCCGGCCGGTGGCCAGCCCGGCGAGGGCGGTCAGGGCCGCGGTGACCACGACGACGATCCAGGCGCGGTCGAATCCGGCCAGGCCGCTGGCCGGGCCGGTGCCGAGGACGGCCACGAAGATCGCCACACCGAGGGCCGACCCGAGCTGGCGGGCCGTGCTGAGCACCGCCGACGCCGACGCCAGCTCCGCCTGCGGCGCGGCGTCGGCGCAGGCGAACAGCGGAGGCTGGATGAGCGCGTTCGCCACGCCCCACAGCAGCATGCTGGGCAGCACGACCGCCGCGTAGGCCGGGGGGCCTCCGGCGCTGGCCAGCGGCCAGGCCCCGGCCGCCGCGAACATCACGGCACCCGTCACGACCGTGGTCCCCGTCCCGAACCGGGCCGACAGACGGCCCGAGAAGGGCGCGACGACCCCGGCCGTGATGGGGCCGGGCGCGATGCAGACCGCGGCCTGCAGGACCGAGAAGTGCCACCGCATGGTCAGCAGCAGCGTCATGCCCAGGAGCATGGCGGCAAAGCCGGTGTAGTAGGTGACCAGCCCAACGGCGCCGGCGCTGAAACGGCGGACGGCGAAGAGCCGGGGCGTGACCAATGGGGCGGGGTGCCGGCGGATATGGACCACGAACGCTGCCGCCAGGACCAGCCCAGCGGCCAGCACCGGCCAGGTGCGCGACGGCGGCCATCCCGGTGCCTCGGTCAGCGCCGTGCACACCAGCCCCACCGCGCCCAGCACCAGGACGGTCCCCACCCCGTCGGCGCGCCAGCCGGGCCGCCGGCCACCGCCGCCGCGCGTGGCGCGGTGCCGCGGCAGGACCACCACGCCCGCCACCAGGGCGGCCACGATGATGGGCACGTTGATGAGGAAGATCCAGCGCCAGCTCGACGCGACCAGCAGCCCGCCCAGCACGGGGCCGCCGCCGGCGGCGACCCCGCCGACCCCCGCCCATATCCCCACCGCGGTGCCCCGCTGATCCGGCGGGAACACCGACAGCGCCAGCCCCAGCGAGGTGGGCATCAGCACCGCGGCCCCGGCCGCCTGCAGCACCCGGCAGGCGATCAGCACGGGCAGCCCCGGGGCCACCGCGCAGCCCAGCGACGCGACGCCGAACACCACGAGCCCGGCCAGGAAGAATTCGCGGCGCCCGATGGTGTCGGCGGCCCGCCCGGCCGGCAGCAGCAGCGTGGCCAGCACGATGGCGTACACATCGAGGATCCACGAGACGTCCGACAGCGCCGCCGGGGCGAAGTCGTGCTGCAGCGCCGGGAGCGCGATGTTGACCACCCACAGGTCGAGGACGGTGAGGAACTGGGCCGCCGACACCACCGCCAGCACGGCCCACCGCCGGCGGCCGGTTTCCGGTTGCCCGGCCGGATCCTCATCCAGACCGGTGGCGCCGGCTGTCGTTGTCATGTCGTCCACCTTCGGGTGCACCGTTTGCGCCTTGTTGCATGGCCGAAGGTAGGAACTGCAGCGTTCGCGCAGCGCTCGGGCCGGCGCGTTCGTGCCGCGCCGCCGGGAGAACGCCCGGAGCGGCCGGGCTCAGGGCGCGCCGATGGCGGCCTGATACTGCGCCACGACGCTGGCCGGGATGCGCCCCCGGTCGCTGACCTGGATGCCCGCGTCCTTTGCCCATACCCGGATGTCGCCGCTGCGCCGACGGCCCGATGAGCTGCGTGCCGGCCGGCGCCGCCGTTCCCGTTCCGCCCGGCGGGCGTGGACGAGGAAGGACGCGAGCTCCCGGCGGAACGTCCTGGCGTGCTGCTTGCTCAGGTCGATCTCATATTCCACGCCGTCCAGCCCGAACCGCACCGTCTCGTCCGCCGGGCCTCCGTCAAGATCGTCTTCCAGCACGACGGTCACCTTTGTCGCCACGCCGGCCTCCTGACCGCGATGAGTTATCAGCACGGTACCGACCGGCACGGCCGGCCGCCCGCGGATCGCGGATCGTGGCGGGCCGGCGCCGGGTGTGCCTATTCCGGCACCGCCGCCAGTTCGGCCGGCCGCCGCCGCAGCACGAGCGCGGCGGGGACCACGCTCGCGGCCACCGCGATCGCCAGGCAGGCCAGCGCGATGCCGGCCAGCGGCAGCCACGGGATGACCACCCGCACCGACGGCGCGAGGCCCAGCAGCCCGTGCCGCAGGCCGGTCACGGTGGCGGCGGTGACCGCGGCGGCGAGCAGCGTCCCGATGCCGCTCACCAGGCACGCCTCCACGCCGATGAGCCGGAGCACCTGCCCCGGCGTCGCGCCCGACAGGCGGAGCGTGGCCAGTTCGCGGACCCGGTCACCGGTGGCCATCACGAGCGTGTTGGCGATGGCGATGGCGGTGTAGGCCAGGGCCATGCCGAGAATCGCGATCATCGCCAGCCGGTTGATCCTGTCGTTTTCGGCGTTGGCGGCGGTGAGGTAGGCGCTGGCCGGGCCGACGCCGCCGCCCCCGGCGGCCGCCGCCGCGCGGATGGGCGCGAGGCGGGCGCCGGGCGACAGGCTCAGGTACACGGTGCTGGCCATCGGCACGGAGGTGTGCCCGGCGCGCAGCGCCGCGGGCAGCAGGACGGTCTGCTCCAGGTCGATCTGGTCGGCGAGCACCGCGACCACGCGCAGCCGGACCGGCGTGGAGTCAGCCAGCCACATGGTCGCGGTCTGGCCCAGGCGCCAGCTCCCGGCCGGCACCGCCACCGTTCCGGTGCCGGTGAGGGCGGCGAGGCTGCCCGCCACCACCGGCAGGCGAAGGACGCGGGCGATGCCGGGCCCGCTGACGTACTGGCCGGTCCAGTCCTCCGGATCACCGGAGGAGCGCACGTAGACCGTCGTGTCGGTGACCGGGACGGCGGCGGCGACGCCGGGCACCGCCCGGATGGCCGCGACGGCCGGGTCCGCGAGGCCGGGGGCCCCGCCGCGTGGCGTCACGACGGCCGGCGCGGTGATCCGGCTCGCGGCCGCGGCCTGCCCGGTTCCGCTGAAGGTGTCCAGCCCGGCCAGCATCGATCCGGCGAAGCCGACGGTGAGCAGGATCGGTGCCACGGTGGCCGCCGTCCGCCGGACCGCGGTGACCGCGCTGCCCCGCGCCAGCACGCCGGTCGCCCCGGGCGCGGCGGCCAGCGGCACGGTCAGCAGCCACACCAGCGGGGGGATCAGCACCGGCGCGAGCATCGCGCAGCCGAGGACCAGCAGCATCGCGACCAGCAAGATCAGCGAGGCGGCGTCGGCCGAGTGGGCGGTGGCGAAGATCCCCGCCAGCGCCACCGATCCGCCGAGCGCGGCCACGCCGATGACCCAGCGGCTGACCGTCATCGCCCTGCGGTCGACCGCGGCCTCCCGCAGCGCCTCGGCCGGCCGGACCCGCCCGGCCCGGCGGGCGGCCAGCCACGCCCCCAGCAGCGCGATCACCAGGCCGACGGCGAAGGCGACGGCTACCGGCCACACGATGATGTGCGCGGTGAAATCGGGCGGCGCGATCCCGGACCGGGCCAGCCAACGGGCGAACGGGGGAGCGATCACGATCCCGAGCGCGCCGCCGGCCGCGGAGGCCAGGACGCCCACGGCAAGCGCCTCGCCGAGCACCAGACGGCGTATCTGGCGGGGCGTCGCCCCCGCGGTCCGCAGCAGCCCGAACTCACGGCGCCGGGCGGCCACGGCGTAGGCGAAGGTGCTGGCCACCACGAAGATCGATACGAACCCGGCGAGCCCGCTGGTGGTGCCGAGCAGGGAGGCCGCCACGGCGAACAGGCCGGCGTCCGGGTCGGGCTCGGCGTCGCGGCGGTGGTCGCCGGTCAGCACCCGGACCGGCTGGCCGCGAGAGGCCGCCCGCGCCTGGGCGGCGAGCGCCGCGACGGGCTCACCCGGCGGGCCGGTCAGCGCGACCGCGTCGATCCGGCCGCCGGCGAGCCGGGCGGCGACGGCGCCGGTGGCGTAGAACGCGGGCTGCGCGCCGGTCCGGATCACGCCGCTGACGGTGAACCGGCGCTGCCCGTCGGCGGTCCGCAGGACGATCCTCCGGCCCGGCCCGAGCCGGGTAGGGGCGGTGAGCACGATCTCGCCCGGCCGGGCCGGCGGCCCGCCGGAGACCCAGGTGTAGTGGTGCAGCGGGGCCGCCGCCCAGGGGTGGACGGTGTCGCCGGGCGCGCCGGGGGCCGATGCGTACCCGGCGTAGTCGAGCACCGTTGCCGCGTGCAGCCGGGACAGCCGCGCGGCGAGGGCGGGGGGAACCGCGCGTGCCTCGACGGTGGTGGCCGTCTGGGTTTCGCGATCGTCGCCGGAGCCGCTGGTGACCGAGACGGTGTCGTTGCCCGCGACCACGACCCCGGCGCGGGTGAACCAGCGCGGGTGGCGGGCCGAGCCGACGGTGCTGGCCAGGGTCAGCGCCATGGCGGCGAGCAGCGCGACGCCGAGGGCCAGCGCGACGAAGCTGCCGGCCAGGCCGATAGCGCGGGCACGGGCCGTGTGCCAGGCGAGCCCGATCATGGCCGCGTGCTCCTGGCCCCGAGATCGGTCATCCGGCTGGCGATCAGCTGCGGCGTGGGGTCATGCAGCTCGCCGGCGATCTGGCCGTCGGCGAGGAATACCACGCGGCCGGCGTAACCGGCTGCCACCGGATCGTGGGTGACCATGATGACGGTCTGTCCCTGCCCGTCGACCAGCCCGCGCAGCAGGGCCAGGACCTCATGGCCGCTGGCCGAGTCCAGCATGCCGGTTGGCTCGTCCGCGAACACCACCTCCGGCCGGGTGACCAGCGCACGGGCGATGGCGACCCGCTGCTGCTGCCCGCCGGACAGCTGGGATGGCCGGTGGCCGGCCCGGTCGGCCAGGCCGACCGAGCCGAGCACCCGCCTGATCTCCGGCCGGGAGGGCCGGCGCCCGGCCAGCCGCAGCGGCAGCGCGACGTTCAGCTCGGCGGTCAGCGAGGGCAGCAGGTTGAACGACTGGAACACGAACCCGATCCGGTTCCGCCGCAGCACGGTGAGCTTGGTCTCGCTGAGACCGCCGAGCTCCTGCCCGCCCAGCCAGACCTCGCCCGAGGTGGGCCGGTCCAGCCCCGCCGCGCACTGCAGGAGCGTGCTCTTGCCCGAGCCGGACGGCCCCATGACGGCCGTGAACGTCCCCGCCCCGAAGCCGAGCGTGACCTGGTTCAGGGCGGTCACCGTGCCGCCGGACCGGTACACCCTGGTGACCCCGCGCAGCGCGACGGCCTGCCCGGCCGGAGCCTCACGGCCTTCGGGCCATGCTGAACTCAACGAATGGCGCATGGTGCCCTCGCTAGATGGGATCGGGCTGCTGGGCGGGACCGGTGGGCCCTGGCGAACCCGGCCGGCCGGCACGCGGGGCGCGTGCCACCTGATGAACGACGCTACGGACCGGGCGCGCCGCCCGGAATGCGGCAGCCCTCCGTCCCCAGCCGGGGGTTAACCCCATCCCCGCGCCCGCTGGCCCTGCGCCGTGAATCGCGGGTCCACCCGCCTACGCGGCCGGGCGCCCCGGCCCTGGAGGCCTACCCCGCCGGCACGGCGGCGCCGGCCCACACCGGCCGCCTGTTCCCCGGGTCGCCCCGGCCTTCGCCCCGGCACGGCTTCCGGGTGGTGGCCCGGAAGCAAGCCGGACCACCCGGTGATGCGGAGAAGGCCTCAGCGCTCCCGGTTGACCTGACCGGCGCGGTGCCTTCCGACAGGAAACCCCCGGGCCCGGGACCGGGCCACGGGGGCGGGCCCAGCCCCGGGCGGTCCGGGGGTTAGCCAACCCTACCCCTCAGTAACCCGGCTGCGCCGAAACCTTAACAAGATCCTAACGGCTTGCCCGTGGCCAGGTAATGTTCAAGCTTCCTGCCCAGCAGCCGGGGGTGCGGCGGCGCGCTCGCGGTCGCGCTGGGACGTCCAGCCCCGATCACGGAGCCGCTCGAAGCCGTCGAGGAGAAGGTCGAGCGCGAACTCGAACTCGAACTGCTCGTCGCAGCCCAGGCCGACCGCGGATGGGTCGCCGCGGGTCGCCGCCATGGCGACCTCGACGATGTGCGGATACCTCTTTGCCATCTCGTCGAACGTCACCGGCGGTGGGTCCGGGCTGCCGCCTTGCCCGTCGTCGAAGAGTTCGCGGGTGAAGCCCCACATGCGGTTGCCGAGGGCGTGCATGACGTGGTGGGTGAGGTCGGCGGAGAAGCCGCCCGCGAGGAACATCCCGGTCATCGAGTCCATGTAGCCGAGCACGACGGGCGTGCGGTTGGTGCGGGTCTCGATCACCCGTGACGCCCACGGGTGACGCAGCAGCGCCTGCCGGGCGGACAGGACGCGCCGCCGGACGGCGGTCTTCCAGCCGGTGTCGCCGACCGGCGGGTCGATCTCGCCGATGACGGCGTCGACCATGCCGTCGAGCAGCTCCTCCTTGCTGGCCACGTGCTTGTAGAGAGCCATCGGCACGACGCCGAGCTGCTTCGCCAGCTTGCGCATGCTGAGTGATTCGATGCCGGTTTCGTCGGCGAGGGCCACGGCGGCGCGGAGCACTCGGTCCCGGTTCAGGGGTGCCCGGCGCCCGGCCTCGGTGCGCTGCGCCATCGCGGCTGCCCTCCGGGTCTCGTGACGACCGTCTTGACAAGTGTACGGCGTACACCGTACCGTACCGCCCATGGTGTACGCCGTACACCTTGCAGGACCAGGCCAGCGGCCGAGGTGCGCTGACCTCACGGGAGGATCTGAGATGAACTCACTCAGGAAGACCGCAGTGCTGGCGGGGGCGTTCTTCATCATCGCGGCGGTCGCGGCGCTGGCGGGTTTGGCCCTCTACGGTCCCGTTCTCAGCGACCCGCGCTACATCGTGACGGCCTCCGGCGGCGACGTCCGGGTGCTGCTGGGGGCCTGCTGCGAGGTGATCCTCGCGATCGCTGTCATCGGGACCGCGGTCACGCTGTTCCCGGTCGTCAAGCGGCAGAACGAGGGGGTCGCCCTCGGCTACGTCGCCGGCCGCCTCGTCGAGGCCGTTGTCATCGTGGCCGGGATTATCAGTCTGCTCTCGGTCGTGACGCTGAGGCGGGACTTCGCCGGTGCCGCGGGCGCGAACGCCGCCTTCCTGGTGGCTCTGGGCAAGGCCCTGGTGGCGGTGCACGACTGGACCTTCCTGTTCGGGCCCGGCCTCGCGATAGGCGTGAACACACTGATGCTCGCGTACCTGATGTACAGGTCGGGGCTCGTGCCGCGGCTCATCGCCGTGCTGGGTCTCATCGGCGGCCCCGTGGTCTTCGCCTCGTCTACCGCTGCGCTGTTCGGCCTCTACCCGCAGGTCTCCGTGTGGGGGTCGATCGCGGCGATCCCCGTGTTCGCCTGGGAGATGAGTCTTGCCGTCTGGCTCATCGTCAAAGGGTTCAAGCCGTCGGCGATCGCGTCCCTCGATGCCCGGCAGCAGCACGGAACCGGAGGTGCGACGGCCCTCGCGGCAGTCGCCGGGTAGCTGGATCCTGGCGGGCCGGGATCAGCCGGTCTCGGGTATCTCGACGGAGACGTTGGTGGCCTTGACGGTGGCGACCGCGAGCATGCCCGGCTTCAGGCCGAGTTCGTCGGCGGCCTCGCGGCTGAGCAGCGACACCACCCGGTAAGGCCCGGCCTGGATCTCTACCTGGGCCATCACGGTGTCGCGGATGACACGGGTGACCAGGCCCTGGAACCTGTTCCGCGCCGAGTGAGCCACCACCGTCTTGCCCTCGGCGTGGTCGGCCGTCTCGGCCAGGTCCTGGGCCAGCCGGGCGAGCGCCACTCCGTCCACGGCGCGCCGCCCCGAGGCATCGGTGGTCGTTTCGACCCGTCCGCCGTCGGCCCAGCGGCGCAGGGTGTCATCGCTGACGCCCAGCAGGCCGGCGGCCTCCTTGATCCGGAACGTCGGCATCTTGCGACCCTAACGCAGATGCGGCTGCAGGCTCTAATGGCAGCCGCGTTTACGCCAGTCAATAGCGGTCCGCAGGCGAAACTGAGCCTTTCTTATAAAGTGGCGCCGGGCCCGGGGGAAATTGCATCGTGCCAGGCCCGGCGACCACAGGACCCATCCTTCTCGTTCAAACCGAAAAGGTTTGTGCGTGCCCAAATTAACAGCAGGGTGGTCACCGGACTGACACGCCACCAAGGTTGTCAGCAGCCCGGGTCCGGGTCGGCCGTCTCGTCGAGGGCCGGGTTGTCGATGATCGGTACCGGGTCGAGGCCGATCTTCGCGGCGATCCGGGTCAGCAGCTCGTCCTGGGCGGCGAGGTGGCCCTGCACGTGCGCCACCTCGTGCAGGGTCGCGCTCGCGTCATGGAAGGTCGCCTCCGCGCGCTTGTCCGCGGCGGCGGCCTGCACGTTCTGCCCGACCATGATGATCGACAGCAGCACCAGCTGCAGAAACGTCTGCGCCACCCAGGAGACGATCGTCGATGCGCCGCCACGGATCGCCTCCGGGAGGCTGATCAGGTCGAACAGCGCGAACGCGTAGGCACACCACATGCTGCCGACCACC
>DATINY010000330.1:0-6627 GCA_035473755.1 Streptosporangiaceae bacterium
ATCGTGAAGCTGGCCGCCATGCGCTTCACGTCCCATTCGAATGGACCGGGAAGTGTCTCGTCGAAGTCGTTCAGGTCGAACAGCAAGACCCGCTCGGGCGAGGCGAAGGCGCCGAAGTTCGACAGGTGCGCGTCGCCGCACAGCTGGGCCACCAGGCCGGCCACCGGCGTGAGGGCCAGGTCCGCGGCCATGATCCTGGCCGCGCCCCGGTAGAAGGTGAACGGCGAGACCATCATCCGGCCGTGCCGGACCGGCACCAGGTCCGGCTCGCGGGTGGCGTCCTGCTCCTGGAGCAGGGCGACCGGGTCGGGCCGGTCCACGGCCGGCTTCCACTTGGTGTGGCTCGACAGCGGCGCCCGGTCCCGGGCCTCCAAGCCCTTGGCTTTGCGATCATCGATGCTCGGATGCGCGACCTTCCGCACGGCCATCCGGCCCACCTCCCGTTCTGACCGTGGCGCCACCCGGCGCCCATCCATGAGCGCGCCGCCACCTGCGCGGCCAGAGCCAGAATGACTAGGGCGCTAGCAGGCAGCCGGTCCTTCGCTGCGCGCTCCAGATGCCCCTATCCTGCCCCGCTGCCGCCGGGGCAGCATCACCCAACACGGATGAAACCCAGGGCGACGCGGAGATGAACCCGCGGGCGGTCCGCCCGGCCGGAGGCCGTTCATCATGGCCGTGACCAGTGCCTTCCCGCCGTCGGCGGCGACCGCGGAGCCCAGAGCCGCCAGGTTGACTCCCGGTGGGCCTGGCCCATCATGGAGTATGGCCACCGAGCGGAAACCGGCCGGCCGGCCCGCGATCGAACTGGCACCGGCCGCCGAGCGGGGCGAGCGCTGGTGGCCCGTGGCCGTGGCGATCATCGTCGTGGCCTTCCTGCATGTGATCCTGCCGGCCCGGTACCGGATCCAGCCGGCCTGGGTGGTCCCGGCCGTGCTGCTCGCGCTGCTGGCCGTGCTGATCGCCGGGGACCCGGGCCGCATCGACCGGCAGAAGACCTGGCTGCGGGTCGTCACCAGCCTGGTCATCGCCTTCATCACGCTGGCGAACCTGTTCGCCGCCGCCCGGGCCCACCATCCGGACCGGAACCCCGCGTTCGTCTTCCCGGAGATGCAGCACACCGAGTACGTGGCCGCGGGCTGGGTGCCGCGGTTCGTCGACTACATGTCGCTGAGCTTCTGGACCGCCATGGCGTTCAGCCCCACCGACATCTCGGCGATCAAGCCATGGGCCAAGCTGCTCATGATGCTCGAAGCGGCCGGGTCGCTGGCCCTGGCCGCGCTCGTGATCGCCCGCGCGATCAACATTCTCTAGGCCGGCGGCGCCGCTATTCCCCGTCCGAGGCCGGCGGGCCGGCCCGGCCGGCGGCCGCCGTGTCGAGGTCGGGCCCGGGCGTCTCACTGCCCGCGGCGAGCTGATGGGTGAGCCGGGTGAGCAGTTCGAGGAGCCGCGGGTGCTGCTCCGGGTGCCAGTCGGCGGCCAGGCGGCCGATGGCATCGTGACGGGCCTGGAACAGGTCATCGAACGCGCGCTGGCCCGCCTCGGTGAGCTGCACCGGCTCGGCCGGGTCCTCGCTCAGGGGCTGCACGTAGCCGGAGGCGGTCAGCTCGGTGAGCCGGCGTTCAAAGTCGGCGTCGGTCAGGTACAGGTGCCCGGCCAGATCATGGCGCCCCCACTCGGGATGCTCGCCGACGCGCAGCAGCAGCCAGGCGGCCCTGGGCGTGGCCTGGATGCTGGCCGCCGAGATCAGGTGCGCGTAGACCTGGCGCCGGCGCTCGCGGCCGAGCAGCACCGTCAGGGCGCGTTCCATCTCCTGATCCGAGGTGCGGATCGTCGGCCTGGAGGTGGGAGCGAGAGTGTCGGCCGGGTCCGGCGAACTGGTGGTGGTGCGCAGCGGGACGTCCTTGAGCGTCCAGCTGAGCGCGAACGCCAGCACGCCGAACGGCACGGCCACCAGGAACACCGTCTGCAGCGCGGTGGCGTAGCCGCTGATGTACCCGGCGTGCACGGCGGCCGGCAAATGGGCCAGCTGCGCCGGGCTCGCGCCGCTGGCCGCCGTCACCCCGTGCGGCAGCGCCAGCCCGTGCAGAGCGGTGGCCAGGTCGCCGGCCAGGACGTTGGCGAATACGGCGCCGAAGGTGGCGGCTCCGAACGACCCGCCGATGGACCGGAAAAAGGTCGCGCCGCCGGTGGCCGCGCCGAGGTCGGTGTAGCTGACGGCGTTCTGCACCGCGACGACGAGGACCTGCAGCGAGGCGCCGAGGCCGGCGCCGAGCACCAGCATGTACAGCGACGACAGCCAGACGCTGGTGGCCACGCCCAGGTGAGACAGGAGGTAGAGCCCGACCGTCATGGTGGCGGTGCCGATGATCGGGAAGATCCGGTAGCGGCCCCACTTGCTGGCCAGCCGCCCGCTGACGATCGAGGTGGTCAGCAGCCCGGCCATCAGCGGCAGCAGCCGCAGCCCGGACACGGTGGGGCTGACGCCCTTGACGATCTGCATGTACTGCGGCAGGTACGCGATCGTACCGAACAAGGCGAACCCGACCACGAAGCCGATCCCGCTCGCGGCCGAGAACACCCGGTTGCGGAACAGGTGCAGCGGAATGACCGGCTCTTCGGCCCGGCTTTCGGCCCAGACGAACGCGGCGCCGAGGACGACGGCCGCGGCGCCCAAACTGAAGATCGGCGCGGATGACCAGGGGTAGGTCGTTCCGCCGAGCGAGGTGAGCAGCACCAGGCTGGTCGCCGCGCCGGCCAGCAGCACCGTGCCGAGGTAGTCGATGCGGTGCTGGGCCCGGCGCAGATGGCCGGGCAGCACCGCGGCGACCACGGCCAGCGCGACCGCACCGATCGGCAGGTTGACATAGAACACCCAGCGCCACGACAGGTTGTCGACGAAAAACCCGCCGATCAGCGGGCCGATCACGCTGGTCACCCCGAACACGCTGCCGAACAGGCCCTGATAGCGGCCGCGGTCCCGGGGCGGGACGACGTCGGCGACGATCGTCTGCGCACCCGTCAGCAGGCCGCCGCCGCCGATGCCCTGCACCGCGCGGAACACGATCAGCACGAGAATGGAGTGGGCCAGCCCGCACAGCGCCGACCCGATGAGGAAGATGACGATCGAGGCCTCGAAGAACACCTTGCGCCCGTACAGGTCGCCCAGCTTGCCCCACAGCGGCGTGGACACGGTCGACGCCAGCAGGTAGGCGGTCACCACCCACGACAGGTGGGACAGCCCGTGCAGGTCGCCGGCGATCGTGGGCAGCGCGGTCGCCACGATCGTCTGGTCCAGCGCGGCCAGCAGCATCCCGAGCAGCAGCGCGCCGATGATGATCAGTGTCCGCTGCTGGCTCAGCTCGTTGTGTTCATGCGCTGCCACTGCTCCTCCTTGGACCAGATCCTCCAACATCATCGCCGAGCCCAGTCTTAGCGCACGAGCGGGGCGGGCGGCGGCACACCATCCTGCTCGGCCAGCGGGAGCGGTCGGCGTCCCAGCCGCCGGCGGCCGATGACCAGGCCTCCCCCCATTTCTCTCTGCTGAGGGAGGCCGCGGCCCTGGTCGAGGCCCGCGGCGGGACGACGGTCATGTGCCAGGTCGGCGACATCGGCGGCGCGCCGTGCGGAAAGCGGGCCGAGGTGAAGCTCGCCGACGCCGCCGGGGACACGGTCTGGGCCTGCCTGGCCCACGCCGACGAGATCCTGGTGACGGTGCCCGGGTCGTTCATCGCCAGCCAGGACGAGCCGGGGATCGGCTGGTTTCTGTCTCGCCGCCGCGGCTAGCGCGCCGTACCGCGGCCCGCCCGCCGCCTCCAGGTATCCTCGGACTTGATCAGCTTTGCCGGATGGCTGCGTGATTGTTACCCACATGTCACCAGGCATCACCGGGGGCGCGCCGGGTAGGGGAGATGTGCCCGCGACCCAGCCGGGGCTTGGAGGTCACTGATGCGTGAGCAGGCGGCGGTCCTCGCGCCGCAGCTCGAGCACGCCGCGGTGTTCTACCGCGGCACCGGCGAGTACCTGGACGCGGTGCTGGGCTTTGTGGCCGAAGGGCTGGAGCGCGCCGAGCCGGTGTTCGTGGCGGTGCCCGGCCCGAAGGTCGGTCTGCTGCGCGGGCACCTGGACGGGCAGGCGGGCCGGGTGAGCTTCGCCGACATGACCGAGATGGGCGCCAACCCGGCGTGGATCATTCCGCAGGTGGCGGCCTTCGCCGACGCCCACCGCGGCCGGGCCATCCGCTACGTGGGTGAGCCGGCCTGGGAGACCCGCACCGCCGCCGAGCTGTGTGAGGCGACCCGGCACGAGGCCCTGATCAACCTGGCCTTCGCCGGCACGGCCACCAGCATGCTGTGCCCCTATGACCGCGCCCGGCTGGCCCGCGGCGTCATCGACGGCGCCGAACGCACCCATCCGGTGCTCATCGCCGGCGGGCGCTCGCGGCCCAGCCGCAGCTACCCCGGGGCCGGCCTGTTCCCGGCCGGATGTGACCAGCCCCTGCCCGGCCCCCCGGGCGGGGCCGCCGCGCTCGCCTACCGGGACGACCTCGCCCACGTGCGGGCGTTCGCCGGCACGCAGGCACGCCGGGCCGGGCTGCCCGCCGACCGCGCCCGCGACCTGGTGATCGCCGTCAGCGAGCTGGCCGCCAACACCTGGCGCCACACCGACGCGGGCGGCACCCTGCACATCTGGGCCGCCGATGGCGAGGTGCTCGGCCAGATCCACGACAGCGGCCACATCAGCGACCCCCTCGCCGGCCGCCGCCGCCCCATTCCCGAGGCCGGCCGCGGCCATGGCCTGTGGGTCGTCAACCAGCTCTGCGACCTGGCCGAGCTGCGCACCGGCAGCACCGGCACCACCATCCGCCTGCACATCCGGCTGCGGCGCTGACCCGGCGGGCGGCTACCCGTCCCCGCTGCCGTCCGCGAGAGCAGTGATGGCCTGTTCCAGGGTGTCGTAGCGCGGCAGCCGGTCGGCCAGGCCGGTGATCCACAGCGTCTTGGTGTACCGGTACCTGGCGCCCGCGAGCGCCAGGGTCCCGTCCCTGGCCGTGAGCTTCTTCCAGTGCCCCACGATGACGGCCAGCGAGCTCGTGTCCATGAAGTCGACGGCGGTCAGGTCGAGGATGACGCGGTCCGACTGCTGACGTGCGGCGGTCAGGTACTCGTCGAACTCACGGCTGGTCACCGCGTCAAGCTCACCGCGGATCGCGACGACCACCACCTCGCCCTGGCGGCGTGACGACAATCCGAGTCCCTCCACTCGCACCCCCGGACGGTCAGCAGCCAGAGCAACAGAACGCGGCCAATCGTATGCTGAAACGATGTTTTTGGCTTCCCCGCATGGGCAGGCCATATCGGGGAATCTGCGCCATCGTGGATGACGGTCATACACCGGCCCGTCCGCAGCGGGCTGAGACTGCGTCGGCCGCCGCCCCGTCGGCCCCGGCCGACGGCGATGGCGTGAGCCATCTGGTGTTCGTGTACCGCGATGCGGGCGAGTACCTGGAGCACGTCCTGGCCTTCATCGGCGACGGGCTGGCCTGCTCCGAGCCGGTATTCGTGGCGCTGCCGGGCCACCCCGGATCGCAGGTGCGGGCGGCGGCGGGCGCGGCCGGCTGGCGGCTGGACGTGGCCGACATGAACGAGCTTGGCCGCAACCCCGCCCGGATAACGCTGGCCCTGGGCAGCTTCGCCGGCCAGCATGCGGGGCAGCGGATCCGCATCGTCACCGAACCGGTATGGCCGGGGCGCACCGATGCCGAGACCGCCGAGGTGATGAGGCACGAAGCGCTGGTCCAGCTGGCGGTCGGCGCCCCGGCGGCCATCCTGTGCCCCTACGACGCCTCCCGGCTCAGCCCGGCCCTCATCGAGGGCGCCTGCCGGACGCACCCGGAGATCATCGAAGGCGGCCACCGCCGGCCCAGCAGCGGCTACCAGGCGGGCCCCGGCCCCCGGCCCGAGGCAGAGCTGCCGGCGCCGCCGGTCACGGCGGAATTCATTGCCTACCGCTCCCGGCTGCACCCCGTGCGGGCGCTGGTCGGCCGCTTCGCCGAGCGCGCGGGGCTGCCCGCCGAGCGCCGCGCCGACCTGATCCTGGCGGTCAGTGAGATCACCGCCAACACGCTGGCTCACACGCCCGGGGGCGGCACCGCGCACATCTGGACGTCCGGTCGCGAGGTCATCTGCCAGGTGCACGACGGCGGGTGGATCACCGACCCGATGGCCGGACGGCAGCGGCCGCCACCGGATTCGGACGGGCAGGGGCTGTGGGTGGTGAACCACATCTGCGACCTGGTCGAGAGGAGGAGCGGCCCGGCCGGCACCACCACCCGGATGCACTTCCGCCTGCCGGGCGGCGGATCGAGAAGATGGCCGCCGAGGTGACCCGGCCGGAGCGCGCGGTGTTCAACCTGCACGTCCCGCCGGCCCGGACCGCCATCGATCTGGCGCCGGCGCTCGACGACTCGCTGAAGCCCAGGGTCCGGGGCGGTGCCGTGGTGATGGAGCCGGTCGGCTCAGGAAGGGGATCAGGAACTACCAGCTGCCCGTCGGCTAGGCGTGGCAAGGCACCGGACACGACAGGCCCGAGGGGGCACAGTGGATCAGCGAGCTTTCAGCCACCGGCTCG
>DATINY010000331.1:0-10747 GCA_035473755.1 Streptosporangiaceae bacterium
GATGCTGGTCATGGGGTTGAGGACGTGGGGCGGGGCTTGCCGGGAGCGACGGTGCGGGCCAAGATCCCCAGCGTGGCCCGCAGCGCGCTTTCGGGGATCACCGGGAAGATGGCGGCGTCCTTCCAGGCCTGCCCGGCGCCCGACCAGTCGTAGTAAGACGTCACGAGCGTGCCCTCCTCGATGGGCTCCAGCCGGTAGCCATAGACGTGGCCGAGGTCCAGCTGGCCGTGCACGGTCCAGGCAATCTCCTGATCCGGCTCGAACGTGACGATCTCGATGGTGACGTCGTAAAGCCCGAGGGGATAGTCGTTGAGCGCTTCCCGGTCCATGTGCACAACGAAGGTGCCGCCCACCTTGGCGACGATGTCCCCGCTGGCCGCCATCAACATGCCGGAGCTGTCGATGGCCACATGCCCCCTGGGATCGGTGAGCACGGTGAAGATCTCGCCCGCTGATGCGGCCACCGCCCGCTGCACCTCAAGCCGTTCCGGCATGCGCCGATTGTCGCACCCCGCCGCGACGGTCCCGGCCACCCCCGCCGACCTGAACCGTGCGCAAAGAACCGGCATTATGGTCGGCAATCGAACCCTGACCCGCCGCGATGGTGGCCGTACATAATGGGCGATATTTGGCTCCAATGGCGAAGGTGATCACGACATGCCGAGGACGTGCAGTTGGCGCCGCTGGTGATTGGGCGGTTACGGGCAGACCTTCTGGTAGGCCAGGACTGGCACATATCGTGCCCACTCGGCGCGTGTCAGGGACCGCCCTGCCGATGCGCACCGGCGCGGTACCACGTTCACGAGGTAGGCGACATCCCACAGCCGGACGGTGTGGTCGCCGCGGCTGGCAGCGAGGGTCTTGCCGTCCCGGCTGAACGCCACCGAGCTAACCGGGCCGGTGGGGCCGGTGAGGGCGGCGATCTGCCG
Source organism: Streptosporangiaceae bacterium (assembly GCA_035473755.1). Lineage (GTDB taxonomy): Bacteria > Actinomycetota > Actinomycetes > Streptosporangiales > Streptosporangiaceae > UBA9676. The sequence goes on from DATINY010000331.1 coordinate 930, forward strand.
GTGGCTGGCCATGTCCCACAACCGGGTAGTGCCATCGGCGTTGCCGGTGGCCAGCGTTCTGCCGTCCGGGCGGAACGCGACCGAGGTGACCGCGCCGCCGTCGCTGGTGAGGACCGCGATGATGCCGGGGCGGGCAGCGGCGGCCAGCATGGCGTAGCGGGCGGCGCTGGAGGGGTTAATGCGCCATGCCGCGACGCTCAGCAGTCTGGACAGGGCGGGGTTGGCGTGGCCCAGCCGCTGGCTTTGGCTGATCAGCAGCCCGGAGATCAGGATGTCACGTTTCTGTGTCACCTGCTGGCTGGCGCGGACGGCCAGTGCCGTGGCCGTGGCGAGCCCGAGCACCAAGGCGGTGAGCAGGGCGATGAGGCGGCGGCGCCGGCGCACGGTTCGGTGGTGTGCGCGGTCGCTAGCGTGCAAGAAGTCGGTTTCGGTCTGGCTGAGCGGGTGGCGGGCGTGGTCGGCGCCGATCCGGGTTGTGGTGTCGGTGGCGGCTTGCAGCAGGCTGCCGCCGTAGAGGTAGGACGGGTCGCGGGAGTGGTGGGCCCACTCGGCGGCGGTGGTGTGCAGCCGGGTGCGGACGATCCGGTCCGCGCGGGTGTCCGTGAGCCAGGTGTCCCGCAGCAGCGGCCAGGCGGTCAGCAGCACCTCGTGGCTGAGTTCCACGGTGCCGGCGGCAAGGGTGAGCAGCCGTTCGGCGGCGAAGCCTTCCAGGACTGTCTCCACATCCCGGGCGTCGGCTGGGCTCTTGCCGTCGGTCAGCTCGGCCCTGGTGGCACGGTCGGCGGTGTCCACGCCGTCGCTGTTGGCGGCGGCCAGCCGCAGGAAGACCTGCCGGGCGGCGGTTTGCTCGCCTGGGGTGAGGCCGTCGTAGACGCGCTGCGCGCTGCCAGCGCGGCCCCCTCGATGCCACCGGTTCTTTCGTAATCGACAAGGGTGAGAGTTTCCCCGGTCCGGCTGCGCCAGGTCTGGTCCAGGGCGTGTGACAGCAACGGCAGCACCCCCGGCGCCGAAGGTCCCGGGCTGGCCGTTCCGCATCTCGGTCAGCAGCACGCCGGTCAGGTCGTCGTCGGCCTTCGAGCCGGCTTTCTTGGCTGGTTCGGTGATGGCCCCGGTGCTCGCCGTACCTCCCGGGCCAAGCGACCGCGTCCGCCGGGTCGTTCACCCCCGACGGCCGCCGCGCCCGCGAACCTGACGTCAACCCGGGTGTCGAAGGCGGCCGCCAGCTGTCCCGGCGACGCCGGCCGGGGCCAGCGGCCTTGGTCCCCGGCGGGCGGGCCTTCCCTCGCCAGCTGTTCACCGGCGGCGCCTTGCCGGGACTGGCGGGCCCCTGATTGGCTGAGCCATGAGCATCCCGAGGAGCGAGGGACTGGCCACGACGGGCCGCCCGCCCGCCGATGCCGCTACCGGCGTGAACCGCCAGGCGATTGTTTCCATCGACGCGCTGATCCGGCCTTACCTGCGGCGCACCCCGGTGATCCGGGTTGACCGGGCGGACTTCGGGCTCCCGCCCGGGCCGCTGGTGCTCAAGCTCGAGCTGCTCCAGCACACCGGGTCGTTCAAGGCCAGGGGCGCCTTCGCCAACCTGCTGCTGCGTGACATCCCCGAGGCCGGCGTGGTGGCCGCCTCCGGCGGCAACCACGGGGTGGCGGTCTCCCATGCGGCCAGCGTCCTGGGCGTGCCGGCCAGGATCTATGTCCCCGGGATCTCGTCCGCGGCCAAGATCGCCCGCATCCGCGGCAACGGCGCCCATCTGGTCATCGCGGGCGATACCTATGCCGATGCGCTGGCGGCGAGCCAGGAGTGGGCCGCCGGCAGTGGCGCCATGGCGGTTCATGCCTTCGATCAGGCCGAGACGATTCTCGGGGCGGGCACCCTGGCCACCGAGCTCGCCGGGCAGGCACCGGCGACCGTCACCGTGCTGGCCAGCGTCGGCGGTGGCGGCCTCCTCGCGGGCATAGCGGCCGGGTACGAAGGCCGGGCCCGGATCGTAGGGGCAGAACCTGAGGAGGCACCGACCCTGACCTACGCGCTGCGGGCGGGGCGGCCGGTGGATGCCCCGGCCGGTGGGGTGGCCGCCGACTCGCTCGCCCCCAAGCGCATAGGCGAGCTGACCTTCGCCATCCTCACCAGGCACGCGGCCCAGGCGGTTCAGGTCAGCGACGACGCCATCCGGCAGGCCCAGGAACTGCTCTGGGACCGGCTCCGGCTGGTGGCCGAGCCGGGAGGGTGCGCGGCCCTGGCGGCGCTGACGGCCGGCGGGTACACGCCGGCGCCGGGTGAGCGGGTCGCGGTGGTGATCAGCGGCGCGAACACCACCGCGGTCAGCTTCCGGCAGTGAGTCAGCGCCCGCCGATGTCCTCGCTCCAGACCTCCGGATAGCGCTCCTGAAATTCCTGCATAACGGCCTTGCAGCGCTCATCGTCGAGGAGCAGGACATCTACTCCGTGGCTGGCCAGAAAGTCCAGGTCGCCGGCGAACGTCGTGGCCTCGCCGACCACCACTCGCGGTATCTGGAACAGCAGGATCGCGCCGGAGCACATCTGGCACGGGGAAAGCGTGGTGTACAGCGTCATGTCCTGGTAAGAAGGCTGCCTTCCGGCGTTGCGCAGGCAGGAGATCTCACCGTGCGCGATCGGGTCGCCCCGCTGCACCCGCTCGTTGTGCCCGGAGGCGACCAGCCGGCCGGCGTCGGCCAGCGCGGCGCCCACCGGGACTCCCCCGGCCTCCAGGCTCGCCCGCGCCTCACTGAGCGCTGCCTCCATCATCGCGGGGTCATGGGGCCGGTCAGCGTTCATGCGCTCGCTCCTTCGGTCGGGCAGCCTGCCAGGGCAGCCTAGCTTCCCGCCACCCCGAGCACGGTGAGCAACACCAGGGTGAACGTGGTGAAGGCGAGCAGGCCGTGGCCCATGACCATGGCCACCGGGAAGGCCCGTTCGGCCGGGAATTCGAACTCCGCGGCCACACCCCGGGCGGACTCCGCCGCCACGAACGCGCGGTGCACCGGGATCCACCGCGTCAGCATGGCCAGGCCCAGCAGGGCGATCCCGCCCAGGATCCCCAGGGTGGCCCAGCCCACGGTGTCCTCGTCGGACAGCAGGTAGAGCACCCAGACCACCAGCCCGGTCAGGGCGAGCAGGACATGCCCCAAGATGACCGACCCGTGCAGCCGGCTACGGGTGGCACCCGGATCGCTGACGTCGTTCTCGATGAGCCAGACGGCCAGCAGGTAGAGCCCGACGAACGCGGTCACGAGCCAGCTGATCAAGGCGGCAACGCCCATGGTCTCTCTTTCGGCGCACGCGGGATCCCCGTGGGGTCAGCCGCATCCGGTGCGGCGGCGTGCGCCGGCAACTGACCCATCCGTATTCCCCTGTCACGGACGCCTGGCCGCGATGGTTCACCCGGCGGCGGGCCCGCCCCGTCAGCCTCACCCGACTCTGAGCATGGCCAGCAGCACCAGGATGACCGTCGTCGAGGCGAGCAGGCCGTGACCGACGACGACGGGCAGCGGAAACGCCCGCTCGGCCGGGAAGTCGTAGTCGGCGAGCCGGCGGCCGTGCTTGCCGGATTCCGCCGCCACGTACGCGACGTGGACCGGGATCCACCGGGTGAACATGGTCAGGCCCAGCGCGCCGATGGCGACCAGCGTCCCCAGCGCGGTCCAGCCCAGCGCGCTGGAGTGGGACACCAGATGGATCACCCAGAACACCAGCCCGGTCAGGGCGAGCAGGAGATGGCCGAAGATGACCGGCGCGGGCAGCCGGCTGGCCACGGCGCCCCGGTGGGTCACGTCGTTCTCGATGAGCCAGACGGCCAGCAGGTAGAGCCCGACGAAGGCAGTAACGAACCAGCTGATCAAGGCGGCAACGCCCATGGGTCTCTCTTTTCGGCGCACGCGGGCTGTCGGGCCAGCCCCGTCCAGTGCGGCGGCGTGCGCCGGCAACTGACCCATCTGTATTCCCTGTCACGGACGCACCGCGGCTATGGTTCACCGGCTGTGGCCCCAGCCGTCAGCCTCCGCCGACCCCGAGCATGGCCAGCACCACCACAGTGACCGTCGTGACGGCGAGCACTCCGTGGATGATGACGACGCTCAGGGGGAACGCCCGTTCGGCCGGGAAGTCGAATTCGGCCGACCTGCCCCGGGTGGATTCGGCCGCCACGTACGCGGCGTGGACCGGGATCCACCGGGTGAACATGGTCAGGCCCAGCGTGGCGATGCCCACCAGGACCCCCACTGCCGCCCAGCCCCACGAGGCGGCGCCGAACAGCAGATGGATCACCCAGAACACCAGCCCGGTCAGGGCGAGCAGGACGTGGCCGAGGATGACCGGCCCGGGCAGCCGGCTACGGGCGGCACCCTGCTGGGTGACATCGTTCTCGATGAGCCAGACGGCCAGCAGGTAAAGCCCGACGAACGCGGTCACGAACCAGCTGATCAAGGCGGCAACGCCCATGGTCTCTCATCCCGGCGCACGCGAGGTCCCCGTGGCACCAGCCCAGTCGTGCGCCGGCTGGCTGGCCCATCCGTCCCCGTTCCTTAGGTTCTGGCCCTTCCGTCCCCATATGTTACGGATGCCAGCAAACGATAGCTAAGGTCCGCTCGTCGCCTGTTGCTCAGGGGCGAACGGGGCTAGGGTCCCTTCCGACGGCCGCTGGTGATAACACCGTGGAGCGTGATCATGGCAGGGATGGTAAGGCGCGGCGGGGTCATGCTGGCCGCTGCTCTGCTCGCTGGGTTATTATCCGCGGCGCCCGCGCTCGCCGCGCCCGCCACCTGCGGCGGCTCGGGCACGGTGACGACGCTGCCCGGGACCCTGCCGGACAAGGCAACCTATGAGATCCAGTGCCCGGCCGGCCCCTGGAACGGCACCCTGTTCCTCTACAGCCACGGATACGTGGTCCCCGGCAGCCCCAACCCAGCCCAGGACGCCGGCGACCCGGTCACGGCCGGGTGGATGCTCGGCCACGGTTACGCCCTGGCTGGTTCCTCCTACGCGACCACCGGCTGGGCGATCCAGCAGGCGCTGCCCGACCAGATCGCCACCCTGGATGCCTTCGATCAGGTCTTCGGCGCTCCTACCCGGACGGTCGCGTGGGGCCACTCGCTCGGCGGCATCATCACGGCCGGCCTGATCCAGCGCTACCCGGGCCGGTTCTCCGCCGCGCTGCCGATGTGCGGGGTGCTGTCCGGCGGGGTGGCTACCTGGAACACCGCGCTGGACGCCGAGTTCGCCTTCCAGCAGCTGATCGACCCCTCGGTTCAGGTCGTCAACATCACGGACCCGTCCGCCAACCTGAACGGCGCCATCGCGGCCGCGGCCGCCGCGCAGCAGACGCCACAGGGCCGGGCCCGGCTGGCGCTGGCGGCGGCGCTCGGCGACACCCCAGGCTGGTTCGCGCCGCTGTCGCCCGAGCCGGCGGCCACCGACTACGCGGCCCAGGAGGCCAACCAGTTCAGCTGGGACACCCAGGTCGACTTCCCGTTTATCTTCGCCTTCCGCGCCGAGCTCGAGGCGCGCGCGGGCGGGAACCCGTCCTGGAACACGGGCGTGAACTATTTCCGCGACCTGGCGAAGTCGGCTGACCTGCCCGAGGTGGCCGCGCTCTACCGGGCGGCCGGGCTCAGCCTGGGCCACGACCTGCAGACACTGGACCGGGCCACCCGGATCGGCGCCGTCCCCTCGGCCATGGCCTACCTGGCGCACAACATCGTCTTCACCGGGCGCCTGCCGGTGCCGGTGCTGACCATGCACACCACCGGCGACGGGCTGGTGGTGCCCGAGAACGAGCAGGCGTACCGCAGCGCGGTGGAGCGGGCCGGGGACGGGTCGCTGCTGCAGCAGATCTTCGTCGACCGCGCCGGGCACTGCGCGTTCACGCCGGCCGAGACGATCACCGCGGTCCAGGTCCTGGCCGGCCGTCTCGACAGCGGCCGGTGGAACTTGTCAACGCTGGCTCCGGCCAGCCTGAACGCTCAGGCCGCCGCGCTCGGTTCGCAGTACAACATCTTCGAGTCAGGCGGCACCGTGGTGCCAACGCCGCCGGCGTTCCTGCGCTACCGGCCCGCCCCGTATCTGCGCCCCTTCGACCTCGCTCCCGGCGGATAGGGTCCCCGCCCGGCCGGGGCCGGTGCGCCCTCAGCGGGGAGCGCCGGAACCCAGGCCGATCCGGCGGTCGGCCTCCTCCCATTCCCGGGTGCCCGCGCGGGACGGCTCGAACCGGCGCAGATCCTGGGTCCGGCGCAGCAGCTCACGCACGCCGCCGAGATCGCCGGGCACGGCCCCCCGCGCCCGCCCCTGCACGAGCACGTTGCCCAGGGCCGCGGCCTCGACCGGTCCGGCCACGACCGGCAGGCCACACGCGTCCGCGGTGAGCTGGCACAGCAGGGCGTTCCTGGCGCCGCCGCCGACGATGTGGACGGTGTCCACGTGCCGGCCGGTGAGCTCCTGGACCTCGGCCAGCGCGCGCCGGTGGGCCAGGGCGAGACTGTCCAGGATGCACCGGACCGTCGCACCCGGATCGGCCGGCGGGTCCTGGCCGGTGCGGCGGCAGGCGGCGGCGATGCGGGCGGGCATGTCGCCGGGGGCGAGGAACTCCGGGCCGTCCGGGTCGACCACGGCGCGCAGCGCCGGGGCCTCGGCGGCCGCCGTCAGCAGGGTGCCGAGGTCCGCCTCGGCCCCCCGGGACGACCAGGCCCGCACCGATTCCTGCAGCAGCCACAGGCCCATGACGTTGCGCAGATAGCGGATGGTCCCGTCGATCCCGGTCTCGTTGGTGAAGTTGGCCCGGCGGCTGGCCTCGCTCAGCACCGGCCCGGGCAGCTCCATTCCCACCAGCGACCAGGTGCCGCACGAGATGTACGCGAAGTCGGTCCCCTGGGCGGGCACGCCGGCGACCGCCGACGCCGTGTCGTGCGAGCCGACCGCCAGCACGGGCACGGGCGCGGAAAACCCGGCCTCGGCGGCGATCCCCGGCAGCAGGTCCCCGATGGTGTCCCCGGGCCTGCGCAGCGGCGGGAAGATCCCGGGCGGGATGCCCACCCGGGTCATCAGCGACGTGGCCCAGGCCTGTGCCCGCACGTCGTAGAGCTGGGTGGTGGACGCGTTCGTGACCTCGGCGCCGATCTCGCCGGTGAGCCAGTAGGACAGCAGATCCGGGATCATCAGCAGGGTCCGGGCCGCCGCCAGCTCGGGGCTGGCCGCCGCCGCCGCGAGCTGGCAGATGGTGTTGAACGGAAGCTGCTGGATGCCGGTGATCGCGTAGAGCTCGTCCGCCGGCACCTTGGCCAGCACCTGACCGGGCATCCCATCGGTCCGGCCGTCCCGGTAGTGCACCGGGTTCCCGAGCAGCGCCCCCTCCTCATCGAGCAGGCCGTAGTCGACCCCCCAGGTATCGATCCCCACGCTGGCCACCTGGGCCGCGCCGGCCGCGGCACGGATGCCGTCCAGCACGCCCTGGAACAGCGACAGGATGTCCCAGTGGAGGGTCCCGAGTACCCGGACGGGAACGTTGGGGAACCTGTGCAGTTCACGCAGCTCCAGCCGGTCACGCCCGCCGATGACGCCCAGCATGACCCGGCCGCCGGAGGCGCCGAGGTCGACCGCGGCCACCGCCGTGGGCGAGGTCACCAGCGCCTCGGCGGAGGAGATGTCACAGCAGGCCCTGGTGGGCGGCCCAGACCACTGCCTGGATCGACGCACCGACGCCCAGCCGGTTGCAGATGGCCCGGGTGCGGCGCCGGACGGTGCGCTCGCAGGTGCGCATCCGCCGCGCCACCGAGCCCAGCGGCAGGCCCTGCGCGAGCAGGCGGAGCAGTTCGACATCCTGGCGGCTGAGCGGCTCCGGGGCTGGGCCGATCCGGCCTGCGGCTTCCATCACACGTAACCTCCTCCTCGGCAGGCAGCCCCGGGTCAGCGCAGGAATGCGGCCGCCACCCCCGCGTCCACCGGGATGAGCAGCCCGGTGGTCAGGGACAGCTCACCGGCGGTGAGCACGAGCACGGCCGCGGCCACGTGCTCGGGCAGGACCTCGCGCCCCAGCAGCGTCCGTTTGGCGTAGAAGGCCCCGAGCTCGGACTCGGGGATGCCGTAGACCGCTGCCCGCTGCGCGCCCCAGCCGCCGGCGAAGATGCCGGAGCCGCGGACTACCCCGTCCGGGTTGATTCCGTTGACCCGGATGCCGTCCTCGCCGAGCTCGGCCGCGAGCAGCCGTACCTGGTGCGCCTGGTCCGCCTTGGCCGCGCCGTAGGCCACGTTGCTCGGCCCCGCGAACACCGCATTCTTGCTGCAGATATAGACGATATCCCCGCCCATCCGCTGGGCCCGCATGATCCGCGCGGCCGCGCGGGAGACCAGGAACGAGCCCCTCGCCATCACGTCGTGCTGGAGGTCCCAGTCGGCCGCGGTGGTTTCGGCGAGCGGCTTGGAGATCGACAGGCCGGCGTTGTTCACCACCAGGTCCACCCCGCCGAACGCGAGCGCCGCGGCGGCGAACGCCTGCGCGATGCTGGCCTCGTCGGTCACGTCGGTGGTCGCCGCGATCGCGACGTCCGCGGAACCGATGTCACCGGCCACCGCCTCGGCCGCCTGCCCGTCCCGGTCGGCGACGACCACGCAGGCACCCTCGGCGGCCAGCCGCTGCGCGGTGGCCCGGCCGATGCCCGAGCCGCCGCCGGTCACCAGTGCCACCCGGGTGGCCAGCGGCTTGGGCCTGGGCCGACGGCGCAGTTTGGCCTCCTCCAGTTTCCAGTACTCGATCCGGAACTTCTCGCTCTCGGGGATCGGGCAGTAGGTGGAGACCGACTCGGCGCCGGCCATCACGTTGATCGCGTTGACGTAGAACTCCCCGGCCACCCGAGCGGTCTGGGAGTCCGCGCCGAAGCTGAACATGCCCACGCCCGGCACCAGCACGATCGCCGGGTCGGCGCCGCGCATCGCGGGCGAGGACGCGTCCGCGTGGCGCTCGTAATAGGCGCGGTAGCCGATGCGGTAGTCCGCGTGCAGCTCCCCGAGACGGGCGGTCACCTCCGGCAACGGAGCGGAAGGCGGCAGGTCGAGCACGAGCGGCGCGACCTTGGTCCGCAGGAAGTGGTCCGGGCAGGAGGTGCCGAGCGCGGCCAGCGCTGGGTGCTTGCCCCGGGCCAGGAAGCCCAGCACCACCGGGGCGTCGGTGAAGCGCCCCACCTGCGGCCGGTCGGTGGAGGCGAGCCCGCGAATGACCGGCGCCATCTCGGCGGCGCGGGCACGGCGCTCGGCTTCCGGCAGCGGCTCATAGCCGGGGATCACGGGGCCGAAGGGGTCGGCGCGGCCGTGGGTGTCCAGGTACCGCTGGGCCGTCGCGATGATCTCCAGCGAGTTCGCCTCGCACTCGTCGCTGGTCGCGCCCCAGGCGGTGATACCGTGGCCGCCCAATATGACCCCGATCGCGCCCGGGCTGGCCCGCTTCGCCTCGGCGATGTCCAGGCCGAGCTGGAAGCCGGGCCGCCGCCAGGGCACCCAGGCGACCCGGTCGCCGAAACACGCCCGGGTCAGGGCCTCTCCGTCGGCGGCGGCGGCCAGGGCGATCCCGGCGTCCGGATGCAGGTGGTCCACGTGGGCGGCTTCGACCAGGCCGTGCATCGCGGTGTCGATGGACGGGGCCGCGCCGCCCTTGCCGTGCAGGCAGAAATCGAAGGCGGCGACCATCTCGTCCTCGTGCTCGGGCCCCCGGTACACGCCGGTCAGCTCCCGCAGCCGGTCGAGCCTCAGCACGGCCAGGCCGTCGGCGGTGAGGGTGCCCAGGTCCCCGCCGGACCCCTTCACCCACAGCAGCGGCAC
>DATINY010000332.1:0-2234 GCA_035473755.1 Streptosporangiaceae bacterium
GCCAGCCCGGCTGAGCTGGCCCGGCAGGCCACTAAGCTGCTGCTGTGAACCGCACGACGCGCTGGCTGCTCCCGTCTGTGCTCGCGCTGCTCGTGCTGGGCGTGCTGATCGGGGCCGCGCTGCACTGACCGGGCCGTCCGGCCCGGGCTGCGCCGGGGCCGCTAGAGTCGCTCGACCACGTAGTCGATGCAGGCGGTCAGCGCCTCCACGTCGGCCGGGTCCACCGACGGGAACATGCCGATGCGCAGCTGGTTGCGCCCCAGCGTGCGGTAGGGCTCGGTGTCCACGATGCCGTTCGCGCGCAGCGCCGCCGCGACCGCTGCCGCGTCGACCGCGTCGGCGAAGTCGATCGTGCCCACCACCTGCGAGCGCTGGGCCGGGTCGGCCACGAACGGGGTCGCGTACGGCGACTTCTCCGCCCAGGTGTACAGGCGGGAGGACGAGTCCGCCGTCCGGGCGGTGGCCCAGGCCAGGCCGCCCTGGCCGAGCATCCACTCCACCTGCTCGGCGAGCAGCAGCAGGGTCGCGACCGACGGGGTGTTGTAGGTCTGCAGCTTGGCCGAGTTGTCGATGGCCAGCGAGAGCGAGAGGAAGCCGGGGATGTACCGGCCGCCCGCCGCGATCTCGGCCACCCGCGACTGCGCCGCGGGGGAGACCAGCGCGATCCACAGGCCGCCGTCGGAGCCGAAGCACTTCTGCGGCCCGAAGTAGTAGACGTCGGTCTCGCCGATGTCCACCGGCAGCCCGCCCGCCCCGCTGGTGGCGTCCACGACGACCAGCGCGCCCGGGTCGGCCCCGGGCACCCGGCGGATCGGCATGGCGACGCCGGTGGAGGTCTCGTTGTGGGTGAGCGCGTAGGTGTCCACCCCCGCCTCCGCCCGCGGCTGCGGGTGGGTGCCGGGCGCCGACTCGATCAGCACCGGGTCAGCCAGCCAGGGCGCGCCCGCGATCACCTTGGCGAACTTCGACGAGAATTCGCCAAACGACAGATGCAGCGATCTCTCGCTGACCACACCGAATGCCGCGATGTCCCAGAAGGCCGTGGCGCCGCCGTTGCCCAGCACCACCTGGTAACCCTCCGGCAGGGCAAAGAGCCCGGCGAGCCCCTCGCGCACCCGCCGCACCAGCGAGCGGACCGGCGCCTGACGGTGCGAGGTGCCCAGGTAGGTGGCGCCGGACGCGGCCAGCGCGGCCACCTGCTCGGGACGCACCTTGGACGGCCCGCTGGCGAACCTGCCGTCGGCAGGCTTGAGCCCGGCCGGGATCACGATGCTGTCGGTCACCCCATCAACCCTATCGGCGACCCTGCGCCGACCCGCCCTTGTAACGCGGCGGCCGGACCGCCCAAAACGTGGGTCAGATCTCGTCCAGGACGGCGGCGGCGCCGTCCACGTCGCGGACCGGGCGCGGCTTGGGGCCTACGTAGGTGGCGCTCGGGCGGACCAGGCGGCCGGTCCGCTTCTGCTCCAGGATGTGGGCGGACCAGCCGGCGGTCCGCGCGCAGGTGAACATGGCGCTGAACATGTGCGGTGGTACCTCGGCGAAGTCCAGCACGATGGCCGCCCAGTACTCCACGTTGGTGGCCAGCACCCGGTCCGGCCTGCGGGCGTGCAACTCGTCCAGGGCCGCTTCCTCCAGCGCCACCGCCACCTCATAGCGGGGGGCGCCGAGTTCCTTGGCCGTGCGGCGCAGCACCCGGGCCCGGGGGTCCTCGGCGCGGTAGACCCGGTGCCCGAATCCCATCAGCCGCTCATGGTGGTCAAGCGCGGCCTTGACGTAGCCGGGCGCGTCGCCGGTCCGCTCGACCTCCTCGATCATGTGCAGGACCCGGGCGGGTGCGCCGCCGTGCAGGGGCCCGGACATGGCGCCCACCGCCCCGGACATGGCCGCCGCGACGTCGGCCCCGGTCGACGCGATGACCCGGGCGGTGAACGTGGAGGCGTTCATGCCGTGCTCGGCGGCCGAGGTCCAGTAGGCGTCCACCGCTTTGACGTGCCGCGGGTCAGGGTCGCCGCGCCAGCGGATCATGAATCGCTCGACGATATTGCCCGATTCGTCCACCCGTTCCTGCGGGATGGCGGGCAGGCCGGCAGCCCGGGCGGCCTGGGCCACGAAGGACAGGGCCATCACCGAGGCGCGGGCCAGGTCGCCGCGGGCCTGCTCGTCGCTGATGTCGAGGAGCGGCCGCATGCCCCAGACGGGGGCGAGCATCGCCACCGAGCTCTGCACGTCCA
>DATINY010000333.1:0-40286 GCA_035473755.1 Streptosporangiaceae bacterium
CCCCGGGGACCTTGGCCTCCAGCCTGGTCAGCAGCCGCAGGCTCTGCGCGTTCCCCTCGAACCCGCCGCAGCCGGCCGCCAGGTCGGCCAGGACGATCTCCCCGTTGTGGCCGAACGGCGGGTGCCCCAGGTCATGAGCCAGGCAGGCGGCGTCCACCAGGTCGGGATCACAGCCAAGGGCCTCACCCAGCTCCCGCCCGATCTGCGCGCACTCCAGCGAGTGGGTGAGCCTGGTGCGCGGGAAGTCGCCCGCCCCGACCTCGACGACCTGTGTCTTGGCGGCCAGGCGCCGCAGCGCGGAGGAATGCAGCACCCGGGCCCGGTCCCGCACGAACGGCCCCCGCTGGTAGGCCCGCGCCCGCTTCGGCGGCTCGGCCACCCAGCGGGCGGTCGCGTGGGAGTCGTAGCCCGGGTGCTCCCTCACCTGCTGTCGCTGCCCCCGGCCTTCTCGAGCACCACGGCCCGGCCCGCCTCGAGCCTGGCCACCGGCACCCGGAACGGCGAGCAGGACACGTAGTTCAGTCCCACCTGGTGGAAGAAGTGGACCGAGTCGGGGTCGCCGCCGTGCTCGCCGCACACGCCGAGCTCCAGGTCCGGGCGGGTCGCCCGGCCTTCCTCACTGGCGATGCGCACCATCCGGCCGACGCCCTCGGTGTCGATGGTCTCGAACGGGGAGACGCCGAAGACGCCCAGCTCGATGTACCGGCTGAAGAACGCGCCCTCCACGTCGTCGCGGGAGAAGCCCCAGCTCATCTGCGTCAGGTCGTTGGTGCCGAAGGAGAAGAACTCGGCCGACTTGGCGATCTCGCCGGCGATCATCGCCGCCCGCGGCACCTCGATCATCGTCCCGATCATGGTGTGCACGTGGGTGCCGGTCTCCGCCTCAACCTCGGCCAGCACCTTCGCCGTGGCGTCGCGGGCGATCTCCATCTCCTGCACCGACGCGGTCAGCGGGATCATGACCTCCGGCTTCGGGTCCTTGCCCGCCTGCTTCAGCTCGGCCGCGGCGTGCGCGATCGCGCGGACCTGCATGTCCAGCAGCCCGGGGATGACCAGGACGAGGCGGACGCCGCGCAGGCCCAGCATCGGGTTCTGCTCGTGCAGGCGGCGCACCGCGTCGAGCAGCTTGCGGTCCTGCGCGGTGGCCTGGTCGCCGGCCAGCGCCACCTTGACCGACAGGTCGGTGAGGTCGGGCAGGAACTCGTGCAGCGGCGGGTCGATCAGCCGGATGGTCACCGGCAGGCCGTCCATCGCGTCGAGGATCTCCACGAAGTCGCCGCGCTGCAGCGGCTCGAGCGCGTCCAGCGCGGCCTGCCGGCCCGCATCGTCCTCGGCCAGGATGAGCCGCTCGACCAGCTGGCGGCGCTCGCCGAGGAACATGTGCTCGGTGCGGACCAGGCCGACGCCGCCCGCGCCGAACCGGCGGGCCCGGGCGCAGTCCTCGCCGGTGTCCGCGTTGGCGTGCACCCCGAGGCGGCGCCGCTCGTCGGCGTGCCTCATGATCCGGTCGACGGCCTTGACCAGGTCGTCCGCGTCCGCGCTGAGCCCGGCCTCGAAGTACTCCACGACGGGCGAGTCGGCGACCGGCACCTCGCCGAGGTAGACCGCCCCGCTGGTGCCGTCGATGGAGATCACGTCGCCCTCGCTGATGGTCACGCCGCCGGGCGCGGTGAACCTGCCCGCCCGGGTGTCCACCTCGAGTTCGTCGGCGCCGCAGACGCAGGTCTTGCCCATCCCGCGGGCCACCACCGCGGCGTGGCTGGTCTTGCCGCCGCGGCTGGTCAGGATGCCCCGGGCCGCGATCATCCCGTGCAGGTCGTCCGGGTTGGTCTCGCGGCGGACCAGGATGACCGCGTCGCCCGCGGCGGCCCGCTCGACCGCCGTCGCGGAGTCGAACACCGCCCGGCCGACCGCGGCGCCCGGTGAGGCGCTGACCGCGGTGGTGATCTTCTCCGGCTCCTGGCTGAGGTCGAACCGGGGGAACATCAGCTGGGCGAGCTGGTCGCCGGTGACCCGGGTGACCGCCTCGTCCATGTCGATGAGGCCCTGGTCCACGAGCTGGGTGGCGATCCGGAACGCGGCGGCGGCGGTGCGCTTGCCCACCCGGGTCTGCAGCATCCAGAGCTTGCCGCGCTCGATGGTGAACTCGATGTCGCACAGGTCCCGGTAGTGGTTCTCCAGGGTCTGCATGATGCCCATCAGCTGGGCGTAGGAGGCGGGGTCGATCTGCTCCAGGTCCTGCAGGGGGACGGTGTTGCGGATGCCGGCGACCACGTCCTCGCCCTGCGCGTTCTGCAGGTAGTCGCCGTAGACGCCCTGCTGCCCGGAGCCGGGGTCACGGGTGAAGGCGACACCGGTGCCGGAGTCCATGCCCAGGTTGCCGAAGACCATCGCCACGATGTTCACCGCGGTGCCGAGGTCGGCCGGGATCCGCTCCTGGCGGCGGTACAGGATCGCCCGGTCGGCGTTCCACGAGCGGAACACCGCGAGCACGGCGAGGTCCATCTGCTCCCGCGGGTCCTGGGGGAAGTCGCGGCCCGCGTGCTCGCGCACGATGCCCTTGAAGGTCTCCACGATCCCGTGCAGGTCACCGGCGTCGAGGTCGAGATCGTTCTTCGTGCCCTTGGCCTGCTTCGCCTCGTCGATCGCGTGCTCGAACGCCTCGCCCTCGATCCCGAGCACGGTCTTGCCGAACATCTGGATCAGGCGGCGGTAGGAGTCCCAGGCGAACCGCTCGCTGCCCGACTGCTTGGCCAGGCCGTGCACCGACTCGTCGGACAGGCCGATGTTCAGCACCGTCTCCATCATGCCGGGCATGGAGAACTTGGCCCCCGACCTGACGCTGACCAGCAGCGGGTCCGCGGGATCGCCGAGCTGCCGGCCCATCTTCTTTTCCAGCTGCCGCAGGTGCTCGCCGACCTCGTCGCCGAGGCCGGCCGGGACGGCGCCCTCGCGCAGGTACTGGCGGCAGGCCTCGGTGGTGATGATGAAGCCGGGCGGCACCGGCAGGCCCAGGTTGGTCATCTCCGCCAGATTCGCGCCCTTGCCACCGAGCAGGTCCTTGAGGTCCTTGTTGCCCTCGGTGAAGTCGTAGACGAGCTTCGCCACTGCACGCTCTCCTTGTGCCTGCCCCGCCCGCACGCGTCCGCGGAATAGAGGGCGGTATGTCGATGAGTACGGCCGTCTGGCCCCGATATTTTGACTCTACCGAGAGTGGGCGGCTGATTGCCCCCGGGCACCCATTCTTGGATCGGATGCAGGCCGACGCGGGCTGAATTCCGGCCGACCAAGCAGCGGGAGGGCGCGCGGCGCGTCTAAGAACCATGGAATCCGACACCCGGAGACCCACCGCGGCCGTTCGGGCCGGGCGGGCCGCCCGGCCACCTGAGCCGGACCCCGCCGCCGCGGAGGCAGCGGTGACGGCGATCTACCAGGCCCATGCGCTCGGGCTGATCCGGCTGGCCCACATCATGCTGGGCGACCGGCCCAGCGCCGAGGACGTCGTCCAGGAGGCGTTCTGCGGCCTGTACCGGCGCTGGTCCCACCTGTCCGACACCGGCAGCGCGCTGCAATACCTCCGGACTTCGGTGCTTAACGGCTGCCGCTCGGTGCTGCGCCGCCGGACGGGACAGCGGGCCCAGCCGGGCGACGGCCGGCCGGGCGACGGCCGGCCGGCCGCCTCGGCCGAGGCCGCCGTCATCAGCGGCGAGGACCGCCGTGAGGTGATGCAGGCGCTGCGGCGGCTGCCCGCCCGGCAGCGCGAGGCGCTGGTGCTCCGGTACTACCTCGACCTCTCGCCGGAGGAGACCGCCACGGTCATGGGGATAGGCCCCAGCAGCGTCAGGTCGGCTACCCACCGGGCGCTCTCGTCTCTCGGCCGCATGCTCAAGGAGCTCTCATGAACACGGTTGAAGACAGGCTCCGGACGGCCCTGCGTGACACCGCCGGCGAAGTCACCCCGCAGTCGGTGCCGCCGCTGCGCCTGCACCGCCCGCCGGGCCGGCGGCGAGGCATGGCCGGCCCGACGGCCCGGCGCCGCTGGGCGGCATGGCTGGCACCGCTGGCCGCCGCGGCCTCGGTGACCGCGGTGGTGGCCGCCTCGCTGGCCATCTCCACCGCCTTCCACGGCGGGCACCGGCCCGCCAGCGGCCCGGCCAGCCCGTTCGCCGGCGTCCCGCCGTACTACGTCGTCCTGGCCGGGAAGAACCCCAGTCCCGTCGTCATGCAGCGGCAGTTCGCCGAGGTCCGGGCGACCACGACCGGCGCGACGCTGGCCCGGGTCACCCCGCCTCGGCCGTACCGCACGTTCATCGCGGCGGCCGGTGCCGGTGACGGCCGTACCTTCGTCCTGGTCGCGGGCCCGTGGGCGGTCACGTACAAGGACGGGGGGAAATCCATCAGGGTGGCGCCGACGAAATTCTTCCTGCTGCACATCGGCGCGGGCGGCCGCACCACACGGCTGACGGCGCTGCCCATCCCGCGGCAGCCGGGGGGCGCTTTCGACATCGCGCTCTCCCCCGACGGCAGCAAGCTCGCCGTCGCCCTCCGTGATGCCTCCGTGGGCGGCCCGGCGATCCAGGTCTTCGACGTGGCCACCGGGTCGGAACGGGTGTGGCGGTGGCCGGGCGGCGGGCCGGTGACCAACAACGCCGGTGGGGAGGGTGAGGAGCTGTCCTGGGCCGCGGACAACCGCACGCTGGCGTTCCAGCAGTGGGTGACGGGGAACATCATCCACGTCCGGCTGCTGGACGTCACCGCGCCCGGCGGCAGCCTGCAGGCGGCCAGCAGGCTCCTGCTGCGGTGGCCGGGAGATGGGGCAACCTGGCACTACGTGCACGGGAAGATCAGCAATGTCCTGTTCGGCTTCAGCGCCATCCTCACCCCAGACGGCAGCAAAATCGTCGCCGCTACCGAGGACCTGACCAAGCACCCACTGTCCAGCGAACTGGCCTTCACCGAGTTCTCCGCCGCCACCGGGAAGGTCGTGAAGGTCCTGGGCCGGTGGCCCATCCCCGGGCTGTACCCGGGGCAGACCCAGGACGTGCTGTGGACGAACTCCTCGGGCCGCACACTGATCGTCCTGGCCCACAAGCCGGGAGCGCCGGCCAAGGCGCCGCACAGCGGCAACGCGGCCGACTATGGCATCGAGTTCGGCGTGCTGAACGGGAACACGTTCACCCCGCTCCCGGGCGCGCCGCGTCCCGGGCCGAACCCCTGGCCTGCATGGTAGACGCCGGGCCAGCGTGCATCGTTCGGCCGGCTGAACGCCTTGCCGAACGTGCACGCCGCCCCGGCTCTCCGAGATATGGGCGAGACTTGTCCCGGAGGCGATCGTGGACAAGAACCTGATCGGGGTGCTGCATCCCGGGGAGATGGGCGCCGCCGTCGGTGACTGCCTGGCCCAGCGTGGGCTCACGGTGCTGTGGGCGTCGGCCGGGCGCAGTCCCGCCACTGCGGACCGGGCGGCGGCCGCGGAGATGCGCGATGCCGGCACGGCCGGCGAGATGTCCAGGCAGGCTGACGTGATCCTGTCGGTCTGCCCCCCGCACGCGGCGCTGGAGGTGGCCCGCTCCGTGGCCGGTTTCCGCGGCATCTACGTCGACGCGAACGCCGTGTCGCCGGCCACCACGCGCGAGGTCGCCGGGATAGTGACGGCCGGCGGGGCCCGCTACGTGGACGGCGGGATCATCGGCTCGCCGCCGCGTTCGCCGGGGGACAGCCGCCTGTACCTGTCCGGCCTATGGGCCGAGGAGATCAGCAACCTGTTCGCCGGCACGCCCCTCGACGCTCAGGTGATCGGCGACGAAATCGGCCAGGCCTCGGCCGTCAAAATGGCCTATGCCGCCTGGACCAAGGGAACCGCCGCCCTGATCCTGGCGATCCGCGCCCTCGCCCGCGCCGAGGGCGTCGAGCAGGCCCTGGTGGCCGAGTGGCAGCAGTCCCAGCCTGCCCTGACCGCCCGCCCCCACGTGGCAGCGCGGTCAGCGCTACAGAAGGGCTGGCGCTGGGTCGCCGAAATGGAGGAGATCGCCGCCACCATGGCCGCCGCCGGCCTCCCGCCCGGCTTCCACCAGGCCGCCGCCGCCATCTACACCCGCGTCCCCCACCCCCAGGCCGAGTCACCCACCAGCGAGCCCTCGCTCACCACAGTCATCAATGCGCTCCTGGCCGAGCACTCCCCCGCCTGAGGGTGAAACGAGGCGCCCACCGGAATGCACGGGCGCGTGCGTGCCCGGCCAGGCGTTCAGCCGACCGGACACGCACGTCCGCCCGGGCATCAGCCCCGCCGGGCCGGGACCTCAGCACCCCGGCAGGCGCTCCGACAAATAGGCCTCGAGTGCATCGATCCCCACCCGGTCCTGCTGCATCGTGTCGCGGGCCCGGACGGTCACCGCCTGGTCGTTCAGCGTCTCGAAGTCCACGGTGACGCAGTACGGGGTGCCGATCTCATCCTGCCGGCGGTAGCGGCGGCCGATCGCGCTCGCGTCGTCGAAGTCGGTGTTCCACCGCTTGCGCAGCTGGGCGGCCAGGTCGCGGGCCTTGGGTGACAGGTCGGCGTTGCGGGACAGCGGCAGCACCGCGGCCTTCACCGGGGCGATCCGGTGGTCCAGCCGCAGCACGGTCCGCTTCTCCAGGTTGCCCTTGGCGTCCGGTGCCTCGTCCTCGGCGTAGCCGTCCATCAGGAACACCAGCATGGACCGGTCGACCCCGGCCGCCGGCTCGACGACGTAGGGGACGTACCGCTCGCCGGTGTCGGCTTCCAGGTAGGACATGTCCTGCCCGGAGGCGCGGGCGTGCGTGCTCAGGTCGTAGTCGGTCCGGTTGGCGATCCCCTCGAGCTCTCCCCACTCGGAGCCGGGGAATCCGTACCGGTACTCGATGTCCACGGTCTTCTTGGAGTAATGGGAGCGCTTGTCCGCCGGGTGCGTAAACAGGCGCAGGTTGTCCTTGCGCACACCCAGGTCGGCGTACCAGCCGAACCTGGCGGTGACCCAGTACTCGTGCCATTCGTCGTCGGTGCCGGGCTTGACGAAGAACTCCATCTCCATCTGCTCGAACTCGCGGGTGCGGAAGATGAAGTTGCCCGGCGTGATCTCGTTGCGGAACGACTTGCCGATCTGCCCGATCCCGAACGGGATCTTCTTCCGCGAGGTCTGCAGCACGTTCCGGTAGTTGATGAAGATCCCCTGCGCGGTCTCAGGGCGTAGGTAGGCCAGACCGCTTTCATCCTCGGTGGCGCCGAGGTAGGTGCGCAGCAGCCCGTTGAACATCCGCGGCTCGGTGAACGCGCCCCTGGTCCCACAGTTCGGGCAGGTGATCTGGGCCAGGCCCTCGGCCGGCGGGTGGCCGTGCTTCTCCTCGTAGGCCTCGATCAGATGGTCGGCCCGGAAGCGCTTGTGGCAGGACTGGCACTCGGTCAGCGGGTCCACGAACTCGGTCACGTGGCCGCTGGCCTCCCAGACCTCCCGGGCCAGGATGACGCTGGAGTCGAGCCCGACGACATCGTCGCGCTCCTGCACCATCGACTTCCACCACTGCCGCTTGATGTTGTTCTTCATCTCGACGCCGAGCGGGCCGTAGTCCCAGGAGGCGCGCAGCCCGCCGTAGATCTCGCTGGAGGGGTAGACCAGGCCGCGGCGCTTGGAGAGGCTGACGATCGTATCGATGCGGTTGGCCATCGGTAGAACTCCATCCGGCTGGCGGTCGGCGGGCGTGTGTGAACCTCAGGAACGAGGGCGTGTGCGCCAAGCTTAGCCGCGCCCCGGGTATGCCGGCGCCCGGCGAATGCCCTGCGCGCCAGTGATCGCCGGGGGGTGGAAGCGGGCCGTATATTTGGCGCACAAGGTGACGGCCCGGGAAAGCCTCCGGGCCACGGGAAGGAAGTCCGGATGCCGAAGCGCCGCCAGACACGGGCCGACGGGCGGCCGCGATCGGGTGGGCAGCGCCCGCGCGGGACCAGCGCCGGCCGTCCCGGGGGGCCGGCCGGCCGCCCCGCCCCGGCCGGCCGTCCCGCCGTGGCCGATCGCACCAGCACAGAGGGCGCCTCTGAGACGCGGCGGGCCGTGGAGCGCTTCAGCGCCCGGCCCCTGGTGTTCCTGACCCAGCTGCCCCGGTGGGCCCTGCTGCTGGTCGTGCTGGGACTGCTGGTATCGGGGTTCGCCGTGCCGGGCCCGATCGGGGCGGTTCTCCTGGTGCTGGTGGCCATCCTCCTGGGCTGGCTCGCCTACCTGTCGTGGCCCAGCCTCAGCACCTCGGGACGGGTAGGGCGCGTCGTCGCGCTCATCTGCATGATCGTGATCGTCGTCTGGCAGGCCAGGCGCTAACGGGCAACCGCTCGCGACGGCCGGGCCGGGCGGTGTGCCTCAGGCGGGCAGCGGGTTCGGCTTGGCGCCCCCGTACCGGCGGTCCCGGCTGGCATAGATCTCGCAGGCGTGCCACAGGTGACGGCGGTCGAAGTCCGGGAAAAGCGTGTCGAGGAACACGAACTCCGCGTAGGCCGACTGCCAGATCAGGAAGTTGGACGTCCGCTGCTCCCCCGATGACCTGATGAACAGGTCCACGTCCGGGATTCCGGGCTCATCCAGGTACCGGGCGAACACCTTCTCGTTGACCTCGCCGGGCTTGAGCCGCCCGGCCGCCACGTCCGCCGCGATCGCCGCGGCAGCGTCGGCGATCTCGGCCCGCCCGCCGTAGTTCACGCAGAACTGGAGCGTCAGCACCGAGTTGCCCACCGTCATGCGTTCCGCGTCCTCCAGCTCGGAGATCACGCTGCGCCACAGCCGGGGACGGCGCCCGGCCCAGCGGACCCGCACCCCCATCTCGTTCAGCTGGTCGCGGCGGCGCCGGATCACGTCGCGGTTGAACCCCATGAGGAACCGCACCTCCTCCGGCGACCGGCGCCAGTTCTCGGTGGAGAAGGCATAGGCGGACAGATACGGGATGCCCAGCTCGATCGCGCCCATGATCACGTCGAAGAGCGAATGCTCGCCCCGCTTGTGGCCCTCGGTCCTGGGCAGGCCGCGCTCCTTGGCCCAGCGCCCGTTGCCGTCCATGACCAGGGCGACATGACGCGGCAGGAGCTGGGGCGCGATGGCCGGGGGCCGCGCCCCGCCGGCGTGGGGCTCGGGCGGGCGCACGGGACCGCTCACGATGGCTCCTCGGCGCGTATCAGGCATGCTCAACGTGTTGCAGCGAGCGGATCGAATGCTCCAGGTGCCACTGCAGGTACGCGGCGACCAGGCCGCTGCACTCTACTTGGTGCCTCCGCTCCGCCGCGTCGGCACGCGCCCAGTCCCCGCGCAGCAGCGCGCTCATCAGGGCGATCGTGTGGATGGACGGCGTCGCGGCCCCCGGCGGCCGGCAGGACCGGCAGGTCAGGCCGCCCGCCGCGATCGCGAAGGCGCGTGACCCGCCGCCGGCCCCGCCCGCGCCGCCCGCGCCGTCGACACCGCTGGCGGCCAGGTCGGCCGCCCCGCACAGGGCGCACTCGGCCAGGGCGGGCGCGTAGCCGGCGACCGCGAGCGATCGGAGCAGGAAGGCGTCGAGCACCAGCCGCGGGTCGTGTGCCCCCTCCCCCAGCGCCCGCAGCCCGCCGACCAGCAGCAGGAACTGGCGCAGCGAGGGCTCCTTCTCGACCGGGGTGAACCGTTCGGCGGTTTCCAGCATCGCCGTGCCGCTGGTGTAGCGGGGGTAGTCGGCCGCCAGCGGCTCGCCGTAGGCCCGCACCGTCTCCGCCTGGGTGACGTAATCCAGCGAGCGGCCGGTGTGGAGCTGCAGGTCCACGTGGGTGAACGGCTCCAGCCGGGCGCCGAACCGCGACTTCGTCCGGCGCACGCCCTTGCCCACGGCGCGGATGCGCCCGGTGCGCCGGGTCAAGATGGTGACGATGTGGTCGGCCTCACCCAGGTCCTGGGTGCGCAGCACGATGCCGTCGTCGCGATACTGCCCCACCCCGCCATTGTCGCGCACCCCGGCGACGGTCACGCCGGGGCGCGCGACGCCAGCACCACTTCTTGTGGGTATGGCGCTGGCCGCCTATCGTGCCGGATGCGCCGGATCTACCGTCCCCGGGCGCGGTTGACCGCCGACAGCACCGCCCGCAGGGACGCGGTCACCGTGTTGGTGTCGATGCCGACGCCCCACAGGGCCCGGCCGCCGACCTCGCACTCGACGTACGCGGCCGCCTGGGCGTCGCTGCCCGCGGTCAGCGCGTGCTCGGTGTAGTCGAGCACCCGCACCTCGATCCCGAGCGAGCCCAGCGCGTCGCAGAACGCGGAGATCGGCCCGTTGCCCACTCCCTCGATCTGGCGCGCCTGCCCGTCCACGCTGACCTCGGCCGTCACCGCATCCTTGGCATCCACCACCGACGACGTGCGGTGAGCCTGCAGCCTGACCGCGCCGGCGGACAGGTACTCGGCCGCGAACGCCTCCCACATCTGCGCCGGGGTGACCTCCCCGCCCTCGGCATCGGTGCGGGCCTGGACCACCCGGGAGAACTCGATCTGCAGCCGCCGCGGCAGGTCCAGGTGGTGATCGGCCTTCATGATGTAGGCCACGCCGCCCTTGCCGGACTGGGAGTTGACCCGGATCACTGCCTCGTAGGTGCGGCCGACGTCGCGCGGGTCGATAGGCAGGTAGGGAACGGCCCAGGCGAACTCGGCGACGTCCGCGCCGGCGGCCGCCGCGTCCGCCTCGAAGGCCTCGAAGCCCTTCTTGATCGCGTCCTGGTGCGACCCGGAGAAGGCGGTGTAGACCAGTTCGCCCGCATACGGGTGGCGTGGGTGCACCGGCAGCTGGTTGCAGTACTCGACGGTGCGCCGGATCTCGTCGATGTCCGAGAAGTCGATCATCGGATCGATGCCCTGGCTGAACAGGTTCATGCCGAGCGTGACCAGGCAGACGTTGCCGGTCCGCTCTCCGTTGCCGAACAGGCAGCCCTCCACCCGGTCCGCTCCGGCCAGCACGGCCAGCTCGGCGTCGGCGACCGCGGTGCCGCGGTCGTTGTGGGTGTGCACCGACAGGCAGACGTGCTCGCGCCGGGACAGGTTCCGGCTCATCCACTCGATCTGGTCGGCATAGACGTTCGGCGTGGACCGCTCGACGGTGCAGGGCAGGTTGATGATGATCTCCCGGCCCGGGCCCGGCTGCCAGGCGTCCATGACCGCCTCGCAGATCTCGGCGGCGAAGTCCAGCTCCGTGTCCATGAAGATCTCCGGCGAGTACTCGTAGCCGAAGTCGCAGCCGGCCAGGTACTCCTGGGCGTACTTCATGACCGAGCGGGTGCCCTCCACGGCCATGGCCTTGCACTCGTCCCGGTCGACCCCGAACACCACCCGCCGGAACAGCGGCGCGGTCGCGTTGTACAGGTGCACGGTGGCCCGCGGGGCCCCGGCCAGCGACTGGACGGTCCGCTCGATCAGCTCGTCCCGCGCCTGGGTGAGCACCGAGATCTGCACGTCGCCGGGGATGCGGTCCTCCTCGATGAGGGACCGGACGAAGTCAAAGTCGGCCTGGCTGGCGGACGGGAAGCCGACCTCGATCTCCTTGTAGCCCAGCCGCACCAGCAGATCGAACATGGTGCGCTTGCGGGAGGGGCTCATCGGGTCGATCAGCGCCTGGTTGCCGTCCCTCAGGTCGGTCGACAGCCAGCGGGGCGCCGCGGCGATGGTCCTGCCGGGCCAGGTCCGGTCGGGCAGGTCGATGGGCGGGAACGGGGAATAGCGATGGCAGGGCATGCCGCTGGGCTGCTGACGTACGGACTGGTGCTCGGATTGCATCGGGGAAAACGCTCCCTCGCGGATCGGGCCGGGGCCAGCGGTCACGTCAAGACGCCGCGGCGAGGGAGCCGGCCGTTATGGGGCCCCGCCGCGGCCACTAAGCAGGAGCAGTCCGCGAAACATCGTCCTCGACCCTACCAGACGCCACCGTGCTCACCGTGACCGGGCGCAGCCTCACCGTGGCCAGCGGCCATGACATCTGTCATGGCCGGACCGGGATGCGCGTGACATGCCGTCGCCTGCCCGCGCGCTTAGCGTGAGGTCATGGCCACGAACCAGTCATCCGCGAGCGGGGCAGCGGCCGTCTTCCGCGACGTCGTCAAGGTCTGCCCCCGGACGGCCGGGCCGGCCGCGGCCGCCATACTGCGCTGGCGGCGGGCAGCCAGCGCCACCGCCTGAGACCGCATGTGGCCGGCGGCGGGACTCCTGCCGCCGGCCACGGTGGAGGCATGATGAGTTGTATGACCACCGACTGCACCGATCCGCCGCCCGGCGATGGCCTGGACCGCAGCGTGTCCGGCATGCTGCGGCTCCGGGGCGTGATCATCGGGGTGCTGGTCACGGGCTTCCTGGCCCTGCCGGCGGTGGCGCTGTTCCGCAAGCAGGGCCTCAGCGGGGAAGCGGCCTTCCTGGTTCCCGGCACCGTCGCATTCATAGTGCTGGTCGACCGGTGGTTGCTGGTCAATCGTCCCGAGCCCAGTCAGCATCCCTGGCGGGAGACCGCCGTGGTGTGGGTGATCGTCCTGCTCGGCGCGGCACTGTTCGCGGTGGGGCAGATGAGCTGGCTGATCGCGCTGGCCGTGGCGGCCGCCGCGGCCGGCCGGTTCGCGGCCCGCCAGCCGCGGGCGGCCGGCGGCGTGGCGCTGTGCTCAGCCGTGGGGGTCGCGGTGAGCGTGTGGCATCACTTCGACTACGGCGCCCTGCTGGCAGCGGTCGCGGTACCCCTGCTGGGCGGCCTGTTCGCCTACAGCGCGGAGCGGCGTAACGTCCTGATCTTCAAGCTGAAGGAGGCCCAGGCCGAGCTGGCCAGGACGGCGGTCGCGGAGGAGCGGCTGCGGATCTCGCGGGACCTGCATGACCTGCTCGGCCACAGCCTGTCGGTGATCGCGCTCAAGAGCGAGCTGGCCGGGCGGATCATCGAAACGGACCCGCCGCGGGCGGCGCGTGAGATCGCCGAGCTGGAAACGGTCGCCCGGCGCTCGCTGGCCGAGGTACGGCAGGCGGTCACCGGCTACCGGCAGCCGAGCCTGGCCGCCGAGCTCGCCGCCGCCCGCCGGATGCTGGCCTCGGCCGGCATCGACTGCCGGGTGGATGCGCCGGGCTCCTATGACCTGCCACCGGAGGTGGACGCCCTGCTGGCGTGGACGGTCCGCGAGGGCAGCACGAACATCGTGCGCCACTCCGGCGCCCAGCACGCCGGTATCAGGGTCACGCTGGCCGGCGCCAGTGCCAGTGCCGAGCTGACCGACGACGGCGCCGGGCCACCGGCCGGGCGCGGCACGTTCGCCGGCGGCCAGGCCGGCCAGCCCGGAGCCGCGGCGGGCCCCGCGGGATCCGGCCTGGCCGGGCTGGCCGAACGGGCGGCCCGCCTCGGCGGGACCCCGCAGGCGGGCGCCGGCGCCCGTGGTGGGTTCCGGGTGCGGGTCACCGTCCCGCTCACCGCGGCCGGCCCTCCTGACCAGCAGCGAATCCCAGCCGCGGCGGCGGCACCGGGCACTTCCCCCGGCGTCCCCGGCACCGTCCCGGCGGCCCGGGATGCCCTGGAGACAGATCCGGACGTCCCAGATCCCGCGGAAGCTCCCCCGGCCGGTGCCGATGTCCCGGACACCATCCCGGCCGCCTCGGACATCATCCCGGCCGCCCCGGACATCATCCCGGCCGCCCCGGACCAGGTGCGCCGGTGAGTGTGCGCATCATGATCGCGGAGGACCAGACCATGGTCCGCCAGGCTCTGGTCGCCCTGCTCGAACTGGAGCCCGACATCACTGTGGTGGCCCAGGCCGCCAGCGGGGACGAGGCGCTGGCCATGGCCACCCGCTACCAGCCGGACGTGGCGCTGCTCGACATCGAAATGCCCGGGCTGGACGGGATCGAGGTGGCGCGCAGGCTCAAGGGCAACGGGTTCGGCGGGAAGACCGTGATCGTCACCACGTTCGGCCGGCCCGGTTACCTGTCCGCCGCGATGACGGCCGGGGCCAGCGGGTTCCTCCTGAAGGACGCCCCGGCGGCCGAGCTGGCCACCGCGATCCGGCGGGTGCACGCCGGGGAGCGGGTCGTCGACCCGGGCCTGGCCGCGGCCGCGCTGGCCGAGGGCGCCAGCCCGCTCACCGCGCGCGAGGCTGAGGTGCTGGCCGCCGCGCGCGGGCACGGGTCCATCGCCGACCTGGCCGGGCGGCTGCACCTGTCGCAGGGGACGATCCGCAACCACCTGTCCGCGGCCATCCAGAAGCTGGGCGCCCGCAACCGCGCCGAGGCGGTCCAGATCGCCGAGCGCAAGGGCTGGCTCTGACCCGCTCCCCCCCGCCGTCCGTGGCGGCCCGGCGGAAATTCGCTGGCGCTGGCCGGCCGCCCCGGGTTAGCTGGCTGCATGCACATCGAACGGTTCGACGCCGGCACCGACCGGGAGGAGGTCCGCGCCTGTCATGAGATGCACGTGGCCGCGGCGCCGGTCGACGTGCCGGGCGAGCCGCCGATGTCGGACCGCGTCTTCGCCGGCTGGCTGAGGATGCACTGGACCGGGGACCGCCCGGAGACCTGGCTGGCCCGGGACGCCGCCGGGGCGCCGTGCGGGTTTTATGCACTCGTCATGCCCGCGCGCGAGAACACCCACCTCGCCTACTTCAACCCGCTGGTCGGCCTCCCGCACCGGCGGCACGGCATCGGCACCGCCCTGGTCAGGCACGCCGCGGAACGGGCTCACGAGGAGGGCCGGGTGACACTGGTGGCCGACGGGACGCTGGGCTCACCGGGCGAGGGGTTCAGCCGGGCGCTCGGCGCCCGGTCGGGCATGCCCGAGGCGAGCCGGGTGCTGCACGTCCGCGAGATCGCCGACGGGCACCTGGCCCGGCTGCGGGCCCGGGCCCAGGCGGCCGCGCGCGGCTACTCGCTGCTGTCCTGGCAGGGGCCGGCCCCGGAGCGGTACACCGGCCAGGTGGCCGCGCTCCACCAGGACGGGGAGGATGCACCGCATGACGACGGGCATGAGCGGAAGCACTGGGACGCCGCGAGGGTGCGCACGGCCGAGCGGCTCGCCGCCGACCAGGGCCTGCACCAACACGCCGTGGCCGCCCGCCATGACCACACCGGCGAGCTGGTAGCGCTCACCGAGCTCGAGATCGACCCGCTGATGCCGGACTGGGGCTACCAGTGCCTCACGGTGGTGGCCCGGGCGCACCGGGGCCACCGGCTCGGGCTGCTGGTGAAGGTGGCGATGCTGGAGCTGCTGGCCGGCCGCGAGCCTGGCCTGGAGCGGATCATCACCGGCAATGCCGACGTCAACGAGCACATGATCGCCATCAACACCGAGCTCGGCTACCGGATCCTTGACCACTGGCTGTCCTGGGAGCTGGCGGTGGCGGACGTGCTGGCGCTGCCCGCCGCTCAGTCGTAGAAGCCCAGCCGGCGAAGCTGCCGGGGATCACGCTGCCAGTCCTTGGCCACCTTGACCCGCAGGTCGAGGTAGACCCTGGTCCCGAGCAGCGCCTCGATCTGGTGCCGCGCCCGGCTGCCAACGTCCTTCAGGCGGGCGCCCTTGGCGCCGATGACGATGGACTTCTGGCTCGGCCGCTCGACATACATCTGCGCGTACACGTCGATCAGGTCGTCGCGGCCGGCCCGCGGCCCCATCTCGTCCACCACCACGGCGATGGAGTGCGGCAGCTCGTCCCTGACCCCTTCCAGCGCCGCCTCCCTGATCAGCTCGGCCACCAGCACCTGCTCGGGCTCGTCGGTGAGCTCACCCTCCGGGTAGAGCGGCTGACCCGGCGGCAGGTGCGAGACGAGCACGTCGGCCAGCTCGCCGAGCTGGAAGCCGGTCACCGCCGAGACCGGCACGAGGTCGGCCCAGTCGCCCAGCTCGGCCACCGCGGCGAGCTGCGCCGCCACCTGCTCGGGCCGGGCCTGGTCGGTCTTGGTGATGATGGCCACCACCGGGGTCTTGCCGAGGCCGCCGAGCTCGGTGGCCAGGTACTTGTCACCGGGCCCGATCCGGTCCGGCGCCGGCACGCAGAACCCGATCACGTCCACCTCGGTCAACGTGGACCGCGCGAGGCTGTCCAGCCGTTCGCCCAGCAGCGTCCTTGGCCGGTGCAGGCCTGGGGTGTCCACGATGACCAGCTGGGCATCGGGCCGGTGCACGATCCCCCGGATCGTCCGCCGGGTGGTCTGCGGGCGGCTGCTGGTGATCGCGACCTTCGCGCCGACGAGCGCGTTCATCAGCGTCGACTTGCCGACGTTCGGCCGGCCCACGAAAGAGGCGAAGCCCGACCTGAATCCCTGCTCACCCTGCGACGCTGCCACACCATGATTCTCCCGCACCGGCGCCACCGCGTTGCCACACCCGGACCCGGGTCGTGAAGGTCATGACGTCAGGCCAGCCAGTGCAGCCACGTGCCGTGGCCATCGGCGGCCGCCAGCAGGATGTGGCCGTCCCGGACGATCTGGAACGGCGCCTCGTCGGCGGCGGGCATCGCGGCATCCGGCAGCTGTGGCACGTCATTCGACAGCCAGACCGCGTCCAGGCCGCGGACGGTCTCGGCGAACCGCCCACGCTCGGCGGCGCTGAGGTAGCCGAGCACCGCGGAATGGTAGATCACCAGAGTGGCGCCGGACGGTGCCTGCCGGGCGAGCGCCGGCAACTCGGTCAGCAGGTCGCCGCGGTACACGACCGGGGGGTCGCGCCGGGCCGCGGCTATCGCGCCCGCCAGGCGCTGCTCACGGCCTGTTTCACCGGGCCACAGCAGGCAGCCGAGCCACTGCATGTCGGCGTCGCTGGTGACGTCGAGCGGGTTGAGATCGAGGCCGGCCCGCCAGCACACGGCGGGCACCCGGTCCGGCAGCGGCACCGGCCCGCGCGGCTCGCAGCGAAGCACCGGCGCCCGCGGGTCGGTGCCTGTGATCCGGTGCCCGGCGTAGTCGTAGGAGTAGCGGTCGGGCAGCAGCGTGAGCCCGGCACTGGCCCCCACCTCCAGCAGCGCCAGCGGCTGCGGCAGCAGCATCAGCGCCGGCAGCAGGACGGCGCAGCGGGCGGGCTCGTTGGTCTGGGTGCGCCGGGCCCGGATGACCGCCGCCAGCTCTGGCCCGCGGCGGGCCACCAGCGCCCGGAGTGAGGCGATGCCGGCGGGCCGCCCGAGCAGATAGCGCGCGGCGGCGAAGAGCAGGTTGGGCTGCCGCTTGGCCGGCGGCAGGGCGGCCAGGAACGCCAGCACCGGCGGATCGCCGGCCACCTGCGCCGCCAGGATCTCGTAGCGGCGTGAGCGCCCCCGCGCCTCGCGGGAGAACGCCAGGTAGTTCTCGCTGATGCTGCGCGACAGATCGTGGCCCGCCAGCGACATGACTGTACGGTAACCGGCGTCCGGCGGGGCGGGAGTGCCAGCTCAGCCGGCGCCGGTCCCCGGCCGCGCCAGGGCGGACGCGTCAGGGGGTGAGCGTGGCCCGGATGGCGCCGTTCGTCCCGACGTGGAAGACCACCGCCCCGGGGCCCGCCTCGCGCACCACCGCCAGGTCGCGCGGGTCCGGCGCATCGGCGTCGCTGACCAGGGCGGCCGCCTCCAGGACCGCGGCCCCGCTGGAGATTGCCATCGCCACGGCCAGGCGCAAGGCCGACAGCCGCAGGGACGGCAGGTTCACGGCCGCCGCCGCGTACGTGCGGCCGGTCTCGTCGCGTACCGCCGCGCCCTCGGCCGCCGCGACGCGGGCGCGCGCGGAACGGGCCAGGGTAATGATCTTCTCGTCTTCCGAGCCGGGGTCGGTCACGGCGCAGATTCTAGACGAGGACCTTTCACACATTCCGGTCATTCCGGCGCCCGGTTCTGACCGGCGGGATATGGCACCAACCCCCGGTGAAAACCGCCCGGGATCTGGCTAGCGGCCGTTCTGGGACGGGGCGTCCGGTCCGGGCTTGGCGCCGGGCCGGTTACGTTCCACGGTCACGGTCCCGATCCGGTTCCGCCGGCCTTCCAGGCTCTCCGCGGTCAGCGTCAGCCCGGCCACGGTGGCCACCGACCCGGCGATCGGCACCCGGCCGAGCGCGTAAGCGAGCAGGCCGCCCACCGTCTCCACGTCCTCGGCCTCGATGCTGACCCCGAACAGCTCCTCCAGGTCGGTCACCGGGAGCCGGGCCGTCACCCGGGCGCGCCCCGGGGCCAGCCAGTCCACGGTCGGCTGCTCCTGGTCGTACTCGTCGGTGATCTCGCCGACGATCTCCTCCAGGATGTCCTCGATGGTGACCAGGCCCGCCGTCCCGCCGTATTCGTCGATGACGATCGCGAGGTGGATCTGGCGCGCCTGCATGTCCCGCAGCAGCGCGTCCACCGGCTTGCTCTCGGGGACGAAGGTGGCGGGCCGCATCACCGACTCGACCTTTTCCGCCGACTCGCTGTCCCGGTTCTTCTCGGTGTGCTCTACCAGGTCTTTGAGGTAGGCGATGCCGATCACGTCGTCCTCGTTCTCGCCGACCACGGGAACCCGCGAGAAGCCGCTGCGCAGGGCCAGCGAGAGCGCCTGCCGGACGGTCTTGCCGCGCTCGACGAAGACCATGTCGGTACGGGGGACCATGACCTCGCGCACGATCGTCTCGCCCAGCTCGAACACCGACTGCATCATCGCGCTCTCGCCCGGCTCGATGACCCGGCGCTGCTCCAGCAGGTCCACCAGGCCCCGCAGCTCCTCTTCGGAGGCCTGGGTTCCATCCTGGGAGCCGCGGCCCGGCGTGAGCGCGCTGCCGACCGCGAGCAGCACCCGCGGCAGCGGGCCGAGCACCCGCACCACCGGGTAGAGGACGCCGGCGGCGGCCGCTGCCAGCTGCCCCTCGTGCTGCCGGCCCAGCATCCGGGGAGCGATCCCGGCCACCAGGTACAGCACCGCGGCCATCACCGCCACCGCGATGAGGAAGGTCCGCCAGCCCGAGCCCAGCCAGTGCAGCAGCGCGGCCGTCACCAGGACCGTCGCGGCCGTCTCACAGCAGATCTGGACCAGCAGCAGCACGCTCAGGTAGACCGGCGCATCGGCCAGCACGGCCGGGAGCCGCCCGGTCCCGCGCCGTTTCCGGCCCCGGGTCAGCTCCCGGCCGCCCGCGCGGGAGATGCGGATGAAGGCGACCTCGGTGGCGACGCACAGCCCGGCCAGCAGCACGAGCACCAGAGCGGCGGCAACCAGCCACGCCATCGCATCACCCAGATTCGTCCAGCGCCTTGCGCTCCCGGCCCGCCGCCTGCTCGGCTCGCCAGGCGCCCAGCAGCCGGTCCTGCAGCCCGAACATCGTGGCATGCTCGTCCGGGTCGGCGTGATCGAATCCGAGCAGGTGCAAGATGCCGTGGGTGCACAGCATCTCCAGCTCGTCGGCCACCGGGTGGTGCGCTTCCCGCGCCTGCTCGGTGGCGACCTCCGGGCAGAGCACGACGTCACCGAGCAGCTCCGGCGCCGTGCCCTGCTCATCGGCGCGGTCGGCGCGGTCGCTCCCGGGCGGCGGTGGCCCCAGCTCGTCCATGGGAAAGGCCAGGACGTCGGTTGGCCCGGGCTCACCCAGCCAGCGCTGGTGCAGGTCGGCCATGGTGCCCGCATCCACCAGCAAAACGGACAGCTCCGCCAGCGGGTGCATGCGCATGGTGTCGAGTACATACCGGGCCAGGGCGGCCAGGCCGGGCTCGTCCACCATGATCCCCGACTCGTTGGCGACCTCGATGCTCACCCGCTGGCCCCGTTCGCCGCGCCCGGCCGTGTCACCGGGCGCCGCCGCTCACTGATCACGGGGGCCGACGCCACGGGAGGCGCCCGGCGCCCCCCGGCCCTCGCGCTGCGCGCGGTCACGGATGCCGTCCCGGCGCCCGTTGCCGGGCATCCGCTGCGCGCGCCCCGAGGCCCCCCGGGTGCGCGCGTCGTAGGCCTCGTAGGCGTTGACGATGTCACTGACCAGCCGGTGCCGGACCACGTCGTGGCTGTTCAGCCGGGCGAAGTAGATGTCTTCGACGCCGTCGAGGATCTCCTGCACGAGCTGCAGGCCGCCGGCCTGATTGGCCGGCAGGTCCACCTGGGTGATGTCGCCGGTCACCACCATCCTGGCGCCGAAGCCGAGCCGGGTGAGGAACATCTTCATCTGCTCGGGCGAGGTGTTCTGCGCCTCGTCCAGGAGGATGAACGAGTCGTTGAGGGTCCGCCCGCGCATGTAGGCGAGCGGCGCGACCTCGATCGTGCCGGCGGCCATCAGCCGGGGGATCGACTCCGGGTCGATCATGTCGTGCAGCGCGTCGTACAGGGGCCGCAGGTGGGGTCGATCTTCTCGTACAGGGTGCCGGGGAGGAAGCCGAGGCGCTCCCCCGCCTCCACCGCCGGCCGGGTGAGGATGATCCGGGTCACCTCCTTGGCCTGCAGCGCCTTCACCGCCTTGGCCATGGCCAGGTAGGTCTTCCCGGTCCCGGCCGGGCCGATGCAGAAGACGATCGTGTGCTGGTCGATGGCGTCCACGTACCGCTTCTGGTTGAGCGTCTTGGGGCGGATCGTCCGGCCGCGGGAGGACAGGATGTCGAGGGTCAGCACCTCCGCCGGGCGCACGCCCGATTTGCGGCGGAGCATGGGCACGATCCGCTCCACCGCGCCGGCCGTGAGCTCCGCGCCCCCGGCCAGCAGGGCGGTGAGCTCCTCGAACAGCTCGGCTACCAGCGCCGTCTCGGCCGGTGCGCCGGAGATCGTGATCTCGTTGCCCCGGACGTGGATGTCGGCGTCGAACGAGTCCTCGATCACCCGCAGCAGCTCGTCGCCGGATCCCAGCAGGGCGACCATCGAGTGCTCATCGGGGATGACGACCTTGACCTGGGTAGGCTCGCCAGCCGGTGGGCCGGCCGGGGTTTCCCCGCGGATGCGGTTCCGGGAATCGCCGGACGTGTCTGTCAATTCGTTGTCTCCGAAGGGGCACCAGGCGCGTGCCCGCGCTCGCATGCCCGCGCTCGCATGGTCCTCATGCTATCCACGCGGCTCAGCCCGGTGGCCAGCCGAGCGGCCGGCCACCGAGGACGTGGGCGTGGGCGTGGAACACCGTCTGCCCGGCCTGCGGCCCGGTGTTGAAGACCACCCGGTACCCGGTCTCGCTCACCCCTTCGTCCTCGGCGACCTTGTGCGCCAGGGCCGCCACCTCGTCCAGCAGGCCGTCGTCGGCGGCGGCGAGGGAGGCCAGGCCGGGATAATGGTCCTTCGGTATGACAAGCACATGGGTGGGCGCCTGCGGGTTGATGTCCCGGAAGGCCAGGGCGCGGTCCGTCTCGGCCACGCGCTGGGCCAGGACATCCCCCGCTACGATCGCGCAGAAAAGGCAATCCGCCACGGAGCGATCTTAGCTTGTAACCCCCCGAACAGGCCGCCGACATATAAGGTGGCATGGTTGCGAATCCTCGGCGCACGCCCCCACTGCGCATGGACCAAGCTGACAGGTTCCTCCCCGCGCAACGGATGCGTCGCCCGGATCGGTATACATCACAGGCACTTACGCCTGGATGGATGAGTTCTGGGGGTGGGTTCGGTGAGATCAGGCTGCCGGCATGAACGCGGTGCCCAAGTTTGACATGGCTGCAGGTGAACCTGACGCGGGTCCAGCGCGTCCCATTCACGTGACCGAGGTCCTAGTGGCAGAAAGCGCGCTTGGTTCGGTGCCCGCGGAGTGGGATGCGGAGCAGGCTGTCACCGCGATGTACAGCACGCACTACCGCTCGCTGGTGCGCCTGGCCGCCCTGCTGGTGCGCGACGTCGCGACCGCTGAGGAAGTGGTCCAGGACTCCTTCATCGCCATGCACGGCGCCTGGCGGCGGCTGCGGGACAACGACAAGGCCCTGTCCTACCTGCGCCAGTCGGTGGTGAACCGGTCACGGTCGGTCCTGCGGCACCGGGTGGTGGTCGACCGCAACGCCCCCAAGCCCGCACCGGACATGCCCAGCGCCGAACAGGGGGCACTGACCCTGCTGGAGCGCACCGCCGTGGTCACGGCCCTGCGCTCCCTGCCACCACGCCAGCGCGAAGCGCTCGTGCTGCGCTACTACGGGGACCTTTCCGAAGCACAGATCGCCACCACCATGGGGATCAGCAGAGGCGCGGTCAAGAGTCACACCGCCCGGGCCATCGCGTCCTTGCGGACCGTACTGGAGATGGAGAAATGAGAAGGGCCGGGGGGGCCGGAAACGGCCTGGAGCGTCACGCATGACACCAGTTAATGGGGACATCGACCAGATTCTCCGCCGTGCACTGCACGCGGAGGTGGATTCCGTCGAGCCCGAAGACGGTCTCGAGCGGATCCACCGGCGGACGCATGCGCCATGGCTGGTGCGGCAGGCATCACTGATGCTGACCGAGTGCGTGGACCTGGCCCGGCTGATCGTGATCCGGCTCGAGCCGGCGTTCACCGGCCTGCGCACCACCATTGCCGAACGCGGCGGGCCATGGGCGGCGCTCGCCGGCCTGCTGAGTTCGACGGTGGCCAGCATCGTCGCCCTGTTCAAGCCGCCATCACGCGTTCCCGGCCACGGACACCGGGGCCCCCGCTCAGGCTCCAACCTGGGCTGGCTGCGGCCCGCCCTGGCGGTGGCGGGCGCCGTGGTGATCGTCGTCGCCGGGGTCTACGGCCTCGCCCAGGTGCGGGACAACCTGGTGCTCGAGCTCTTCCCCAGCGGCACCCCGGCCAGCCACGGTCCCGGCAGCTCGGGCGGGAGCCAGGCGCCCACCCTGAACGGGCAGTCCGTCCCGTCTGGCGCCGTGCCCACCAGCGGCCAGACCGGGTCCGCCCGGCCGTCGCCGGACGCCAGCTGCTCAAAGGCCCCGAAGGCTCAGTCCACACCGACCCCATCGGCGAGCGACAGTTCCACCCCCACGGACACGCCAACCCCGGTACCGACCGATACCACCGTCCCGACGTCGCCCGCCCCGGCGCCCACCGACACCGCATCGACCAGCGCGGTGTCGCTCGGCGGCTCGGGCATCCACACGGTGGCGAACTTCGCATCCGCCAGCTGCAAGTCGGCCAGCCCGTCCCAGAGCTCGTAGCCGCCGGCTAGGGCGCACCCCGCAGCGTCAGCGCGGGCTGGTCACCGCCGTGCTAGTCACCACCGGGCTAGTCACCACCGGCCAGCCCGGCTGAGCATGACCGACGCGGCGACCAGCCCGGCGGTGGAGGTCCGCAGCACGGTGGGGCCCAGGTGGGCAGCCATGGCACCGGCCCCGGCCAGCGCAGCCGTCTCGGCCGGGCTCAGGCCGCCCTCCGGGCCGACGATCACCACCAGATCGCCCGACGATGGCAGCGGCACCGTGCTCAGCGCGCTGTCGGCGCCCGGATCGAGCAGCACGGCCAGGGCCGCCGACTCCACGGCGCGGATCACGTCCGGCGTGGACGCGAGCCCGGCTACTTCCGGGAACCGGGTCCGCCGGGCCTGCTTGGCGGCCTCGCGGGCGGTCGCCCGCCAGCGCGCCAGCGCCCGCTCCCCGCGCTCACCATGCCACTGGGTGACGCAGCGCTGCGCGGCCCAGGGCACGATCACGTCCACCCCCGCCTCGGTCATCAGCTCCACCGCCAGCGGGCCGCGGTCCCCCTTGGGCAGCGCCTGCACCACCACCACCGCGGGGTTGGCGGGCGGCTCCGCCCGGCGCGACCGGACGGCGAGATGCAGCACGCCGCCCCCGGCCTGCGTGACCACGCACTCGGCGAGATTACCCGCCCCATCGGTCACGTCCACCCGCTCCCCCGGGGTGAGACGGCGGACCGTGGCGCCGTGGCGGCCCTCCGGGCCGGACAGGACGATCACATCGCCGCCCAGCTCACCAGCCGGGGCGAGGAAGACCGGCGGCCGTGCGTCCCGGCCCTGCTCACCCCGGTCCGGTGCTTCCCGGCCCGTGGTCTCCTCGCTTCGGGTCTCGCCGCCTGGTGCGGCTGCCCGGTCAGCGGCCGTTGAACGCGTCCCGCAGCCGGGAGAAGAACCCATGCTGGCCGGGCGCGAACCTGCCCGGCGGGGCCTCCTCACCCCGGAGCTTGGCCAGCTGCTTGAGCAGTGCCTCCTGCTCCTCGTCGATCTTGGCCGGCGTCTCCACCGTCACGTGGATGACCAGGTCACCGCGCCCGGAATCGTTCAGGTGCCGCACTCCCAGCCCATAAAGCGGGATGACCTGGCCGGACTGCGTGCCCGGGCGGATGTCCAGGTCCCTGGCGCCGTCCAGCGTCTCCACCGACAAGGTCGCCCCGAGGGCGGCGGACACCATCGGGATCGTGACCGTGCAGTGAAGATCGTCTCCCTGGCGCTCGAAGATCGAGTGCGGCCGCTGGACGATCTCGAGGAACAGGTCGCCGGGCGGCCCGCCACCGGGGCCGATCTCCCCCTCGCCCGCGAGCTGGATGTGGGTCCCGTCCTCGACACCCGCCGGGATCCGGACCTTGATGGTGCGGCGGGTGCGCACCCGGCCGTCCGCGTCGCATTCGGGGCATGGCCGCCGGATGATGGTGCCGTAGCCGCCGCAGGCGGGGCATGGCCGGGAGGTCATCACCTGGCCGAGGAAGGACCTGGCGACCTGGCTTACCTCGCCCCGGCCGGCGCACACGTCGCAGGTCTCGGGATGGGTCCCGGGCGCGGTGCCCTCGCCCGAGCAGGTCGGGCAGACCACGGCGGTGTCCACCACCAGCTCCCTGGTCGCCCCGAACGCGCATTCGGAGAGGTCGAGGTCGACCCGGATGGTGGCGTTGCGGCCCCGGCGAGCGCGGCTGCGCGGCCCCCGCGAGCCCGAGCCGGTGCCGAAGAACGCGTCCATGATGTCGCTGAATGGGAACCCGGCGCCGAACCCGCCCGGCGCGCCCGGCCCGGCCCCGGGCCGGGCAAACGGGTCGGCGCCCAGGTCGTACATCTGGCGCTTCTCCGGGTCGGAGAGCACCTCGTAGGCCTGCGTGATCTCCTTGAACCGCTCCTGGGTCTGCGGGTCCGGGTTGACATCCGGATGCAGCTCCCGCGCGAGCCGGCGGTAAGCCTTCTTGATCTCGTCGGGACTCGCGTCGCGGCGGATGCCGAGTATCCCGTAGTAGTCGTTCACGATCAGGTCCCCGCCAGGATCTGGCCCACGTACCGTGCCACCGCGCGTACCGCTCCCATCGCCGTCGGGTAATCCATCCGGGTGGGCCCGAGCACGCCGAGCCGGGCCACCGCCTGGTCGCCGCTGCCGTAGCCGGCGACCACCAGGGAGGTGCTGCGCAGGCCGGCCACCGGGTTCTCGGCCCCGATCCGGACGGTCACCGCCGACTGGTCCACCGACTCACCCAGCAACCGCATGAGCACCACCTGCTCTTCAAGCGATTCGAGAACCTCATGCAGGCCCTGGGAGAAATCGGCGGGGGTGAGGTTCGACGCCCCGCCGACCACGACCTTCTCCTCGTTCCGTTCGACCAGGTTTTCCAGGATCACCGAGAAAACAGCGGCGGCGTTCGGCCGTTCGCTGGGCTGGACCCGCTCCGGCAGGTCGGCGACCACCGAGGCTACCTCGGTCAGCATCCGCCCATCGAGGCAGGCGTTCAGAACCGCGCGCAGCTGGGTGACGGCGTCCTCCTCGATCGGCGCGGGCAGCTCCACCATGCGCTGCTGCACCCGGCCGGTGTCGGTGATCATCACCAGCAGCAGCCGCTTCGCCGCCAGCGGCACCAGCTCCACGTGCCGGATCGACGACCTGGTCAGGGAGGGATACTGCACCACCGCCACCTGCCGCGTCAGCTGGGCCAGCAGGCGTACGGTGCGCGTGACCACGTCGTCCAGGTCGTAGGCGCCGGCCAGGAACGTCTCGATCGCCCGCCGCTCGGCGGCCGACAGCGGCTTGACCCCGGACAGGCGGTCGACGAACAGCCGGTACCCCTTGTCGGTGGGGATCCGGCCCGCGCTCGTGTGCGGCTGCGCGATGTATCCCTGCTCCTCGAGCACGGCCATGTCGTTACGGATGGTGGCGGGCGATACATCCAGGTGATGCCGGTCGACGAGCGACTTCGAGCCCACCGGTTCCATGGTGGACACGTAGTCCTGCACGATGGCGCGCAGCACGTCGAGCTTCCTGTCGTCGAGCACGTATCCCCTCTCTGGCACTCGATCCTCCCGAGTGCCAAGTCTATGGCGGCCAGGGCGTCCTGGCACCGTTCCGCCCACACTGGCGGCCCGGCGGCCCGCGCTGAACTGGGCCGCATGATGCCACTCTGACTGAGGTGGCACGGCGGGCTGCCGCCGATCCGGTAGGTTCGTGCTCGGCATGATCTGTGCCCTGGCCGGCAGAGCGCTGCCGCCGGGCTGACCGACGGTGGAGCGGGATGAGGCGGGACTACGGCCCTGACGTGCTCGCGGAAGGCGCAGGACGCCGCCGCCGTGCGGAGTTCCCGCAGGTGCCAGCCGAACGTGGACTCGTGGTGGAGGAGGCCGGCGGAGGCTTCTGCGGGGCCGTGGCCGAGTGCGAGAAGCAGCTCGTGACGCTCGAGGACCGGGCCGGCCGGCAGCGGGTGTTCCCGCTCACGCGGGGCGGGTTCCTGCTGGAGGGCAGGCCGGTCACCCTGGTCAGGCCGCGGCAGCCCGGGCTCCCCGCGGCCGCCCGGACGGCGTCGGGGTCGGTCGCGGCGCCGAGGGGTGCCGCGGGACCAGCCGCCCGGGCCCGGGTGGCCAGGGCCAGCCGGATCTATGTGGAGGGCCGCCAGGACGCCGACCTGGTCGAAAAGATCTGGGGAGACGACCTGCGCGAGGTGGGGGTGGTGGTCGAGTACCTGGCCGGGGTGGACCACCTGCCCTCGATCGTCGCCGGGTTCGCGCCCGGCCCCGCGCGCAGGCTCGGGGTCCTCGTCGACCACCTGGTGACCGGCAGCAAGGAGAGCCGGATCGCGGCCCAGGTCAGCTCGCCGCACGTGCTGGTGGTGGGCCACCCCTTCATCGACATCTGGCAGGCGGTCAAGCCGGCCAGCCTCGGCATCGGTGCCTGGCCCGCCGTCCCGCGGGGAACGCCCTGGAAGGAAGGCGTGATGCAGGCCCTGGGCTGGGGCGGGGACACCGCCGCCGGATGGCGGAGGGTGCTCAGCGGCGCGGCCAGCTACGCCGACCTGGAGCCGACGCTGCTGGGCCGGGTCGAGGAACTGATCGACTTCGTCACCGCGCCTGGAACCAGCGATCCGGCCGGGGCGTTTGAGGATCGAAGGCCCGCCGAGAAATCATGACCAGCCACCCACCCGAGCCGCCCGCCCCATGGCCGCCCCCTTCCCCGGAGGAAAGGCCGGCCGGCCGGGGCCAGCGTCCTGGAGCCCCGGAGGAAAGGCCGGCCGGCCGGGGCCAGCGTCCTGGAGCCCCTGAGGAATGGCCGGCTGCGCCCCGGCACCGGTACCCGGCGGACCAGCCGGGCAACGGCCACCGCGCGGCAGCCAGCTACCCGGCCAACGGGACGCCCCCGCCGCTGGCGGATTACCCGCCGGAGACCGGCTACCGGCCTCCGCCCGGCCATCCAGCCGGGGGCGGTTCCGGGCCAGGCGGCTACCCGGACCTGCCCGACTACCCCCAGGACACCTACTCCCCGCGGGACACCTATTTCTCGGGCTACCCGCCGCCGCCCGGCTACCCTTCCACGCCGGACTACCCGGCCGCGGCCGGCTACCAGCCGGCCGGATATCCATCCAGCGGATACCCGCCCGGCGCCTACCCGGCCAATGGCTACCCGCCCGAGGCCTACCCGGCGACGGACCGGCCGCCGGGCGGCTACCCGGCAGGCGGATCCCAGGTGGTGGAGTTCCCGGCGGCCGACGGCGGCTGGGAGCATGCGGCTACCCCGGTCACTCACGAGGAGTACCTCCACCCCGGCGGCGGGGCCGCCGCCGGGGTGGATACGCTCCGGGCACGCCCGGGCCCGGCCGGCCCAGCCACGCCCGATGCGGCGGCCGGACCCCCGGACGTCGGCTGGGCCATGCTCGGCTACCTCACGGTGCCGGTCTCCGGCTTCCTGCTGCCGCTGGCCGTCTACCTGGCGTCCCTGCGCCGATCGCGCTGGCTCCGGGTGCACGCGGCCCAGGCGGTCAACGTCTGGCTCACCGTGACCCTGTACGAACTGTCCGCCGCGATCATCGGCGCGATGCTGGTGCTCGATTCCCCCCGGGTCGCGCTGACCGTCGTGGTGCCGCTGGTCGCCGCGCTGTGGCTGACGGCGCTGGCGTTCCTGGTGCGCGCGGCGGCGGCGGCGCGCCGTGGCCAGGTGTACGCCTTCCCCCGCTGGCTGTGCGCGCCGCTGGTGCGATAGCCCGCGGGAGGCGTGCTACGGCGTCAGGTCGCGGACGACGGCGTCGGCCAGCAGGCGCCCCCGGCGCGTGAGGACGACCCGGCCCGACGAGTAGGCAGCCCCGGACGCCAGCCCGGCGGCGACCGCGTCCGCCGCCGCCGCCCGCCCGGCCGGCTCCAGCTCGGCCAGCGGGCAGCCCGAGGCGAGCCGCGTCAGCAGCAAGATCCGCTCCAGCCGCCGCTCCGGTTCGGCCAGTACCTCCCGGGCCTGGGCCGGGCTCTGGCCGGCGGCGATCCGCGTCGCATAGGCGGCCGGATGCTTGACGTTCCACCACCGGGTGCCGCCGACGTGGCTGTGCGCGCCCGGGCCGATCCCCCACCAGTCCCCGCCGATCCAGTAGAGCAGGTTGTGCCGGCACCGGGCCGCGTCGCAGGCCGCCCAGTTGGAGATCTCATACCAGGTCATGCCGTGGGCGCCGAGCACCTCGTCGGCGATCAGGTAGCGGTCGGCCATCGTGTCGTCGTCGGGGGCCGCGACCTGGCCCCGGCCGATCCGCGCGGCCAGGGCGGTTCCCTCCTCCACGATCAGTGAGTAGGCGGAGATGTGGTCGGGGCCCGCCGCCAGCGCCGCCCCCAGTGACTCCCGCCAGTCGGCGTCGCTCTCGCCGGGGGTGCCGTAGATCAGGTCCAGGCTCACGTGGGAGAACCCGGCCTCATGCGCCCACCGCACGCACCGGGTGGGCCGGCCGGGCTCGTGCACCCGGTCCAGCACGGCCAGCACGTGCGGAACGGCGCTCTGCATGCCGAGCGAGACGCGGGTCACGCCGCCGGCCCGCAGCCCGGCGAGCACCCGCTCGTCCACGGTCTCCGGGTTGGCTTCCACCGTCACCTCGGCGCCGCCGGCGAGCCCGAACTCGCCATCGATGGCCCGCAGGATCCCGGCCAGCGCAGTGGGCGGCAGCAGGGTGGGAGTCCCGCCGCCGAAGAACACGCTCGTCACCGGCAGGCTGGCGGCGCCGAGCACCCGCCGGGCCAGCCGCACCTCGGCGACCGCCAGGCCGGGGTAGGAGTCCCGGCTGGCCCCGGGCCCGAGCTCGGCTGCCGTGTAGGTGTTGAAGTCGCAGTAGCCGCAGCGGGTCCGGCAGAAGGGCACATGAACATAGATGCCGAACGGCCGCTGTCCCAGGCCCGCCGCCGCGCTCGCGGGCAGGGCGCCATCGGCCGGGACCGGCTCGCCGGCCGGGAGCGTGCCCGGCATGTCAGCGCACCGGCTCAGCCACCGGGCGTGCCCGTCCCGTCCAGGCCGGCGCCGGCCGCCGCCCCGGCGCGGGAGGCCGCCCGGCCGAATACCGACACCGCGATCTCATCCCACTTGCTGCTGCGGCCCTCGACCTGCAGCAGCCGCCGCATCAGCCCGGTGTCCCCGTAGTAGGCGCGCGCCGACTCGGCGACCGTCACCCGGATGGCCGGGCGCGTCAGCACCTCGGCCGGGTCATCCGCGCCGACCCGCCCCTCCTCAAGCACGCGCAGGTAGGCGCCGGTCCGGCCGGAGTCGGCGAAGCGCTTGACCCACTGGCCCTCGTCCATCCAGCCGGCGAAGACCACGCACGGGATCCGGGGCGAGGTGACCTGAACCACGGCCGAGCCGAGCCGCCACACCTCCCCGATCAGGGCACCGGTGACCTCGAGCCCGCTGGTGGTGATGTTCTCGCCGAACGCCCCGCTGGGCAGCTCACGCCCCAGCCGCTCCACCCACCAGTCCAGGTCCTCCCGGGCGTAGGCGTAGAGCGCCTGCTCGTAGCCGCCGTGGTCCGGCTTGTCCACTTGCTCGTCGCCGGCCAGGCCGAGCCTCCCGACCGCGACCGGGCCCGGGACGGGCCGCTTGTCGATCGCCGTCCGCTTGAGCCGGCCGGCCCACTGCGCGTCCCGCCCACGGCCGGTGTTGACTGAGATCACTCGTGCTGCTGCCACATCTGGCACGGTATCCGGGCCGCCGGCCGGCCCGCGAACCCGCCGTCCCCCGGCCGGCGCCGCGGATGGGCCGCCAGGCCCGGCGATGGGGCTGGCTGCGCGGTCTATCCTGGGAGCATTCGTCCGGTGGGAGGCGGCAATGACGGTGGGACCGGGGTATGGAACAGCAGGCGTGGCGCGGGCGCAGATGCGTGCCTCCACGGAGGACCGCGACCGCGCCGTGGAGCTGCTCACCAGGGCGTACACCGAAGGCCGGCTGGACAAGAACGAGCACGACACGAGGGTGGAGCGGGCCATGACCGCGACCACCTTCGCCGAGCTCGACGCGGTCGTCGTCGACCTGCCCGGCGCGGGGCCGATCGCCCCGCCGCCGCTGGCCCAGCCGCAACTGGCCACGACCAACTCGCTGGCCATTACGTCCCTGATCTGCGGGATCGCCCAGTTCATGTTCGGGCCGCTGGCCACGATCCCGGCCGTCGTCTGCGGCCATATGGCCCGCAGCCAGATCCGCCGGACCAGGGAACAGGGGGCGGGCATGGCCCTGGCCGGGCTCATCTTGGGCTGGATCGGCGTTGGTTTCACCGTGCTGGTGGCGGTCGCCGCCATCGCGATCGTCGCGGCCGTGTCGAGTCGCGGCGGGGCCGCCGGCTGAGCCGCTTCCCCGTCTGGCCCCGGCCGGCGGCCAGGCCGGCTAGCGCCGGTCCGGCTGGGTGGACAGGGCCGCGATGAACGCCTCCTGCGGCACCTCCACCCGCCCGATGGTCTTCATCCGGCGCTTGCCTTCCTTCTGCTTCTCCAGCAGCTTGCGCTTGCGGGTGATGTCGCCGCCGTAGCACTTGGCGAGCACATCCTTGCGCAGCGCCCTGATGTTTTCCCTGGCGATGATCCGCGACCCGATCGCGGCCTGGATCGGCACCTCGAACTGCTGGCGCGGGATCAGCTCCCGCAGCTTGGACGTCATCGCAATGCCGTACTCGCGGGCCTCGTCGGCGTGGACGATCTGGCTGAACGCGTCCACCGACTCGCCCTGCAGCAGGATGTCCACCTTCACCAGGTTGGCCTCGACCTCGCCGGCGGGCTCGTAGTCAAGCGAGGCGTAGCCGCGGGTGCGCGACTTGAGCTGGTCGAAGAAGTCGAAGATGATCTCGGCCAGGGGCATCGTGTAGCGGATCTCCACCCGGTCGGCGGACAGGTAGTCCATGCCGAGCAGCGTGCCCCGCCTCCCCTGGCACAGCTCCATGATCGTGCCGATGTACTCGGCGGGGGCCAGCACCGTGGCCCGCACCACCGGCTCGAAGATCTGGGCCACCTTGCCGTCGGGGAACTCGCTCGGGTTGGTCACGGTGATCTCCTCCCCGGACTCCTCGACCACCCGGTAGACGACGTTCGGCGCGGTCGAGATCAGCGTCAGGTCGAACTCCCGCTCCAGCCGCTCCCGGACGATCTCCATGTGCAGCAGGCCGAGGAAGCCGCACCGGAACCCGAACCCGAGGGCGGTCGAGGTCTCCGGCTCGTAGACCAGCGCGGCGTCGTTCAGCCTCAGCTTGTCGAGCGCGTCGCGCAGCTGCGGGTAGTCGTCGCCCTCGACCGGGTACAGACCGGAGAACACCATCGGGCGCGGGTGGTCGTACCCGGCGAGCGGCTCGGCCGCCGGGCGGGCGGCGCTGGTCACCGTGTCACCGACCCTGGCCTGCCGCACGTTCTTCACGCCGGTGATCAGGTAGCCGACCTCCCCCGCGCCCAGGCCGTCGGTGGGGATGGGCTCCGGGGAGATGACGCCGACCTCCAGCGTCTCGTGGGTGGCCCTGGTCGACATCATCAGCGTCTTCTCCCGCCGGTGCAGCCGGCCGTCCATCACCCGGACGTAGGTGACCACCCCCCGGTAGGTGTCGTAGACGGAGTCGAAGATGAGCGCGCGGGCGGGGGCGGACGTGTCGCCGGTAGGCGGTGGGACCTGCT
The DNA here is from genome assembly GCA_035473755.1 of Streptosporangiaceae bacterium. Taxonomy (GTDB): domain Bacteria; phylum Actinomycetota; class Actinomycetes; order Streptosporangiales; family Streptosporangiaceae; genus UBA9676. Next base: position 32,156 of record DATINY010000333.1, read on the forward strand.
CGACGACCGCGTTCAGCAGGTCAGTGACCCCTTCGCCGGTCTTGGCCGAGACCCGCATGACATCGCCCGGGTCGCAGCCGATGATGCCGCCCAGCTCCTGCGCATACTTGGCCGGCTGGGCGGCGGGCAGGTCGATCTTGTTCAGCACCGGGATGATGTGCAGGTCGCCCGCGAGCGCCAGGTACAGGTTGGCCAGCGTCTGGGCCTCGATCCCCTGCGCCGCGTCGACCAGCAGGATGGCCCCCTCGCAGGCGGCCAGTGACCGCGAGACCTCGTAGGAGAAGTCGACATGGCCCGGGGTGTCGATCAGGTTCAGCACGTACCGGCGGCCGTCGGCGCCGGTCCAGGGCAGCCGCACGGCCTGGCTCTTGATGGTGATGCCGCGCTCGCGCTCGATGTCCATCCGGTCCAGGTACTGCGCCCGCATCTGCCGCTCCCCCACCACGCCGGTGAGCTCGAGCATCCGGTCGGCCAGCGTCGACTTGCCGTGGTCGATGTGCGCGATGACGCAGAAGTTCCTGATGATGTCCAAGGGGGTATTCCCGTGCGGCGCCGACCCCCGGCCGGGGGATGCGGCCCGCCCGCTGTCCGCGGGGGGCTGCTCAGGCAGTGGTGCCACAGGAATCCGCCAGGGTCGAGTCGGGTTGTCGCGCCGTCCATGGTCGCAGATCGCGCGGGGTGCCCGCGCCATCCGGGGTGGCCGTGGCGCTGGTTTGGGCCCGTGGCCCCTGGTGAGCTATCCTGCTTTGCCGGGATGGATGTGCGCCGCTGATGGTGCGGCGCTGCCGCGCAAGAGCGGGATGCGTCCTTCGGCCAGCCAGACCCAGTACCCCCAAGCGAGGCTTCCGCGTGGCGAATATCAAGTCGCAGATCAAGCGCAACAAGCAGAACGAGCAGGCCAGGCAGCGCAACAAGGCCGTCAAGTCGTCGCTGAAGACCAGCGTGCGCAGGTTCCGCGAGGCAGCCGACGCCGGTGACACCGACGCGGCGGTGCTGGCCATGCGCGACGCCAGCCGCAGCCTGGACAAGGCCGCGAGCAAGGGCGTGATCCACAAGAAGCAGGCCGCGAACCGTAAGTCGGCCATGGCCAAGCGCGCCGCCGAGCTCCAGTCCTGACCCCTCGCTAGTGGCCGGCCCGGCTGGGTGAGCCGGACCGGCAGGCGACGATGGTGCGGACCGCCACTTCCAGCGCGTAGCCAGGGCTCGTTCCCTCCCCCTTGACCTGCGCATCGGCCTCGGCCACGGCACCGAGCGCACGCGCGATGCCATCGGGTTCCCACCCGCGCAACTGCTGCCGTACCCGGTCGATCTTCCAGGGCGGGGCACCGACCTCGGCCGCCAGCTCGGCGCTTCCCCGGCCCCGTGGCGCGCCGCTGACCCGGCCCAGCAGCCGGACCCCCTGGGCGAGCCCGCTGCTGATCAGAACCGGCGCCACCCCCACCGCGAGTGCCCAGCGGAGCAGCTCGAGCGCGTCGGACAGGCGCCCCTCCACCGCCCGGTCGGCCACCGAGAAACCGCTGGCCTCGGCCCGCCCGCGGTAATACCTGGCGACCTCGGGCTGGCCGATCACGCCGGTGGTGTCGGCCGCCAGCTGCGCGCAGGCGGAAGCTATCTCCCGCAGGTCGGACCCGAGCGCGTCGATCAGGGCACGCACCCCGCCGTCGTTGATGGTCCGCCCGGCCGCGCGGAATTCCTGCCGCACGAAATCCATCCGGTCGGACACCCTGGTGATCTTGGGGTACTCGAACACCCGCGCCCCGTTCCCGGCCAGGCCGGCCAGGAGCGCCTTGCCCCTGGCCCCGCCCGCATGGGTGACCACCAGGCGCACGTCCGGCGGCGGCTCGGCCGCCAGCCGGGTCAGCTCCTCCGCGACGTCTTTGCCGGCGTTGTGTGCGTCCCGGATCACCACCACGCAGTCGCCGCCGAACAGGGAGGGCGCGGTGAGCGTGGCCAGGTCACCGTGGCCGAGCGCGCCGCCGCTGACCTCGTGGACGCCGCTGCGGGCCGGGAACGGGCCCTCCCCGGCGCCGGCCGGGCCGGTGGCGGCGGACGCCGCCGCGACCAGCCGGGCGACGGCCCGCTCCACCAGCAGTTCCTCCTCGCCCACCACGACCGCGACCGCCGGGCTCGCGGTGGGGGTTCCGCCCGAAGCGGCCTGGGAAGCCATGCCTGAAGCATGCCATGACGAAGGCGCCGCCGGAGGCGGGGATCGGAGCAGGTGGGTCGTTCCCGCGGGCAAGACCGCCACAGCGGGTGCTGCGGATCAGCCCGGGCCAGCTGGGTGACGGCTCAGCTCAGCGCCGGCTCGCCGCCCCGCCAGACCCGGAGCGGCTTGAGGCCGTACGACCAGGCGAAGGCGCCTTCGTGGTCGGCGTCCCAGGCCACGATGTCGGCGTACCGCCCGCGCACCATCGCGCCCCGGTCGGGAGTGCGCAGCGCCTGGGCGCCGCCCAGCGTCGCCGCGCGCAGCGCCTCGCTGACGCTCATCCCGAAGTGGCCGATAGCGAGCGAGATGACCAGCGACATGGAGGTCATGCCGTTCCCGCCCGGCGCATGGTCGGAGCCGAGCGCGACCGCGACGCCCTTGTCGAGCAGCGCCCGGACCGGCGGCATCTTGCCGGCCCCCAACGCGGTGCCGGGACACAGGACGCTCGCCACACCGGCGGTGGCCAGCGCGATGACATCCTCCTCGTCGGCCTCATGCAGCAGGTCGGCCGACGCGCAGCCCATCTCGGCGGCGAGGCGGGCGGCACCGGTGCGCGACTGGCCGCACGCGTGCAGCCGGGGAAGGAGCCCGGAGGCGCGGCCCGCCCCGAGCACCCAGCGTGCCTCCCGCTCGGTGAACCGGCCCTCTTCGCAGTAGACGTCCACGCTGTCGGCCCCGGCCGCGGCCGCATCGGCACACCAGGTGCCGACCGCGTCGACGTAGTCGTGGCGGCGGCCGAAGTACTCGGGCGGCACCGCGTTGGCCGCGAGGAAGGTCACATGAACCCGCGGCATGCCGACCTCGCCCTCCAGCGACCGGAGCAGCCGGACGTCGGCGAGCTCACCATCCCGGGTGAGGTGGTACCCGGTCTTGGCCTCGATCGTGGTGGTCCCGCTCAGGAGCCATTCCGCCAGCCGGGCCCGGACGCCGTTGCACAGGGTCCAGGGGTCGGTCCCGCGGGTGACCGTCACCGTCGACGCCATCCCCCCGCCGGCGGCGGCGATCTCGTTCGCTGAGGACCCGCCGGACCTCATGGCCAGCTCGGCCCAGCGGTTCCCGGCGTAGACGGGGTGGGTGTGCGCGTCGATCAGGCCCGGCGTGACCAGCCCGCCGTTGAGGTTCTCCACCTGATCCACGTCGACGATGTCGTCCACGACCCCGGGCAGGCTCTGCGGCAGCTCGGCCGCGGGCCCCACCCACGCGATCCGGTCGCCCTGAGTCAGGATGGCAGCGTTGTTCCACACCTCGGACCCGGTCCAGAGGCGCCCGATGTTCGTCAAGAGGCGGATCGTCACCGATGAGCCCTCCCCCGCAGAAACGCTCTCCCCCGTGCAGGAACCCCCAAGGTAAGGGCCTCCTGCGTCATGAGCGGTCACCTGCCACGGCTCGTGCCTTGTCTAGATCACCGCCGGGTACCCGGAATCGCCTCCAAACGATCATGAGCGAGCGGGCGCTCCGAAGATGCGGCAACCAACATATCGGTTCAGTTACGCTATTGCACCCGGGGGTGCTTGTACAGGCTGATTGCCAAGATCGCTGGCCCGAATTCCCGCTTTTTTCCAAGCCCGCTGCGTTTAGCCGTCCCGGCGCCCGCCGCCACGCCCACAACGCGTCCCGGCCCAGCTCAGACCCGGCTCAGCTCCACAAACCAGCCATCGTTGCAGGTAGCAGCAAGACGGATGATCGCCGCCGCCGGCAATTCCGATTTCTGCTAATCGATTGCATTTCCTGCGGCCGCCACCGGAGTGCCCGTCACGACGGCCAGCTCGGCCGCCAGGCCCGGCGGAACGCGCGCGGTCAGCTCGGTGCCTTCCGCCGCGTGCCGTATGGCGAGCACCTCACCCTCCTGGTGCGCCCGGGCCACCAGGTCGCCCCGCCCGTAGGGCACGAGCACACAGATCTCCTGATCGCGCCGGGGCAGCCTGGCGTCCACGGCGGCGAGCAGGTCGCCGATCCCCGCTCCGGTCCGGGCGGAGACCACCACGCACCCCCGCTCGTTCGCCTCCAGGCCCTTGACCACGACCGGGTCGGCGTCGTCGGCCTTGTTGATGACCACGATCTCGGGCACGTCCGCGGCGCCGATCTCGGCGAGCACCGCCCGCACGGCCGACATCTGCGCCGCCGGGTCCGCGTCACTGCCGTCCACCACGTGCAGGATGAGATCGGCCTGGGCGACCTCCTCCAGCGTGGAACGGAACGCCTCCACCAGCTGGTGCGGCAGGTGCCGGACGAAACCCACCGTGTCGGTCAGGGTGAACCAGCGGCCGGACGGCGTCCGGGCCCGGCGCACCGAGGGGTCCAGGGTGGCGAACAGCGAGTCATCGACCAGGACACCGGCCCCCGTGGCCGCGTTGAGCAGGCTCGATTTCCCGGCGTTGGTGTAGCCCGTGATGGCCACGGCCGGCACCTCCCGGCGGCGCCGCTGCCCGCGCTGGACCTCGCGGCCCACCGACATCTCCGCGATCTGGCGGCGCAGCTTGGCCGTGCGCGCCCGGATCCGGCGCCGGTCAGTCTCGATCTTGGTTTCACCGGGGCCGCGCGTGCCGATGCCACCGCCGCCGGCGACCCGGCCGCCCGCCTGCCGGGACAGCGACTCGCCCCAGCCACGCAGCCGTGGCAGCAGGTACTGTAGCTGCGCCAGCTCCACCTGCGCCTTGCCCTCCTTGCTCCGTGCATGCTGCGCGAAGATGTCCAGGATGAGGGCGGTGCGGTCGATGACCTTCACCTTGACCACGCCCTCCAGGCGGCGCAGCTGGCCGGGGGTGAGCTCGTTGTCGCAGATGACCGTGTCGGCGCCGGTCGCCGTCACCAGTGCCGCCAGCTCGGCGGCCTTGCCCGCGCCGACGTAGGTCGCCGGGTCGGGCCGCCCGCGTCGCTGCACCATGCCGTCCAGCACGACCGACCCGGCCGTCTCGGCGAGCCGGGACAGCTCGCGCAGCGAGTTCTCGGCCGCGGCCAGCGTGCCCTCGGTCCACACGCCGATGAGCACCACGCGCTCCAGCCGCAGGGCGCGGTACTCGACTTCGGTGACGTCGGTGAGTTCGGTCGACAGGCCCGCGACCCGGCGCAGGGCATGCCGGTCGGCCAGGTCGAGTTCGCCAGTGTGGTCCTCGGGGAAAGTCATCGCTGCCTTGGGTCGGTGTCCGGGCAGTTCACTGCCCCTTTCGTGGGCGCCGGGCGCGGCCTTCGCCGGACGGTGAGCAATCAATGCTGACATGTCTGATGGTTTCATTCACCTCAATAAACAGCGGGGAGCCCGCGATTGTGCCCGGCCGGCCCGCGCCCGCACCCGGGCGGGGAGCAGCGGGCCGTGCCCCGGGGCCGGAGGGCCGCCTTTGACCCGGCTCATGGCCGGGAGTTAGCGTCGGTGCCACCATCCGCAACGCGTGCCCAAGACGTGATCATCACCGGGAGGAGCGCGACATGGCTGCTGTCGAGGGTGTCGAGATCATCGGCCCGCGGGGGGACCGCTACGACGAGATCCTCACCCCCGACGCGCTGCGCCTGCTGGCCTCGCTCCAGCGCGAGCTCGGCCCCAGGCGGGCGGCACTGCTCGCGGCGCGCGAGACCCGGCAGGTGGAGATCTCGGCCGGCGGGACCTTCGACTTCCTCCCCGGGACCCGCCAGATCCGGGATGACCCGGCCTGGCGGGTGGCGGCGCCCGCGCCCGGGCTGGTCGACCGCCGGGTGGAGATCACCGGCCCCACCGAGCGGAAGATGACGATCAACGCGCTCAACTCCGGGGCGAACGTGTGGCTCGCCGACTTCGAGGACGCGAACACGCCGCTCTGGGAGAACATGATCACCGGCCAGCTCAACCTGAGGGATGCCCTCGACCGCACCGTGGACTTCACCAGCGAGGAAGGCAAGTCCTACCGCTTGGCGCCCGACGAGGAGCTCGCGACCATCGTGGTCCGGCCGCGCGGCTGGCATCTGGACGAAAAGCACCTGCTGGTGGACGGCCGGCGGGTGTCAGGCAGCCTCTTCGACTTCGCGCTGTACTTCGTCCACTGCGCACAGCGCCAGCTCGACCAGGGCAAGGGGCCGTATTTCTACCTGGCCAAGATGGAGAGCCACCGGGAGGCCGGGCTCTGGAACGACGCCTTCAACCTGGCCCAGGACTTCCTCGGCATCCCCCGCGGCACGATCCGGGCCACCGTCCTGATCGAGACCATCCCGGCCGCGTTCGAGATGGAGGAGATCCTCTACGAGCTGCGCGACCACAGCGCGGGACTGAACGCGGGCCGCTGGGACTACCTGTTCAGCATCATCAAGAAGTTCCGGTCCCGGGGACGGGAGTTCGTCCTGCCCGAGCGGAACTCGGTCACCATGACCGCGCCCATGATGCGCGCCTACACCGAGCTGCTGGTCAAGACCTGCCACCGCCGGGGCGCGCACGCGATGGGCGGGATGGCCGCGTTCATCCCGAACCGCCGCGACCCGGAGGTGACCGCCACCGCGCTGGCCAAGGTGCGTGACGACAAGACCCGCGAGTCCGGCGACGGCTTCGACGGCTCCTGGGTCGCCCACCCCGATCTGGTACCCCTGTGCAAGGAGGTCTTCGACGCCGCGCTCGGCGACCGGCCCAACCAGCTGGACCGGCTGCGGGAGGAGGTCAGCGTCACCGGGCCCGATCTGCTGGCGGTGGACAAGACCCCGGGCGTGATCACCGAGGCGGGCCTGCGCAACGACGTCAGCGTGGCCCTGCAGTACCTGGCCACCTGGCTCGGCGGCAACGGCGCGGTGGCGATCTTCAACCTGATGGAGGACGCCGCCACCGCGGAGATCGCCCGGTCCCAGGTCTGGCAGTGGCTGCACAACAGCGTCACCCTCGACGACGGCCCCCTGGTCACCCGCGACCTGGTGGAGCGGATCATGGGCGAGGAGCTGGACAAGATCCGCGCCAGCGCGGGCGCCGCCTTCGACGCCCCCCGCTATGACCAGGCGGTCGCCCTGTTCACCGAGGTCGGCCTGGCCGACACCTACGCCGAATTCCTGACCATCCCCGCCTATGAGCGCATGCCTTGACCGCCGCCCGCTCCCGGCCCCGGTGGCCCCGGTCGCCTCCGCCGGGCGCGGCCCTGGAAATCGGCCGGGCCGCAGGGCAACCTGGGAGATAGTGACGCCGCGCACCAAGGGGTAACGATGATCGAGCACCTGGTCCCCGCGATGGTGGAGATCTGCGGCCGGGACGGGGTGGTGACCGACCCGGCCGACCTGCGCACCTACGAGTGCGACGGCCTCACCTCGCACCGCGCCGTGCCCGGGCTGGTCGTCCTGCCGCAGACCGCGGAGCAGGTCGCGGCGGTGGTCCGGGTGTGCGCCGGGGCGGGCGTCCCGTTCGTGGCCCGCGGCAGCGGGACCGGGCTGTCCGGCGGCGCGCTCGGCCGCACGGACGGGGTGCTGATCGTCACCTCCCGGATGCGCCGCATCATCGCCATCGACCCGGACAGCCAGCGGGCGATCGTCGAGCCGGGAGTCACCAACCTGGCGGTGAGCACCGCGGCCCGCCCGTTCGGCTACTTCTATGCCCCCGACCCGTCCAGCCAGCAGGTCTGCTCGGTCGGCGGCAACGTGGCGGAGAACTCCGGCGGCGCCCACTGCCTCAAGCACGGCTTCACCGTGCACCACGTCACCGGGCTGGAGATCGTCACCCCGGCGGGCGAGCTGACCTGGCTGGGCGACGGCACCGGGGCGGCGCCCGGCTACGACCTGGTGGGGGCCTTCATCGGCTCCGAGGGCACGCTCGGCATCGTCACCAAGATCATCGTGAAGCTGAGCCGGATCCCGCAGATGGTCACCTGCCTGCTGGCCGCGTTCGAGACCACCGGCGCGGGCGGGACGGCGGTGTCGGCGATCATCGGGGCGGGCATCGTCCCGGCCGCCATCGAGATGATGGACGCGCTCTCGATCGAGGCCGCCGAG